>CAZERJ010000036.1:0-23241 GCA_964514445.1 uncultured bacterium | reverse complement strand
CGCGCCGGACAGTTTAACAATACGGATCCTGCTTCAATCATCACGTCGGTTGAAGACATCATGGTCATGGAGAATGCCGACTGTATCGCCAGCGTGTTTTTCGGCATTCTCGACCCTTGCAAGCGCTTGCTCACGTTTTCCAATGCCGGGCATCCGCCGGCGTTGCTGCGGCGCGCGGACCGCTCGTTGGAAGAACTTTTCACCGGCGACCCGCTTCTCGGTGTGCAACATGCTGCGCGCACGTCGCACGCCGTATCGACAGTGAATGCCTCGGCTATCGTTTGTTATACCGATGGCCTGATTGAAGCTTCCCGAAATTTGTTCGAGGGCGAAAGTCGCTTATGCAGCGCGGTAGAGGCGTGGGATGTTGCGCATACGGAAAAACCGGCGTCGTATCTATTGCGCGAGGTCGTACAAGCGCCGGCCGCGGATGACATCGCGATTATTACGATTGCTTTTGAGCAAGGATAGTCGCTAGTGTCGATTTTTCAGTTGCTGGCTTTCGTCTGGGCCGCCGTGGCGATGTCTACGCCGCCGCCGGTTCACCCCGCCGAAACCGAAAACGCCGAAGTGGCACAATGCCTGCACACGACGACGCGCGAGGCGCGGCCTAATTCTCTTAAATTCAAGTGGGTAATGGCTGAAACACATCGCCAATGGCGCGAGGCGGTACGGCTAGGATCTCAAAGTGCTTCAGATGCATTAGCATGCGCGCGGCTTGCGCGAACTTTAACGACCCGGCGCTATGTTGTTGCATTCGCCTTGGGCCAGGTGGTCGAAACCGGATTAGACGCCTTCCAATATCGCGACATTGCGACACTCAAGCGCCTTGCGGCGCGGTATATTCCCATTGCTGAGCAGTACAAGAAAACGTCAGAGCATGGAAGTTCCGAAGAAATCTCCATGTTGATTGTGATCCTGAAACAGTTCGCGCATGGTCAATGCCTGATCCCCGAATGCAGCGGAGCGGATTATTCACCTGGGCCGTACGGTGCGATTCACGCATTTTGAAGCGCGACACAATTCGGTGCGCATTAAGCCTCATTAGTATCCTAGTGAAACGTAGGCTTCATACACGATTTTCCAGCCCGTCCGGAATTTTCGCCATGAAGCCAGGTACGTTCCCGAATGACCGCGCTTCGGCGCTTTGAACACAGCGGTCCAGTTGCCGTATTCAGCGGCGTTTGTTCCGTCGACGCCGATCGTGATCTTGGTTGGGCGGCGCGCATATGCAACGAAGCTTTTGTCTTTGAATTCGAACGTTGCATAACTCTCCGCGAGGGCCTTGGAACCTGAGAAAAGCGTGCCGTCCGTCTCGATGAGTCGAATCTTGGCAGCCCATGCGCGCTGCATGAGCGGCACGTTGTGCGATTGAATCGCGCGGTTGTTTTCCAAACGCAGCGCTCGGATTGTGGCAACGTCACTTGGCGATGCCGATCCAAGCGATGTTTGCGCGATGGTAAGCAACACCAGAGCGAGGGCAGTCTTATGCATGCCGACTTGTACGGAGCGCCGGCCGATGCGTCCCGTCGGTTTTCCGCCAAAAGCGCACGAATTAGGGCACATTCCGGCAGGCGTCGACCCTCCTTATTATAGATGCCAAATCAGCACGACCCGGCCACGAAACCACGTTGGGCGCCCACCGACCTCGTCCACGCTGCCCTGCTGGGTGATCCCGCGGCTTTGGAATCGCTGGTCGCGGCGATCTGGACTCCGTGTTTTCGGCTGGCGGCCAGTATTACGGGCGATTGGAATTTGGCGAACGATGCGGCGCAAGAAGCGTGCATTATCGTGCATAACCGGCTTGGAACGCTACGCGATCTGGCGGCCTTCGATGCGTGGGTGTATCGCATTGTAATTCGGGAGTCGCGGCGCGTTGCGCGGCGTCATGCGGAGCGTCGCGTTGAAGCGCCGCTTTATGAGTTGCGCGCAGATGACACGGCGGCGCTCGATGTGTGGCGTGCGCTTGCGGAGTTGAATCCGCAGCTGCGCGAGGTGACCGTGCTTTATTACTTCGACGATCTCAAGGGCGATGAGATTGCGACCGTGCTGGGTGTTCCGCATGCGACGGTACGCAAACGTCTTACGCGTGCGCGTGAGCGTTTGCGTGAATTGCTCGGCGACTATCGCGACGATCATTTTAGAACTGCGGAGGAACAGCAGCATGTACTCTGACTTTTCAATGCGCGCGAAATACGCGCGGGCTCACTTGCCGGTGCCGGACGTTCCCATGAGCAGCATTTTGGCTCGCTCGGCGGCGCGTAAAGGGCGGCAAAGGATTCGCGCGATTGCGCTGACGTGCGCGATCTCCGTTGCGATGGCGGGGACAGCGGCCGCGTTCACCACGAATTTCTTCGAAGGTGTGAAACTGTGGCTCACGGGCAACAGTGCTACGATCGTGATTCATTCGTTTGCCGTGACGCGCGAACCAACGTTAGCGAACGTGCGACGCATTGTCTCGAGCGCGGCGTTTCCGGTGACGCTTCCGGTTGGGCTTCCCGCCGGTACGCGCGTGTGGGGCATTATGTATGCACCGGCCGAACATCCGAACGTCATAGCGATCCAGTATCAGAACGATCGTGGATTGAACGCCGGGTTTGAGCTCTTCGACACGAAGGCGATAGCATCCGGACCTCCGCCGATGCCGGGCGTAACTACGACGCGCACCGTGCACTGGAAGGTTGGCGGTGAGACCGTGCTAGCAGGTCGCGAGGCGCAAAAGTATCTCGACATCACACGGATACAACGCGCGATGGCGGCTTCTTCGCCGGAGCAGTCGCTGGCGGCGACACAGCCAATGCTTTCTCAAGCGATCGTGCTTGGTCCGCCAACGGCGCAGCAGGAGCGAATCGCTCGGCAATATGTGCGCGCCGGAGCCAACGCGATTGTCATGGGGCCGTTCGTCGTGCGGCAAATTCCAATGCTCGCAAAACGCGGCAAGCCGCTGATCGCCTCGAACACGACGAGGCTGGTGAATATACCGTTGGTGCACGGGGTTCCCGATTACATGAATGCGACGCTCAAGTGGCCGCGAGATGTGGCGCTCACGCCGGCGGGCGTCAAAGCCGTTGCAGCCGTCATGGAGTACGCGCATCTGCCTTCGAACTGCAAGTGTGTAACGGTTGTCGATCGCGGGCCGGCGAACAGTTACGGTGTGTGGGCTGTGGCGTCAGGTCAGGCTGCGAAGCATTACACGGTCGATGTGAATACGCTCAAGGTTACTTTGTTACCGGTTTTCCATCGCGTGCATCCGCGCTAGCCTGGCTGGATCGTCGCTCGTTGAATTGCCACCACAAGATGATTGACGCGTTCTGAATCGCGGCTCTTTAACGCTTGCATTTCGCCGGATGCGCTACCGAGAACAACGACGTAATCGCGCTTCAGCAAAACAAGTACGGATATGGACACGATTGCGAGAACGGCGCCGGAAATATAGACGTGTGCGAGAAGTAGAATGACGCCGGCAATTAAGAGCGCGATCCACGGCATGCGATTCGGCGGCCTTTGCGAAGCACAAACGGATGTGATGTTCGCCGTTGCGTACGTCTTGCCACCGATTGCGATGTGACTTGTTGAGACGTACGCGTCCTCGTCATCAAGCATTGTGCGTTCCGCAACTCTTATTACCATTGCGGTACGCCGTTTAGGACGACAACGTCTGTGCTGAAAAGAACGCCAAGATGACGACGCATAGCTGCTCCACGAAATGCGACGAACGTGTTTAGCGACTATTTCTTTCCGTGTTACGTGGATTCCGCCACGCTGAGTAAGGCGATGAAAAGTGGGCGTTTTCATGTCAGCCTAATGTCAAAGTACTCTCAATATTGAGAGGTCCATTAGCACTACTAACGGCGATGTGTGCCGCGGCACCGGCGCCCTGCGCTTAGAGCGTTGGGAACGTGTTCGGCGCGAGCGCGTCGGCGAGATTCTTCAGCACATTACCGGCAGGCAGCCCGTATTTGGCGTTTCCTTTGTTGTCATAAGCGCGCGGCGCATTGGTAACTTCGATCGATATGGTTAGCTTCTGCGAGGGCAGGTATGCCGTAGCTCCCGATGCGCCGGCGAACCCGAGCGTTTGCGAAATCCACGGGCCCATCAAAAAAACGCCGAGACCGTAGCTGAACGCTTTCGTTTGCGGGCGGCACGCCGAGCAACCCGGAACGGGATGACTGAAGCCGATGAGGTGCGGCAGAATTTGCGCGCGACTGGAACTGCGTGAGAGCAATGAGCCCTGTGCCGCCGCTTCAATGCTCTTACTCAAATCAGTGACATCAGTAACTTCCACGGCGCCTTCGATCGTCGTCCACGATGGATTCCAGAACGTTGACTCTTCGTAAAACTGCACGTTCGGGTTGACGCCGAGCGCAGAGCGGCGCTCGGAATCGAACACGTGCAGCACCGGCTCCGGCATATACGGCGTGGTATAAGCGTGCGTGTTCCTCAAGCCCATGGGCGTCAAAACGTATTTTTGTAGGGCATCGGCGAGCGGCATTCCGGCAATTTTTGAAAGCACCATGCCCAGGATCACGTAATTCGTGTGGCAATAGCCCCAGTTGGTTCCGGGCGCAAACATGTTCTTGGCGGACACCCCGATGCGAACCAACTCTTCGGGCGTCCATTGCCGAAATGGGTAGAGCGCAGTACCTTGCAGCGTCGCCGGTTGGTACACGTAGTCGGCATACCCGGATGTCATGTTGGCAAGGTTTCGAAGCGTGACCTTATCTGCATCTCGCAGGTTCGGCAGATACTTTGATAGCTTCGTATCGAGCGTCGTTTTCTTCCGATCGACGAACTCGAGCAGCAGCGTCGCCATGTACGTGAACGCGAGCGCGCCGTTGCGGAAATGCATGTTTGGCGTCGGGCGAACGCCGGTCATCGACTCTCCGTACGTGCCCGTGTAAACCGTCTTTCCGTTTGAGCGGATCTGGACGATCGCGCCTTTCAGAAAGTAGGTGCTCATGGCACGCTTCATGACGCCGTCCACGACCGTGCCGGCCGGCTGAGTAGCGGCGGCGGCCGGCGACGCGGGAACGAACGGGAAAACGAAAGCAGCCGAAAACGCGATGGTGAAAAGGCGTCGCGAAACATTCATCTGCATAAGCTTTACCCCGTTTGCGTGTCGCTGTTTGTGCCGGACGTTTTAGCTCTCTCGCGGATAAACGCAGGCGGTTGTTCGGCGAGTCGAAGGATGTCTCCGACGGTACGGTGGGCTTCGACGGCATGACGCAACGGCGCCTTGGCGTTGACGAAGTAGACGTTGCGCCGGCCGACGCGTCGTTTCGTCAGCACGCGCGCCGCCTGCAGATCGCTAAGGATTTGCGCTACGGCACGCTCAGTAATCCCCACTTCGTGCGCCAGATCGCGGATGCGCAGCTCCGGATTCTTCGCAAGTGCTATGAGCACGTGGGCGTGGTTACTGAGAAATGTCCAACGAGCTCGAGGTTTCATACAGTCCTCTGGCGCCTTTGCGGTTATACAGGCACTGCAATGCCTGAATTACGTTTCACGTATTCACGGTCCTCTATAAACGCGAAAATCACGATCTGCGATTCAGGTTTCGGCTTACCGGAAAGCGCACGAGACTTATCCGTGTCGACAGATCGTGATACCGTTAAGCCGACCCGCATGGTGCCGGGCAATGAGGAGAACCAATGCCGTACGTTCACGGCGATTTTCCAGACGAGATCTGGAAGCGCCTAAAAGAGTGGGCGAAAGCGCAGGCGCATGCGCAACTTTCACCGACGAACGCCGAGTGCGTTGCGCAAGTTCTCCTGATTGCCGCTGACCTTACCGGCCGCCGGGATATCCTTAGGGGCGATGTCGTCACATTCTATGCGAACGAGACCGCAGAAATGGTCTTGAGGTACAGCGCAGCCGCTTCGTAACCCGCACTAGGAGAGAACGTGCGCCCGCGAATTGGTTGCGCGCGTGCGCGGGAAAAGTGTGTGCCGGAGGATGTGTGATGCAACGACGGTACATCACGGCACTATTCGCAGACCGGACAGACGCGCTGCACGCGGCCGGCGCGCTAGAAGCGCTCGGCGTGCCGCCGGACGACATCTGCGCTGCAGCGCGTTCATCTGAAGACGTTCTCCCGTTTTGCGAGCGCACGCACGCCATCCCGCTCCAAGGCAACGTATCCGCTCAACTTCACGAAACGGGTTTTGCGGCCGAGCATGCGGCGTTTTGCGATGAGCAGGTTCGCGGCGGTGCATTGCTGCTGCTCGTACGCGTTTCGCGCAATGAAGACGAAGTCCGCGACGCGCTGCGCCAGGCCGGAGCCCAAACTTCCAGCCGAACGGATATCACGCGCATTCCGATACGTTCGCAGCGCCTGAAAGTACGCAAGCAACGGCGCGTGACGGCACACGTCGACATCAAAAAAGTAATCACCCGTTCCGTTCAACACCTCGAAGTGCCGCTCGAAGCTGAAGATCTGATCATCACCCGCACACCGACAGCCGGCCGCCCCGAAGTTATGCGCATTCCGCTCTGGCACGAAGAAGCGCAAGTGCGCAAGCGCAACGTCGTCGTAAACGAAGTGACGATCCGGCGCGACACGCGACGCACCATCAAGCAGGTCACTGAGCCGGTGCTGAGCGAGAAGCTCGTCGTGCGTCAGGACGGCTCCTTGCCCGCCCAACAAGTTGATAAGTTTCGCATGAACGCTACCGGGAATACGACGAGTCTGAAAAGTCATTTACCGATGGAGAGTCATATGGATTTGCAAAAGGTCCAAAGCATAAGTGCATATTTCTCCGATCGCCCTTCAGCTGAGGCGGCCGCCGATGCCATCCAGCAACAGGGCATTTCCCCGCAAAACATCTCGCTTGAAAGTTCGGGCGAGACATTTCTGCAAACGGTGAAACGGCTTTTCGGCGCCGGCAACGGATCGGCAGGCTCCGAAAATAGCGGCTGCGTCTTATACGTGCAAGGCGCAGATCCGGACGTCGTATTGCCGGTGATCGACCGGTTCGGCGGAAAAACCGATACGGGAACGGATAGCGAAAACGAAAGCGAAAGCGGCACGATGACGCTGCACGAGGAGCGACTTGACGTGCAGAAACACGAGGCCAAACAAGGCGAAGTGCGGTTAGGCAAACAGGTTGTGAGCTCGCAAGAAGAGCTCGACATTCCGGTGAACCGCGAAGAAATCGTTCTCACGCGGCACCGCGTCGATCGAGAGGACGACGACGCGTCGATCGGTCAAGGCGAAGAGATTCGCATTCCGGTTATGCGCGACGAAGTGTCGGTTGACAAACATACCGTAGCCACCGAGGAAGTCGGCGTAGAAAAGCGCGACGTCCAATCGACCGAACACGTCTCGGCGACGGTAAAGAAAGAGCGTGCACGTTTAGAGACCGACGGGCGCGTCGGCACGACCCTGAACGACGAACGGTAATGTCAGCGGCTCGCCGCCACAACAGGCGGCGAGCCGCACGCTGTACGCGCTGCTCCGCATCGACGGCGCACAAGCATTTGTTCAAGCGTCAAGCGACGCCGCACTTCTTCGAAAGAATGTGCCGTGGCCGGGCGATACGTCGCGCGTCCCAAAGGCGACACTCGAAGCGCTCGACTTCGAGCTGGCGACACACAAAGTGTACGAAAGCTCCGGCCGTACATGGGTGGTGATCGCCGGCGTGCGTGGGGGCGATCCGCTCGTCGTCTCCGATACGATCCCGGCGTGGGGCGTGCAGCTTATCGGTGAGCTCGCCGAGCAGCTCTGCGCCTCCGAAACCCACGTCGCACAAGACACGCAGTTTTGCGTTGAACCTATTATCGACGTGCGCACGCATGGGCCGGCGCGTGCGCAATTGCTGCTTCCGGATTCGCGGGCGGAAACGCTGCGCGCTGCGATGCAACATGTGGCGCAATGGCGCTCGAACGCCTCATTTCGCGCTGCGCACATTGGCGTGGACGCGGATGACCATGCCGCCGTACAACGATACGTCGACGCGATCCGGGAAAGCGAAGCCGGATTGCGCGGGATGCTTGCGATCGACCTCCATACGAACACTGCAGGCAGCGCGGGTGTAAGGGCGGCGCTTGCAACGTTCGGCCAATGCGGCGTTGAAGCGGGCGTGGCGCTGGACGACATTACGATACGGGACATCGCACGGCTCGCCATCGCGCCGATCGCATTCGTGAAGCTTCCCCGAACGCACGAAACGCTGCGTCTTTCGCGCGCGCTGCCATGGCCGGTGTTCGCCGTCAATTGCGAAGAACCGCCGCCGTGGGCGGTATTTGCGCATCATAACGTGCACTACGCGCAAGGATTAGCAATACAGCCGCCCATGCCGGTGCACGAGTACGAACGGTGGATGCGCCCTCGCACGCGCTCCGGTGCCGGACGCTGAGTTAGGCGGCCTCGCCTTGCAAAGCGCGCGCAATAAGACTCGCCGTTTGGAGGGCGCTTGTCTCGTCCCGGAAGTCCATCGCTTGGTAGATGACTGTACCGGTTTGGTCGATCGTCATGCGATAGGCGTCGCCGAATAATTGGATGTCAACGCTATAGTCGTCACACGACCAGCGGGCGACGCTGCGATCTTTCAACTGCAGGTTGGCGCTTGGACACTCTGCGCGCACGGCGGCATCGATCATATTGATGAACGTCGGAAATTCCACCAAGCGGTTCTTCCCGAACCGGGTACGCTGTAAGCATGCGAAGCGTAAGATTTCTGGCCCTAGTCGCCTTGGCGCTTGTAGCCCTTGGCGCAACGCCGTCGCCTCGCGCAGTAAGGCACCATCCGGCTCTTTACTCCAAGCAGCTCCGCCGGCATGCATGTCGTGCACCGCACGTAGCCGTCACGCCGCCGACAGCACCGTACGGTGCCACCGTTACCACAAACGGTAGCACGATTACGACAGTGCAAAATCGAGGGACTGCCGTCACCCAGACGAGCGTCTGCAAGCCTTAATTCATAGGCGCATTGGGTATCGGATATCTGAGTCTTATTGACTAATCTTGCGAGGAGAAACGTTTTCACATGAGCATCGGAGCAAGAATTTTAGGTATCGCTACAGCCGCAGGTTTGGCGTTTACATTAATGCTGCCGGCCGGCGCGCAAACGACGCCGAGCGGAACGAATCAAACCACAACTACTACGAATCAGAACACGGTCGGCCCGACGGGCGGTCAGCCTGCGAACTGCAACTCGAACGGCACGCAAAGCAGCACGACATCGACCACAACAAGCGGCACGACATCCAGCACGCAAAGCAGCAGCACCCAACAGGATGCGTCGCAAGCCGGCATGACCGGATCGCAAACCTCGACGGGAACGCAAACGAATCCCAACCAGAACGCGACCTCAACGCAAATCAACACGCCCGGAACGAGCGTGAAGACGAAAAACAATCCGTGTGTGCGTACGACCACCCCTACGACGACAACGACCACACCGATGAATAACACCACGACGATGCCGAGCGGCAGCGGTCCGAACGGTCAGAACATGGACGCGCTGAACAACAATCCGAACGGCGCGAACTGGATCGACAAATTCAACCGCCCCGTTAGCAACACGAGCACGACCGGAACGATGAGCAATGGCTCGCACATGGCGGGCATGAAGAGCAAACACAAGAAGCACCACGCGAAACGCGCTTCGGGTGGCGGCGGTCACTAGCGGTTTGGCTTTAGCCTGATTTCACGATCGAACGGAGAGGCGCCACTTTAGGTGGCGTTTCTCTTTGTTTTTGTGCAGTATCGTATGCGTAGGCAGATGCGGCGCGGTGCACGAAGTCCCGGCCGGATTCGAACATAAGATAACGTTATTACGCCCGCACAATGGAGTAAAGCAGGTGAATCTACATTGATTTTCGCGCGTTTATTATCTGCCACATTAGTGGTTTATGTTCTCGGCGAACCAGTTGCCGCTCAGGTCTCCAGGATAGCGTACCCGCTCGGGGATGGGTCAGTCTCAATTCAGATTCTCCGCGATTGGAAAACGTTAAAAAGGCAAAATTTTGAATGGGAGACGTACACCTTTAGGGACGCAGCCGGCAAGATACTGTTTTCTGCGTACCTCGGCCCTGCGCCCGATCTTGCTAGGATTAGAGAAGCCAGTAAGTCGCGGGACCTACTTTTGCGCGGAAATGCTGCGGTCGAGTACTTCCACAGCGAGGAATTAACCGACGTAGTCGTGCGTCCGAAGTGTGGCCACGATCGTTACATATGGTTTCATCGGTTATCGAACGGCGATAGCGACGCTTTGCGGGTGACGTTTCTGACGTTAAGATGCGCTCCTGCAGCTGCAGGCACCGTGTAGCGGCAATGATGAACTCATGACGTCGTGTGCATGTTATGCTAGCCTGCGGGTCGTAAGTCATGAAGGCGTATTACGCTGAATGATCACAGGGCTGGGTGTTTGCGGAAAGTGATTTTCCTTCCATATGGTCAGACGAATCGTGGGGCTTCATACGATCAGGCGAGGAACAAAACTACCGTGACGAAGTCAAGCTGGAATTTGTCCGTACATTTACGTGGCGTTGCTCGCAACTTTTTGCGGAATCTGAAGCGCGACCGGTAGTACTAACAGCACCTGCCGGGTTTTCGCAGAATGATTTTATTAAACATAGCGTTGAAAACGAACAACAGCTACGCGAGATCTGGACTCCTGATCGGGCGTGCACGTATGCCGGCTACCCATGGGGAATCAACGGCGGGGTGGCCGCTCTCATCAATACTAGGATGAGGAATGGGAAATTCCGATCGACAAAAAGATCATATCGGAAGCTGAAATGAAGCTGCTGCGGGAAACTATTGTGGCTTCAGCGGCCAGTTGCGAGATGTGTCTTGAGCCCTTTCCGGACGACGGCGATGCCTACCCTACGTTCAACGGCGTTTCAAGTCGCTAGGATTAGACAAAATCATTCCTGGCGGTCTTAGGACAGAGCATTGAGGTACCCGTAACATCGATTGAAGAACTTTGACCGACTCATTGATGCGAACCTATATCCGCTACGCTACCCTGAAGGACCGGACGGTGATCTCGTCTTCGGAACGATCCATCCTTTTGATTTGGACGGGCGTGGGTACGAGGTACGACTTTATGAATTAAACGTAAGCGACTTCGTCCGTGGCGGCTCTCTTGCTGATGATCCGTTCGGCGGGTTCGGTATTGAAGACATTACTGTTGAATACGGCCGCTCCGTCACAATTTCACAGAACGAGTGTTGGCTAACATTTACACTCAGCCGGGAGAACCCGGGACGACAGAAACGTACATGGGTTGCCGAGTATCGAGACGATACGGACGGCACGCCACATATGCTTACAGAGTTGCTTGACTCACCGAATGGATGTGAGCATATAAACTAAAGGGTGGAATGGTTGTCTCTTCCACCTGAAGGATCCGTATGGGGACACGTTCCCCGCGGCCGGTTGTGCTCGGGAAGGTCACGTTGTTGAGCTTTCCGGTAAGCGCTGCGGGCGTGATGGTAGAATGTGTTATGCAAGCCATGCAAACTGCTCTGTACGGCGACCGCCCCGAAATCGAGTACCTCGACGGCGTGGCTCACCCGAAAGTGAGTCCGAAGTATTCGCACGCACTCGTGCAAAGTGCGATGATTCGAATTTTGTCAGAGTGCGGCGCCGGCCGCGGGCATGTTTTGCCCGAGTTGCGCGTTGGTCTGCGGGCGGCTAAGAAGACCGAGTTCGTACCGGACGTGTCGTTTATTTCTAAAGAACGCCGCGCAACGCTGACTGGCGAGGAGCGGGAGAAACCGCCGTTTGCTCCGGAGATCGCGGTTGAGGTACGCTCACCCTCAGACGACTTAGCTTACCTCGCGCGCAAGATCGAGCGGTATTTAGCTACAGGCTCTGTTTTGGTACTCGACGTCGATCCGAAGACACGGACGATTCGTGCGCATTCGCATGACGGTATGCGCGAATTTCGCGAAGGCGAGCGGTTTGTTAGTGCTGCGGTGCCATGGTTCGAGTTCAATGTGAGTGCCGTGTTTGAGGAGCTGGATTAGGCGCGCACCATAGCGCACGGTGCGTCCGCGGCGTTCCGATGTCTCACCATAACGCTTAGATTTTACGCAATGTAAGCGAAGCGTGCTTACGTTGGGCAACGCGCCTCGATGCCTCGGCGATGGTTCGATACCTCACCATGACACTGAAGCCTTATCACCAACTTGCACCTTAGAGCCGCGCTATGCGTGGGCAGCTACGTGCGAGCTAAAAATGTGTCGACTTCGGAGATGAATTGGTCGAAGCTTGTGCGGTGGAGGTTGTGGCCTTGGCCTTCGAAGACGCGGATGGCGATGTTTGGGCCACCGCGGTCGCGCACGGACTTCAGATCTTCCAGAGCGATGATGCTGTCGTTGGCTTGCGCGATCGCGAGTAGTAACGGCTTCGGGTAGTTTTCGAGATCGCGACGTAAGTCCCAACTTTCCGGTGGGTTCTCGCGGCGCAAGCGTTCGATGGGTTCGATTGTCATTGAACGCACGGCGTGTTTCTTGCGTTCGATGTCGATGTCGCCCCAGCCGAGTTGTGCGTACTCTTCGGCGACCGCGGCGTCGCGCTCGTCGCCCTTCTTTGCGAAAAGCGTCTCGAGGTCGGCGAGAAATTCGTCGTACCAGCGATCGTCGGTTTGACGGATCATTGGGTCGATCGCAATCACGCGCTGCGCGTCAAACCGGCGGCCACCCAAGATCGTGACAGCGCCGCCCCACGAATGGCCCACGAGCGTGTCGACCGGTTCGCCGATTCGCTGCATTACGTTGTGCAGATCCAAAAGCGCGCGGTGCAGCGTCATGGGGCCCGTGACGCCGGCGGAGTCGCCATGGCCACGTTGATCGTAGGCATAAATGCGCATGCGATCGGCGTAATGCAAAGCGAAGCGTTCCCATGATTTGCGGGAGCTTGTCATGCCATGGACGCACAGCATGATCGGGCCGTGCGAACCCCAGCGCTCGATGATCGTTTGGGCGCCGTCGTCGAGCGAGATGACTTCTTCGATGGCGTTCATCGCGGCATCCGTGATTTGAACGTGAGTTCGGAAATGCCGGATTTATCCAGGCCGCCCAAGCCGAGGTTCTTCATCTTCTCGTATTGCCCAAACGTTGCGGCAGCAAGCGGTAGATCGAGGCCTTCTTCTTTTGCAAGTGACAGTGCAATGCCGGAGTCTTTCGCGGCGTGTTCGGCGGAGAAGTAGACGTCGTGATCGCGGTTTTGCATGTCGGCGCCGTCGGTTTCCAGTACGCGCGAATTGGCACCGGTCTGAGCGAAGGTCTCGCGGACCATGGTGAGATCTAAACCGAGCGCGTCGGCGAGGCCCAAACCTTCCGCAAGACCCGCCGTGTTGATGTTCATGACCATGTTGACCAGCGCTTTGACTTGTGCGGCCGTACCGGCCGGGCCGATGTAGCGCAGGGCAATGCTCAATTTCTCGAGCAGCGGTTGTAAACGGTCGAAGTCTTCGCGGCGACCGCCGCACATCAGGTACAAAGTGCCGTCGCGCGCCTGCGTCACCGAGGATGCCATGCACGCTTCGATCGCGTGTGCACCGGCGGTTTCGGCGGCTTTTTGCGCTTCCGCGTGCACGGACGGCGACAGCGTTGCGCAGTTGATGAAATATTTGCCGGCTGCATCCCGCAGCAGTGAATCGCCGTGCGGTGCGAAGATCGCGCGCATCGCTGCATCGTCGGTGACGACGGTGAGGATCACGTCGCTTTGCGCGGTGACCTCGGCGAGCGACGATGGTGCGTTCGCGCCTACTTCACAAGCAAGCCTGCGGGCGCTTTCCGTATTTACGTCATAGCAAGCAGTCACTTTGTAGCCTACGTCGTGCAAACGGCGCGCCATGTTCGCGCCCATGCGGCCCATGCCGGCTACGCCAATCCGTTCGGTCATGCGCCGCATGTGCGGCAGCGTTAGGGCGCTGCCCTGCGAGGGGAACAACGAGCAGTGTTGGCGCGTTGCGCACATAGGAGGTAGTGACTAGAGTATGGGATTCAAACGAGCGATTGCTGCCACGGCCCTGACCGCCACCATGGCGCTGGCCGTACCGGCCGCACCCGTCCTCGCCGACGGAGCAGCAAGCACCCGCAACATTATTTTCGGCGCCGCCGCGGCGACGTATTTGATCATTCAGCATAACCGCAAAGTCCATGAGAAATACGCTGAAGACGCACGCCGTCAGGCCGCGCTCCAATCAGAAAACAATCAGGCATGGGCGGCGTACAGCTCCGAGAAAAACGCGTACGATAATTCGCTCGCGGAAATTACGGATCTGAAACGCGAGGTTGCCTATCAGCACGACATCATCGTGCAGCAGCGGCACGAGCTCGCAATGATTGAAGGCCGGCGCGCGCCGCAAGCGCAGCAGCAGTCGGCATTCCGTCAAAGCGTGCCGCCGCCGCGTCGCGTCGTAACGGCTTCGCGCAACACAAAGCGCGCGAAAGCTTCGAGCAACGACGTCGCGATGGTTTCGTATGGCTGGGGAGACCTTTAAACATCTCAGCGCGGCAGGCGCGGCGCTCATAGCGCTGTCGCTTGCCTCGTGCGGCGGCGGTAACGCCAGCGCGTCAGGGGCGCAAGGCGCCGTGGACGACACCACGCGCGCCGTTTACAACGACGACGTCGCCAATGTGCCGGCGCATTTCGACGATGCGCTGAAGAACCAAGTCACGCGCTCGGAAGTTGGCATTTTGTCGGATCAGATGCATCGGCAAGGCGATTATAAAGGGCTCACGTTTGTTGCGTCGGATCCGAACAAGAACGAGTTCACGTACCGGGCGGGCTTCACGAATGGGACGATGAATGTCGTTGTGAGACTCGACCCGGATGGGCGATTCGCGGCGTATCGCGTGTTTGCGACGCCGAAATAGCTACGCGGAGTTGTAATGGAGACGCCGGACTTTTGGTCCGGCGTTTTTATTTCTGAGCGGTGGTTACGCGCGTTGGCTAGCAGGCCTCGATGCCTCGGCCGTGGTTCGATTCCTCACCATGACACTGGGCGCCGGCGTGGCTTGATTCGCGTCGGGTTTCGCTCTGAAGAGTGGGGCGAAGAGTTGGCGGTATTGGAGTGAGACGACAAGCCAGAGTGCGGTGACGATGATTGGCGCGAACAGTCCGCTTGGTGCGATCAGGATGTGGAAGGCGAAGCTGTTGTAGAGAAAGCCGGCAAGGATGATGAGCGCGACCGGGACGTACCGGTTCACCAGAAGCAGCACGCCGATGACCAACTGCGCTGAACCGACAAACAGCGCCCAGTGCGAGTGGAAAAAGATGGCGTTGAAAGCGCCGGCGAGGCCTGGTTGCGGCGGAGGCGTGCTTATGAGAAACATGCTGGCTCCGGCGAACGTGAACAGCAGTCCAAGCAGAATGCGGGCGATGGTGGCGGCGATTTTCATGACGGTTCCTCACATGAACGGGGCTCCGATTGGCCCTTTCTATTGAGGACGTCGAACGGAGGTGGCGGAAATCGACAACAACACCATAACGACAATTCCAAAAACTTGATAACGCCTCGCTGCGAGAGCGCACGGGCCATGCTTCCGTAGGCGGCCGGCAAGCCTGCTAAATTGTTTTTGTCGTCTGCGCGCCGACGTGGTCTGCTCGGACGCAGCTCGCCGCTTAAAGGGCGAGTGCCTCCGCAATCGCATGTTCCTCGCTCCATGTGGTGCCCAGAGCCATGAGGTTTTTTGAAAAATCTGTCCCAAGAGCCCGATGCAGTACCGCAAGCGTCTTGTCATACTCCTGTTGCTCGGTTCCATACCTCGGCAACTGGTTTTGCCTCGCCGCGTGGTCAACAAAACCAACAATCTGTGCTGCGCGCGGCAAGACGTCGCCGCTCCCAGAACCACCATCCTTGATTACCGCAATCGCGGCCAGGCGCTGCATCGCCCACAATGCTGGATGCGAAATCGCAAGTCCGCGGCTGGGCGGGAGTTTACAAAATTCTAAAGCACGACGGCTACAATGTCGTCGTCGTTCAAAACCCAACGATCACTTTGGCCGACGACGTCGCGGTGACAAAACACGCGATCGATAGCGTCGGAGGCGAGATCATACTCGTCGGTCATTCGTATGGCGGTGCCGTAATAACACAGGCCGGTAACGATCCGAAGGTTGCAGGTCTGGTGTATGTCACAGCGTTTGCCCCTGACAAAGGCGAATCGATTGCAACCCTGATCGCACACCCCGCACCGGGCGCGCCGGTACCGCCGATTCTTCCACCACAAAATGGCTTTTTGATGTTGGACAAGTCTAAATTTGCCGAGGCGTTTGCGGCGGACGTTAATCGGGAGGTTGCCTCATTCATGGCGAACTCGCAAGTACCGTGGGGCCTGGGGGCGCTCAATGGAGCGATCACAGAGCCCGCCTGGAAAACGAAGCTTTCGTGGTACCCTGGTCGCGACCACCGATCACATGATCCCGCCCGCCGCTCAACGTTTCATGGCGCAACGCGCGAAGGCAACGATCGCCGAATCCCTAGGCAGCCACGCAATCTATGTCTCGAAACCCGACGTCGTTGCGCGCTTCATCGAGAAGGCGGCCACCGCAGAGAAAGCGGCGACTTCTCACTAAAGCATCGACGACAAACGCCGAGGGAGGTTTCGTAACCGGCGAGGCCTCCTAATTCCATCTTCTGCGTGAAAAACTCTCAATGATCCGGAGAGAGCTTTAGAATGAATAGCGATGAAGTGACTCTCAAATTCGCGAGCATCGAACAGACACTCATGTTCCGGGCCGCGCTCCAGGCATTGACGAAGTTTGTGCCTATGGTGTACGACAAGCGCGAAATATAAAAGGGGCCCGCGTGGGATTCGCGTCAGTGCGTCCTTATGGCGGTCCCAGCAGTGTCACCAGCTCTGATTCAGTTCGTGGCACCGTAGGCGCTTACGGGTCTTATGCCACAAGCCGCGTCGGAACTCGCTTTGAGCCCGTACCGCGACCAGACGAAGTGCCGGCAAGGTTTTGCGACAAACGGCGCGGGGAAATTTTATTGCGGTATGCCGGAATACAGGGCACAGTTTGGAAATGCGTTCGAAAATGTCGGGCAAGCCAGGCGCGCCGTGGTCGACTTCGCCGCAAACTGGTTCAGCGGCGAGGATCTTGCGGACATCGAGTCGGCCGTCGGCGAGGCGCTTGCAAATTCGGCGGAGCACGGCGCGAAGAGCGGCGGACAGGTGAACGTGCACTGCTATTCCGAAGGCGGCCGTTTTATTATCGATGTCATGGACACCGGCGACGGTTTTGCGCGCTGGAACGCCGTGGACTACGTGCGGCCGCTCGACAGTGCAGCGCGAGGCTACGGGATCTACATCATGCGCGAACTGATGGACGAGGTGGAATACAGCGATCACGGAACGCGTCTGCGCCTAGCGAAGCTGCTGCCGGCCGGGCAAGACGCCCAGGCTGCATCACGCACGTAGTTAATACAGCGCAGCCGAGGGGAAGCGCCCTTCGATATCCCACCGTACCGTGAAAATCGCAATATCGTCGTCGTGGGAATCGCCGTCGATAACGGCGCTACGTATTTCCTTCGCCGGATGCTCGGCATCCCGAATGCGTTGCATTCGGATCGCACGATCCAGTGCATTCCAACTGGCGGCGACATCTCTATTCCATTCTAAAAGACCGTCGGTAAAGAACACGGCAAAGCATCCAACATGCGTGTTCAGAGCCTGCGCGGTTTCCGATGCCGGCGCGAGTTCGCGCAGTCCAAGTGGCAAGCCGCGATCCAAAAATGCATCGTGGACTTGGCCGTCACCGGTCCAAATAAGCGGGCCGGGATGGCCTGCGGAAGCGCAGAGCATCGTCTGACGAATCGGATCTACAAGTGAGACGAGCGCCGTTGCAAAAAACTGTTCTTCCACGTCGACCCGCAACATTTGGTCGACGATTGCCAGCGAGAGCGCTGGGTCGGGATTGGCAAAGAGCGCTGCGCGAAATCCGTTTCGCAGCCGGCTCATCCACACCGCCGCCTCCAAACCGTGCCCGAGAACGTCACCGATCGTGATCGCGATGCGCCCATCCGGCAGACAGAAAGCATCGTACCAGTCACCGCCGACGAGCAAGTCTTTCGAAGATGGTTCATAGAACGCATCGAACGTAAGCCCGTGCACCTGTGGAAGGCGTGCTGGTAAAGCGGCCTGCTGAAAGACCGTGGCGACCCGTTGCGTTCGCTCAAACAACATCGCCTTGCTGATGGCCATTCCAACGCGGTGTGCAATGTCTTCGACAAACTGCAGCGATCGGTCATCGAAAAGAGCTTGCGTGCGATCCGTGCGCACCACGCCGAGCGCTCCGACGATTCCACGCGTCTTGGTTTCGATCGGAACCACGATGAGGGAACGATACTTCATGCGCCGCATGAATCGTTCGTGCGCAGGGCCTACCGCAAGCGACGCGTACGCCGCCTCGTCGATTTGCGCAACTAAGACTGGAGTCGCGGATTCAACGACTTGACGCACGAGCGGTGTTCGGCGCATTGGACCGCGAACGAAGTTTTCCGCCTGGCGCAGTCCCTCCGCCGCCTCAGGCGTCGAACTTGATGAGGCCGCCAAATAGAGCTCGCCGGCCGGATTGGTCATGTACAGGAAGCACAGGTCGGCGATCGTGTCCACGATCGCATCGCAGACTGCTGCGACGGTTTCATGCCAATCGAGCGCCGTCGAAAGAATCTCACCTGCCCGTAGTAGCAGTTCCGTGTACCGCTGTTCGGACCGATCGCCGATTGGAAGCGCGCCGTCGCTCATATGTACGGTTTGTTCCCAAGACAAACGGCAATAACGCGGTCGCTTGCCGTTTGCTATCGTACAAAGAATGTTTTGTTCCTTCGCGTCGGCCCACGATGTGCGCTGATGGAAACGCGGCTGTGCTTATGTGTCGCAAACTCCGCGACTGAACCGTCCACTCTTGCCGCAATAAGTGAGACTCCCTTATGTGTGGTTAAGCGCCGCTTGCAAGCGCGTCCGCACTTGCCTCTTCCGGAACCTGCATGACCAGAAAATGTCCGCCCTCATTCGGGACCTCCATGGAAAGCGTTTGATAAGCAAACGTTCCGACCAATTTCGACTCGACAACGGTTGAAATGGAATTTTGCGGATGAAGCACATCGTACGCGTCCCACGCCGAAGCGAATGTCGAGTCCGTGCGCAGTTCGTTCAGCGTCTCCACAAACTCCGCGTCGTGCAAGTGTGAAACCGTGGTCGAACGCACCATAGCGACAACTGAGCGCGCGAACTGTTCGAAGCGTTCCCCGTGCATTGCGCGGAACTGCGGATCACGAAAATTGCGCTCAATAATATTGAACGGCTCGCCGCCCGGCGGTTCAATGCCCCAGACGACCGACATCGCGCGATTCCATCCGACCACAACCCACTGCAGCGAGATGATGTACGCCGGCGCCCATTCGATCGCCGCTAGGGCGCGGTATGTGATGTTGCTCAATTGGCCGCGCCAGCGCTTTCCATCGTCGGTTGCTGCCAGCCGTTTGAGGTATTCGGTCTCGCTTGCGCTGAGGCGCAGGGCGCACGCAATGGCCGAGAGCGTTTCCTCTGAAACATTCATTGCGGTTCCGCTCTCGAGCATCGTGTACCGCGTCAAGCCCACGCCCGCCATCGCCGCAACTTCTTCGCGCCGCAATCCCGCGACGCGCCGGCGTACGCCTTCGGGTAACCCGACATCTGCCAACTGCCGCCGGCCTTCAGGCGTATCCATGCACCGGCAATGCTACCAGCAGCACAGAGCTGGTTACGCGAGTGGTTCGGGCGTAGAGTTTCGTCATGCTTATTTTTGTCACGGGAGCTTCAGGCTTCATCGGTTCTGCGGTCGTTAAAGAACTCATCGGCGCAGGCCATCAGGTGCTTGGCCTCGCGCGCTCGGATGCTTCGGCTGCAGCACTAGCTGTCGCGGGCGCGCAGGCGCATCGCGGCGACCTCAACGATCTCGAAAGTCTGCGCAGCGGAGCCGCCGGATCGGACGGCGTCATTCATTGCGGATTCATTCACGACTTTTCAAATTTTGCAGCGTCGGTCGAAACGGACAAACGCGCCATCGAAGTTCTCGGTAATGTGCTCGCCGGTTCCGACCGGCCGTTCGTCGTGACGGCAGGCTTGGTCGGCATCGCGCAAGACCGGCTTGCGACCGAAGACGATCCACCCAATGCACATTTTCCACGCGTTTCCGAACAGAGCGCTATGGCGCTTGCTCGGCGCGGCGTGCGCGTGTCGGTTGTGCGTCTGCCGCCTTCGGTTCACGGGGAGGCCGATCACGGTTTCGTTCCGGCGCTCATCGGCGTTGCGCGCGAAAAACACGTTTCCGCATTTATCGGCGACGGCAGCAACCAATGGTCGGCGGTACATCGCATAGATGCTGCGCGGCTATTTCGCCTCGCCTTGGAAAAGGCGCCGGCGGGGTCGATCTTTCATGGCGTCGCTGATGAAGGCGTTCCCACGCGCGAAATCGCCGCCGCTATCGGACGCCAACTGAATGTTCCAGTCCTATCGAAATCGCGGGAAGAAGCAGACGAACACTTTGGCTGGATCGGCCGGTTCTTTGGCATGGATGCGCGCGCCTCAAGCGCGAAAACGCAGCAGCAACTCGGATGGCAGCCGACGCATCCGACGCTGCTGGAAGATTTGAACGGCAGCAGTTACTTTGCGGAAGTGAAGGTTTAAGGATGATCGACGCTGCGGGTTCGTACAAACTTGGCGGTCGACGCGTACGGCGAATGGGATACGGTGCAATGCGCTTGTCCGGTCCGGGTATCTTCGGACCGCCGAAGGATCGCGACATGGCGCTGGCCGTGCTGCGTGAAGCCGTCGCAAGCGGTGTGAATCACATCGATACGAGCGATTACTACGGACCGTACGTAACCAACGAGCTCATTCGCGAAGCGCTGCATCCCTATCCCGAAGATCTGGTGATTGTCACGAAAGTCGGCGCGCTGCGCGGCGATGATGCATCGTGGTATCCCGCGATGGCGCCGGCGCAACTGCGGACGGCGGTTGAGGACAATCTGCGCCGCCTTGCGATCGACGTCGTTGAAGTCGTGAATCTGCGCATGATGGGCGATGGGCATCGGCCGGTAGAAGCATCGGTTGAAGAACCGCTCAGCGCGCTTGCGCAGATGCAGCAAGAAGGCTTGATTCGGCACATCGGCTTGAGTAACGTGACGGCAACGCAGTTGCAGCAGGGCCGCGCGATCACCGACATCGTGTGCGTGCAAAACGAGTACAACGTCGTTCAACGCGGCGACGATGCGATGATCGATGCGCTCGCCGCAGATGGCATCGCATACGTTCCGTTCTTTCCGCTGGGCGGCTTTACGCCACTGCAATCCTCAACGTTATCCGAGGTTGCAGCGCAGATTGGCGCAACGCCGATGCAAGTCGCGCTCGCCTGGCTGTTACGGCGCTCGCCGAATATTCTTGTCATTCCCGGCACGTCGACGCTCGATCATCTGCGCGAGAACTTGGCGGCAGCTTCGATCGCTTTGCCCGATGATGCGGTAGCGCAGCTCGAAGCGGTCGCCGTTACATCGGCTCCGGCGCACTAACGCCCCATAATCTGAAGGCTGAAGCATTGGTCTTGAGCGCTTGTCGCGGCGGTGAAACGACGTTTTTCCTTGACGCGCTCCATCTGTCGCCCGATTATGTGCCGGCTGACGCCGATCTTCTCATCGGCGTGACTGGTATGAAGCCTGAAAGACTGCATCCGAAACGTTCATCATCGCTTCGGCGGTACGCATGCGCTGGACGGCGAGCATCATGACTCGTCAGCACGGCACGGTCGCGGCCGGGCGTAGTAGCGCGTTTTGTGTGTCATATACGAATCCTGACACAACAAAACGGGAGGAAACGTTCGGGAAGGCTTTGATTCGGGCAACGTCTTCTGCGACCGTGCGGTCGGGGTCGGTTACCGGCAGCGCTAGGAGCGACTCCTGGCTGTACCCCGCTTTCTGAGAGAAATCATCGCGGAGTTGCGCATCTTCGAGGAGCCGCGTGCCGCAATTGGTATGATGAATGATGGTCACTTCAAAGAACGGCCCTTCCGGTGCTTTCGATTCCACAAGGTAACTGATATACGCGAGGTCCCGCAGGACGAGCTCATTGACACGCCCGCCAACCGTGCGAGCGACGATTGCTTCGCCGAATTGAATTCCCAGGAAATCCGCTGGATCGGTTCGCGGGTCTACGCATGTCACAATATAAAGCCCCGCGAAAGGCAAAAACGGCAGTCGAGGCGGGGTTTTCCATATGCCGCTCTCACTATAGCGCCGATTTCGCTCGAGGAGAGGCGTAACTTTTGACTCCATAAGCGAAGTGTACGCAACGCAGATCATCATCTCAATTACATGCATGTAATTGCTCGGAGCGATAACTAGACCAACAATAGAGGCGGATGACCATGGAGATTCATCACGGCGATCGAGACGTTACGGTTGGCGCGCTACTCCGTGAGTGGAGGGCGCTGCGCCGGATGAGTCAACTGGAGGTTGCGGAAACGGCCGGCATCTCGCAACGCCAAGTGAGCTTTATCGAGAGCGGCCGGAGTGTTGCCAGGCGCGAGACGCTTGCGGCAATCGCGGCGGCGCTCGATATACCGCTCCGCGAGCGAAACGACATCTTGGCGAGGGGTGGCTTTGCTCCGCTCTATTCGCAAGCGGCATTCACCGAACCGCAGATGCGGAGCATTATAGCCGCCGCGAACCGCATGCTCGTTCAGCAAGAACCGTTTCCGGCCGTATTAATTGACCGCTACTGGAACATCTCGTCAATGAATAATGCGACCGAACGATTCTTCTCGTACTTCATCGATCTTGAAGCACGCGAGCGCCGCCTACAGGTGCAGCACCGGCGGAGTAACTTCTTGCATTTCCTCTTCGATCCCGAGGGGATGCGGCCGTTTATAAATGATTGGGCTCGGGTGTGGCCGGAACTTCTTGCGCGCGTGCGTCGCGAAACGTTGGGCCACGTTATGGATAGCGGCACTCGAGAACTTATGGACGAGCTTTTCGCGTACGGAACGACGAGGAATGAGCGTCGAGCCGTTTACGAGCCACTCGACCTTCCAATCATCCCGCTTAGCTTCGTCTTGAACGGTGAACTTCTTCACTACTTTTCTTTTGTGGCTACCGTCGGAATGCCAAATTCGGTGTCAGCTCAGGAGTTGCGCGTTGACTGCATTTTCCCAGCGGATGAGCGAACTGAAGAACGTCACGTCGCGCTGATGAAATCGTGATTGCAGGCCCTACGACACACCGTGTGATACCGTGCCGC
>CAZERJ010000035.1:0-23951 GCA_964514445.1 uncultured bacterium | reverse complement strand
GGGTGCGGCAAACCGAGAAGCGTACGCAGCGTAATCTGAACACGAAGACGCGCCTGAAGACGGTTTATAAGAAGGCGGCGCAAGGTGCAGATGCTTCGGTTTCGCCTTCAGTGGAAAGCGAATTCGACAAAGCAGCGCAAAAGGGCATTATTCACCCGAATAAAGCTGCCCGCAAGAAGTCGCGTTTGGCGAAATCAATTGCGAAGGCCGCCGCAGCTCCGGCGCCCGCTGCAGCCGCGTCGAAGAGCACCGGTTCTAAGAAAAAATCGGCTCGGTAAGCTCCGAAGCCCTTTTTGTTACGCAGCTGGCGCGTGAACTTCACCGCGCCGGCGTCGCGACCGATCAACTCGAAAACACTATTACACCGATAGCGCAAAAACTCGGGCTTCAGCTCGAGATTTTTGCGCTTCCGACGAACTTGACGATTGCGCTCGGACCCAGGCACGCGCAGCAAATCATCATGCTGCGCCTAGAGCCGGGCAAGCCGAATCTTCGTAAACTCGCGCTGCTCAACGACATCTTCGACGACCTTCAGCGCGGCCGCATCACGCTGGACGCAGCGACAGCGCTGCTGCGCTCCATAGACGAGCGCGCGCCGCAGCCGAAAGTTTTTGCTTCCGTTGTAGCATTCGCATGCGTCTCCACCAGTGTTGCTGTGCTGCTGGGCGGAAGTGCGCGCGAACTGGTCGTTGCCGCGCTCATCGGCATCAGCACAGGCGTGCTGTCATTTTTCACAACGCGCAATGCGACGATGGAACGGCTGTTTCAATTCTTTGCCGCCTTTGCTGCAACGCTGATCGTCGCCGGGTACGACCGGTTTGTTGGCCCGGTCAATTTGTACGTTGCAATTGTTGCCGGCGTCGTCATTTTGTTGCCGGGCTACTCGCTTACGCTAGCACTGCACGAGCTTGCCAACGAAGACTTGATCGCCGGCACGGCTCGACTGGGGCGCGTTTTAGCGATATTGCTGGCTCTGGCGTGTGGCGCTATCCTCGGCTTCGCTGCCGTTGGTGGAACGATCACCCATGGTATCCCCGCAGGTCGTCACGCGATCGGACCGGATGCTTGGATCCCTGCGGTGATCGTGCTTTCTATTGGACTCTCCATCGATCTGGACGCGCGGTTGCGCGACTATCCCTGGGTTGTGCTCGCTTGCATTGTAGCGATGGGCACCGAGTTCTATTTCAACAAGCTTCCGGTGCATCAAGTCACGCCGTTCATCGCAGCGTTGGTGTGCGGCTTGGTCGCCAATGGCGGCGCGCGGTATTTGCGCGTGCCGCAACCGATCATGCTCGTGCCTGCGCTGTACGTGCTGGTCCCGGGCGCCCTGAGCTACCAAAGCGTGCTCGGCGTCGTCTCACGCGATTACGGCGATGCAGCAACGCTTGCCAGCAACGCGGTGATGGCCGCAATCCTTATCGTCGCCGGTCTGCTGCTTTCGCAGCTACTCGTGCCGGCAGCGCCTCTGCGTCTTCAGCGTACGCGATAACAACCGATGAAGACGCGCGTAGCGTGCACGCGAGATTCTTAAAAATCTCTGAGGGCTCGCTGGGAACGTCTTCGTAAATACGCTAACAGCGGCAACCAAGATTACCGTGACATCCTTGTGTGGAGCGGCGGCAACTTCCGCGCTTCGCGGCGCGTTATGAAGAATGACCATGAAAACCCAGGTTTTGCGCGCATTAGCGCTCTCGATTCTTGTAGCCGGCGTTACCGTGCCGGCTAGTGCGCTTGCCGTTACGACGACGTCGACGCAAGCAGTCCACGAAAACTTCAATACAACGATTTCTCCGCTGTGGGGTTTCGGCGCGCCGTGGAGCGGCACGTTGCAGCTCACCGTGACGCCGGATGACATCATCAACGGCTATTACCGTCCCGCCGACACCGGAGCGTTCGTTCCCGTAACCGGTGGCCGTAATGGCGATGAAGTGTGGTTCGACATCGGCGCCAGAGGCCGCACGCACGTGCAAGGCACGCTTCATAACGGTACGATTGTTGGAACGGCGCACGAAGACGGCTCGGTGGATTCGTACAAATTCGTCGCGTCGCTGGCGCGATAAGCGCCTTCCGCTTGAACACGGTGAAGAGCGGCTTGCGTAAGCCGCTCTTCTTCTTACTCGCCCTCTCCGCTTGTGCTTCTGCTTCAACCATGCATCACGGATCATTTCAACGTCAACAACATGCACCGGTGCACATGGCCGTCGTTGGCGACAGCCTTGCCTACGGCACGGGTGCCGGTTCAACGCAGGCCGGTTTTGCTTACCGCGTTTTTGCGGCTATCGAGAAAACACACCCCGGCAGCACGTACGTAAATTTCGCGGTTCCGGGATCGCGCGTTGCGGACGTTACTGCATTCCAATCTCGCCGGCTGCGAGAGACAAATCCGAATCTGGTCTTGGTCGTCGCCGGAGCCAACGATTTGCTCCAGACGCGCGACGCTTCGCAGTTCGCGGAAAAGTACGCGCGCATGATCGATACGCTGCGATCTTCGGCGCCGCACGCAACGATCGTCGCGGCCGGCATGCCGGACGTCTCGCGTACGCTTCACGTTCCGGAGTTTGCCAAACCGGCTACGAGCGCGCTGTGCGCCTCGCTAAACGCTGAAATGCGCCGGATCGCCGCACAGCGCGGCGCACACTTTTTGGATCTCTACACGTTGACCAACGCCGGTGAACCATCGCACCGGCAGTATCTCTCGAGCGACGGCTTTCATCCATCGGCCGCCGGCTACGCCGAAATCGCGAAGGCAGTGTATCCCGTGATCGAAGCGGCGATCAGCCCTTAGGCGCGCCCATGTTCTTCTCGACGGCGGCATCATGCAGGCGCTGGAGGAACTCCGATGCTTTAAGCGCGCGTTCCGAATACGAGCGCGCCGGAAGATATGCGGTGATTTGAATGTTGGTTTCATTGATCGCGGTTAGACGCGCCGGAGCTCCACCGGCTGCGTCAACGGCGAGGTCGTGCAGCTCGGCAAACGTTCCTTTCCAGGGCAGCGTGGCGGTCACAGGCAGCGTCAGTGCGTCGCGGCGCGAGTAGTTCGTAAAAACCGACGTGTTGACTTTCGCGTTGGGAACGACTACGAGATTTCCCTGAAGATCGCGGATCGCGGTATTGTGCCATTGGATGTCGACGACTTCGCCTTCGGCGAAATCGAAGTGCACGTAATCGCCAACGTGCAGCTGACGCGCCGTAATAATTTGAATACCGGCAAACAGATTCGTGAGCGTATCGTTCAACGCCAGAGCGACTGCCAAACCGCCGAGACCTAACGTGGTCAGCACCGGAGCAATGGCAATACCGAGCGTGCTTAGGATTGTGAGCAGCCCGACGATGATGATCGCTACCTGTACCAGCGTAGAATACAGCGAAAGCGAGAACAGCCGGTGTTCGGTGCGCCGGCCCATCCGCGCGATGGCCGCTCCTGCCAGACGCGCCACGACCAGCGTCACGATGAAGATGATGAGCGCGCCAAAGAAGCGGTCACGCAACGCTTCGTCGTGCAGAATGCGGTAATACATCTACGGGTTTACCAGGATGGCCAGGCGCGTCTGGCGGTGCGCGCGCGCGAGCGGAATGATGTCATGACGCACCGCGCTTCGCAGCGCATCGATATCGTTCCCCTTCACGGCAATGCGAAAGCGCCATTCGTTATTCAGCCGGGCGATCGGATATGGCGCGGGGCCAAGCACCTCAAATTCTTTGTAACCGGACTCCAGCAGCGAGGCGTACCGCTGCGATTGCGCAAGCGTCTCGCTGCGGCTGCGCCCGATGATGCCCAAATACACCATTTCGGTCGCGGGCGGATATCTCAGCGCTTCACGCTCGCGCAGCTCCGCTATTGCAAATCCGTCGTACTCGTGGGCCGCGGCGAACGTAAGCGCAGGGTGCGACGGCGAATACGTTTGCACGATCGCTTCGCCGGGACGCGCGCGTCCGCTGCGCCCGCAGACCTGCGCGATCAGATCGAAGCTGCGCTCGGCGGCGTGAAAATCAGGCGCATGCAAGCCGATGTCCGCAGCGACGACACCCACGAGTGTGACTTCGGGGAAATCCAGACCCTTGGCAACCATTTGCGTACCCACAAGCACGTCGCCGTCGCTAGCGAAAGCGTCCAGTAGACGCGCATGATCGCCGATGCGCGTTGTCGTGTCGCTGTCCATCCGGATGACACGCGCATCCGAATACAGGCGCTGCACTTCTTCTGCAACGCGCTCCGTGCCGGCGGCAAGTTCCCGAATGGCGGTGTTGCCGCACCGTTCGCACGCCGGCGGAATGCCGCGCCGGTAGTCGCAATAATGGCAGCGCAGTAACCCATCGGCGCGATGTACCGTCAGCGATACGCTACACCGCGGGCATTCCGGAACCTGACCGCAATTGCGGCAAAGCAGAAACCCTGCTGCGCCACGGCGGTTTACAAACAGCACCGTCTTTTCGCCGCGCTGCAAACGTTCTTCTATGCCTTGCGAAAGCGCGGCACTGAAAATGCGGCGATTGCCGCTTTCAAACTCCTTGCCCATATCGACGATGTGCACCGCGGGCATCGGTTGCTGCGTTGCGCGTTGTTGCAGTTCCAACAGTTCGATACGGTGCTCGCGAGCATCGCGGTAGCTGCGCAGCGGCGGCGTTGCGCTGCCGAGCACGATGACGCCGGCTTCCAAACGCATGCGTTCGCGTGCGACGTCGAGCGCATGATAACGCGGAACGTTCTCTTGCCGGTACGAAGGCTCGTGCGCTTCGTCTACGACCAGCAGCCGCACGTCACGCAGTGGCGCAAACACGGCGCTGCGTGCGCCCACGACCACGTCGACATCGCCTTGCGCGCATGCACGCCACGCTTCGTAGCGCTCGCGATCCGATAGCGCCGAATGCAGCACCGCGACGCGTGAACCGAACACCGCTTCGAACCGGCGCGCCGTTTGCGGCGTCAGCGAGATTTCCGGCACCAGCACGATTGCGCGACCGCCATTTTGCAGCACGTGCGCGATGGCGTGTAGATAGACGAGCGTTTTTCCGCTGCCTGTAACACCGTACAACAGCGTTTCGTGAAACCGGCGCGCATCGGCGGCGCTCACGATGCGATCGATCGCGTGCCGTTGTTCCGCTGTCGGCGTCAAATCCGGAAGCGCAATTGTACGCGTCACCTCGCGTGCGGGCGCAACTTCTTCTTCGCGCAGCCCGCCCAGTTTCACCGCTCGGGCGATGACTGCGCTCGAAAATCCCGCGAGCAATGCATCGGCGCGCGGCACACCGGGTTGTTCGGCGACGAATTGCTGCAATGCTTGCGCCTTCTTTCCGCGCAGCGCGACTTCGCCGGGCCGCAGCACGCGGATGCGGTATTCGTGCAGCCGCGGATCCGAGAATCGACGTTCACGGCGCAGATCTTTGCTGCGCACGAGCGTCGCGACGTGGCGCAGCAGTTCGCCGCGATCGGCGGCTCGCCGCGCTTCGGGATGGCGCAAGAGCTGCTCGAGCGTAAAGCCGGATCGCAGATCGCCCCAAATCAAATTCACCAGGCGGCTTGGCACCGACGTGTACCGGCCGCGTGAGGGTTCCGCAACGACCGGCTCCAGCATATCGATGGTGCGCGGTACCGCGCTTGCAAGCACGACGGCGGTGAGCGCTTCGGCGAGCGTACAAAGATACGACGCCGCGATGAAGCGCGCGAGACCGAGTCCTACCTCGTCGAAGGCTCGCGGCACACCGTCCAGCGGGATGACGCGGCGTAGCGCACGATCCGGCTCTCGCTCGTCAACCTGTGAGATAACAAAGCCGAGCTGTTCGCCAGATCCGAGCGGTACGCGGACGATATCTCCAACCCGCACGTTGGCCTCGCCGGCATCGTAGGTCAGCGGCATGTCGAAACGCGTCGAGCGGATGGCGGCGATCACCTCGACGCAGCGCGCTAGCGGAATTCGCGATCTCCCGGAGCGGAGCGCAACGT
Organism: uncultured bacterium; assembly: GCA_964514445.1. Taxonomy (GTDB): domain Bacteria; phylum Vulcanimicrobiota; class Vulcanimicrobiia; order Vulcanimicrobiales; family Vulcanimicrobiaceae; genus DASSRQ01. The sequence continues at coordinate 18,010 of CAZERJ010000035.1, read as the reverse complement.
GCGCAGGACGCGCAAGACATCGCGATCCGGTGCGGCAACGCCGTATTCCACATCGCCGATCGCGCGCGGCAAAACGAAGCGCAAATGCCCCGCGCGCCTCTTTTTGTCGCTGTTCATCGCAGCGCGTATGCTGCCCGGTTCCAAGTGCGTGATACCCGGCAGCCCGAGGAGCGTGAGTAGTGTCAGCACACGCAGGTGCTCGTCGCGGCTGAAACGGCCGGTACGCAGCGCCAGCAGTCCCGCCGCGCGCAATCCAATCGACACGCCGGCACCGTGCGAGATGCGGTATCGTGACGCACTCTCGATCCCGTGGCCGAATGTGTGCCCAAGGTTGAGCACTTCGCGAACGCCCGATTCCTTACGGTCGCGGGCCACGATGCCGATTTTCACCTGCTGCGAGCGCTGCACGATCGATTCCCACGGCCAGCGCCAAAAAGCGTGCGCCGCCAGCGTTTCCAGCGATTCGAAGAGATCGCCACCTGCGATTATCGCGTGTTTGACGGTCTCGGCAAGACCTTCGCGCACATGGCGGTACGGCAGACTGCGCAGCGCGTCAACCCACGCGAACACCGCGATCGGATCGGAAAACGTGCCGGCAAGATTTTTTCCCGCCGGAAGATCGACACCGGTTTTTCCGCCGATCGACGCATCCACCATCGAAAGCAGCGTTGTAGCCACGTGAATGTAGCGCACGCCGCGCATGTAGACGGACGCAACAAACCCGAAGATATCGCCGGCTACCCCTCCACCCACGCCGATGATGACGGTATGACGATCGGCGCCTGCGCGCACCAGCGTTGAAAAAATTTCCTCCGTTGTGCGCAGTGTTTTGCGTCTCTCGCCGAGCGCGAACGGATAGACGCCGAGATTGCCGGACAAACCACGAACGAGCCGGTGGGCCTGCGGCGCAACCGCGACATCGCAAAGAACGAGAAAGCGATCGATGCCGGTGCTCCGCACAAAGCACCGCAGCGGCTCGCGCACCGAGCCGGCGACTTCGATATAAGGTGAACTCACAAAACGATGCGCTTTTTGTGCATCCACTCGCTAATCTGATCCGCCACTTGCGTGCTGGTCAAGCCGTCCGCTTCAACGACGAGATCGCAATGCGAATAGTACGGCATGCGTTTGGTATAGATCTCGCGGATTTTGGAAAGCGTCGGCGTGGGCCCTATCAGTGGACGCACGCGTTTGCTCTTGCGCAGCCGCGAAAGCACTTGTTCCGGCGTTGCTTTGATGAAGATGCGGTAGGCACGTTTCTTGAGCAACTCCGACGACGGCTCGTACGTCACGGCGCCGCCGCCGAGCGCAATCACACCCGGCGCTTCCTCGAGGACTTTTGCAATCGCGTCGTATTCGTATTTGCGGAACTGCGCTTCGCCTTCGTTGTAAAAAATATCGTCGATGGGACCGTGATCGCGGGCGATCAGATCGTCGACATCGTAAAATGCGCAGCCGATCTTTCGCGCAAGTTTTTTGCCCGCGGTGGATTTGCCCGCAGCCATGAACCCGGTAAGCGCAAGGTGGCGTCTCACGGGAAAAGTGCAGCTGCGGCCGTGGTGCTGCGCTGGAGATTGTCGAGCGTTTCCTCGAGCGAGTCTCCGCCGTATTTTTCGAGCACCGGTGCAACGAGCGCTAGACGCACCATCGCCTCGCCGACGACCGCCGCAGCCGGGACGACACACACGTCGCTGCGCACGATCGTTGCCGGCGCGTCGGCTTTTTCGTGCAAATTCACCGACGGCAGTGCTTTCATCAATGTCGGAATCGGTTTGACGCTCACGCGCAGCACGACGCGCTGACCATTGCTCATGCCGCCCTCGATGCCGCCGGCGCGATTGCTGCCGCGAACGACACCGCCGTTTTGAAGAGCAAACACGTCGTGTGCTTGCGAGCCTGCACGCGAGGCAACGCCGGCGCCTAGCCCGACTTCAACCGCTTTAACGGTTTGCATTCCCATCAGTGCGCCGGCAAGCACGCCGTCCAAACGCGTGTCCGGCTGCCGGTTGCTGCCGATGCCTGCCGGTATGCCGTCGACCGCAACAATATACTGCCCACCCAGCGTGTCACCCGCGGTTTTCGCTTCATCGATCGCGGCGATCATGCGCGCCGATGTTTCTTCGTCCGGGCAGCGCACTTCGCTCGCCTCGACGGCCTCGCGGTCGATCGCATCGATCTCGGGTGACGCGACGCTTCCAATGCGATGCACGTATGAATACGTTTGAATGCCGAGCGCCTGTAAGAACTGCGCGCAGATTGCGCCGAGCGCAACGCGCATTGCCGTTTCGCGCGCGCTGGCGCGCTCGAGCACATTTCGCAAATCGCGGTGACGGTATTTCAAAGCGCCGGCGTAATCGGCGTGACCGGGACGCGGATTGGTAAGCGGCTTTCCGCTGCCCGTGAGCGGATCCATGAGGTCGCGCACGTTTTCGAAATCGCGGTTGCGAATCATCACCGCAATGGGAGAGCCCAGCGTCATCGATCCACGCACGCCCGCTAGAAATTCGATGGCATCCGATTCGATTTTCATGCGGCCGCCGCGCCCGTAGCCACCTTGGCGTTTGGTCAGTTCCGCGTTGATCTGCGCTACGTCCAGGGGAATATTGGCGGGAAGTCCATCGAGGATGCCGACCAGCGCGGGGCCATGAGATTCGCCGGCTGTGAGGTAGCGGAACACACGGTACGCTTCACCCGGACGTTTACGAATACCCTGGTCGCGGGTATACGGACGGCTCTGGTTAACGAAAGGAGACCGCTATGACGCACATGACGCAATTAGAACCGCACTGCGCCGATTGCGGCAGCCCGATTCCCGCCGGCGAATTATGCAGCGCGTGCGATCAAGACCGCACGATGCAGCTCGCGGAGGTCGAAAAAGGCGAAATCTAAAGGCTTTTCACGTGAAGGCGACGGCGAGCATCGAGACCGATCCGCCGTCGATACCCTCAGCGGGAAAGCTCACGTCGTCGCCGGGGCGGCGGGCGCCAAGCACGTACAACAACGGCAGGTAATGGTCCGGCGTCGGCACCGAAAGGACGGCGTCGCGACCCAAGGACTCGTAATCAACCAGCGCAGCATCAGTTTTCGAGCTGATGATTTCGCGCACGCGCGCTTCGAAGCGCGTGGCCCAATCGAACGGCTCGGCTGGGTGCCTGCCCCAGGCAAACGCGTGCAGGTTGTGCACGACGTTACCGCTACCTAAAATCAGCACGCCCTCATCGCGCAGCGGCGCGATCCGCTTGCCGAGTTCGTAGTGAAACTGCGGCGGCTGCGTTTCGTCGATGCTTAGTTGCACGACCGGCACGTCGGCGTCGGGAAACACGTGCATTAAGACCGACCAGGTTCCGTGATCGTAACCCCACCGATCGTCCATCGCAACATGCGCAACCGGTGATAGGACCTCGGCAACCCGCTGCGCGAGATGCGGCGATCCGGGCGCCGGATACTGAACGTCGTACAATGCGCGCGGAAAACCGCCGAAATCGTGGATCGTGCGCGGTGCAGGCGCGGCGGTTACGGCTGTCTCTTCGATATACCAATGCGCAGAAATAGCAAGCACCGCTTTGGGCTTTGAAAGCGTGCGCGCGAACTGCTCCCATTGCGGAGAGTACGGATTCGGCGCAATCGCGTTCATCGGATTGCCGTGACCGATAAAAACAGCCGGAGCGGTGCTTGCCATCACTTCATTCTACTTCGACTCGACGGCTTCGACGTTGAGTTCGATCTTGATGTCGTCGCTGACCAGAACGCCGCCGGCTTCAAGCGCCGCATTCCAATTCAGCCCGAAATCTTTGCGGTTGATCTTCGTGCTCGCGCTGTAGCCTACACGGTTGCCGCCCCACGGGTCCGCGCCGCGTCCATCGAACTCCGCTTCCAGGATAACCTCGCGCGTCACGCCATGCAGCGTAAGGTCGCCGATGACGTCGAACGAGCCGCTGCCGCTTTGGATCCGCTTGCTTTTGAACGTCAGGTGCGGATGGTTGTCGATGTCGAAGAAATCGGGCGAGCGCAGGTGCGCATCGCGCTGCTCTTCCTGGGTGTCGATCGAACTCGCGTCGATGGTCACGTCGATTTCGGTCGGGATATCGCTGCCTTCCGGCACGCGAATAACGCCTTCAAACTTGGCGAAGCGGCCGCGCACTTTGGTGATCATCATGTGGCGCGCGATGAACTCGACGCTGCTGTGAGCAGGGTCGATGTTGTAGGTCTTAACGGTGGTCTGGGTCTCCATCTCTTCCTCCCCGCCCGGGTTGCTCTTGGGCGGCTGGTGTGGTATCGTTGTGCTAGTCACTATTTCACACCAGCCTACGAAACACAAGTACGCACCCGAAAGTTGCTCAGTAACCAAATGGAAACCACCACCAGACTCGCCATCCCGACCGACGCCGAAATGTACCTGGGCGCCTGCCCGATGCGAACCGTCCTCGCACGGATTGCCGACAAGTGGACGGTGCTGATCGTAGGTTTGCTTGCCGAGAAGCCGGCCATGCGCTTCAATGAACTCAAGCGCGCCATCGGCGGAATTTCGCAGAAGATGCTTACCCAAACGTTGCGCGATCTCGAGCGCGACGGGCTCGTGCAGCGATCGATTTTCGCAGAAGTGCCTCCGCGGGTTGAATATGCGCTCACACCCGTAGGACAAACGCTTTGCGGACCGATTGGCGAGCTGGCGCGGTGGGCCAGCGATCACATCAACGAAGTGTATGCGGCGCAGAAAGCGTTCGACGAGCGAACCACGCTCAAACCGAACGGGCATTAGGCGGGCCGTCGCGCGAGCGACTGCGTTTAGCGCGAATGCGCGCATTGGGTACGCATGTTCTATGGCTACAACGAACCGATTAGACGGCTTCACCGTCGCAATTCTTGTTGAGAACATGTTCGAACAAGTCGAGATGACGCAGCCGCGCAAAGCGCTCGAAGACGCGGGTGCAAAAACGGTACTGATATCACCGCAGACGAGTCAGGTGCAAGGCGTCAATCACGACGAAAAGGGCGACAAATTCCCCGTTGACTTGCAGCTCGACAGCGCGAAACCCGAAGACTACGATGCGCTGCTGCTTCCGGGCGGCGTTGCAAATCCCGATCGCCTGCGGATGAATCCGAAAGCGATGACCTTCGTCAAATCATTTGTCGATGCGGCCAAACCCATCGCCTCAATTTGCCATGGTCCATGGTCGCTGGTCGAAACGGATGCCGTGCGAGGCAAACGCATGACGTCGTGGCCGTCGCTCAAAACGGATATCCGCAACGCCGGTGGTCAGTGGGTTGACGAAGTCAACGTCACCGACGGCAACATCACGACCAGCCGCAAACCCGACGACATTCCGAAGTTCAATGAAGCGATGCTTCACTTATTCGAAGAATCGCGCACGCGCGGCGAGCAGCGCACCACCGCCGGCTCGACATCACGTTAGCGGGACGAGCACGATCTTCCCGATATGAGCGGACGCTTCCAGCCGCTCGTGCGCCAAGCGCGCTTCATCGAACGAAAATACCGAATCCACCAGTGGCCGTATGGGGTCCTTCGCGGGCAACAGCGGCCACACGTGTTGGAGGAGTTCTTTTGCAATCGCGCCTTTTTGCTCAGGCGTGCGTGCGCGCAGCGATGACGATGAGATCGATGTGCGCTTTTTCATCATGAACGCAAGGTCAACGTGCACATGTGTTCCGCGCGGCGCAGAGATGACAACGATGCGGCCGTCAAAGGCAAGCGCCTTCAGACCGCGCTCGATGTAATCGCCGCCGACGATGTCGATGATGACGTCCACGCCGCGGCCGGATGTTGCGTGCATGATCTGTTCGACGAAATCTTGTTCTTTATAATTCATCGCAACATCGGCGCCGAAGGAAAGCATCGCGGCGCATTTTTGATCCGAACCGGCCGTACCGGCGATAAACGAAGCACCAAATGCTTTTGCAAGCATGATAGCGGTGCTGCCGATGCCGCTCGTGCCGCCGTGAATCAAGATGCTTTCACCGCGAGCGAAATGCGCACGCGTAACCAAGTTGTCGTATACCGTAAACACGTTTTCCGGCAACGTCGCTGCTTCGACGAAACTCCAACCATCCGGAACCGGCAGCACCTGTTCGCGCGGTACGGCCACGTATTCTTGATATCCGCCGCCCGCAAGCAAAGCGCAGACGGGCTCCCCCGTAACTGCGAGGACGCCGGCGCATTCCAAGCCGGGAATATCGGTTACGCCCGGCGGCGGCGGATAGCTGCCCTTTCGCTGCATGACGTCCGCATGCGAAACGCCTGCGGCCCGCACCTCAATAAGAACTTCGCCCGCCTTCGGCTCCGGCTTCGGTCGCTCCACGACGCGTAGTACTTCCGGACCACCCGGCGTTGAAATCTCCACCGCTCGCATGCAAGCCGCCTACCACTCGCGAAAATCAAACCCTTCAGAAGTCGCGGAGGCGCCGTATTGAGCCCGGAGCTGATTTCGTCTTTAGCATCTGTCGTTGTCGCACTTGCGGCGATGGTCTTCACTACGGCCTTGCTTTACCGGCAAGTTCGCCAGATGGAAAACGAACGCAATGCGCTCGCGATCTTGGAGAGCATCGAGCGCCTGACGGATCCGGCGGTTGTCGATGTGTTCCATCGTTTGCACGGCATCAACGAGCGTTATCCGCAAGACGAGGACATCCGCACAAAATATCACGGCTCGCACGACGCAGCCGACATCATGATCGTCGCGCAGTTTGTCGAAACGATCGCAACGCTTGCCCGCCGGGATGTTTTGGATCCGTCGCTCCTGGTGGATGCGATGGGATTATCGCTGCGCAGATGGTGGGAAACGATCCGTCCGTTCATCATGCGCCGCCGCATCATTGAAGGCAATGAGTACATTCTCGAAAACTTCGAATGGATCGCTATGTATAGCGCCTGGTGGAAAGACACGCCTCGCCCTGCGAAGGCGCGCAACTACGATCCCAAGCAGTTCGAAGGTGTGACCTTCCGGGTGTAAGTCATCCGGCGGACGCGTCGTAGCGTTCCAGCAACATTGCGTCTCCGAAGGAGAAAAACCGGTAGCGCTCTTCCACCGCAACCCGGTACGCCTGAAGAATGCGTTCGCGGCCGGCAAGCGCGCTGACCAGCACGAGCAGCGTTGACTGCGGCAGATGGAAATTCGTGATCATTGCATCTACGACTTGAAACTCAAAGCCCGGTGTGATGAACAGCGCTGTTTCATCTTCCCCCGCACGCACAGCGCCGTGCTTCTCAGCGCTTGCCTCTAAAGCCCGCACTACGGTTGTACCGGCGGCGATGATACGCCTTTCCTCACGCTTTGCGGTATTGATTGCGTCTGCTGCCTCACGCGAAATCGCAAATGATTCGCTGTGCATGACGTGTTCGTCCAGGCGCTCGCCTTGCATTGGCCGGAATGTTCCCAATCCGACGTCGAGAACGATTTTGACAATCTGAACACCGCCGTGTTCAATGCCTGCGAATACCTCCGGTGTGAAGTGCAACGACGCCGTCGGGGCTGCAACGCTGCCGGGCTCCCGCGCGAAAATCGTTTGGTAGCGTTCTTGCGCTTCGTCCGATTCGTTGTGAATATACGGCGGCAGCGGCAACTTGCCGGCGCGATTCAAGAACTCCTCAAATGGAACGTCTAAGCGGAACTCAATCTCACGCACGCCATCTGCCGGATCGACACGAACCACTTCCGCAAATCCGAGATCGCCGAATTCTATCCGCTCGCCGTGCTGAACTTTACGTCCCGGTTTTACAAGGGCCATCCATCGTGTCGCTGCCGGATCGTATCGGCCCTGTGCGGGATGCAGCAACAGCAGCTCCACGCGCCCGCCGCTCGCGCGCCTGCCGAAAACTCGCGCGGCGATAACGCGCGTTTCGTTGAGCACGAGCACGTCGCCGGCGCGCAGATACTGCGGCAGGTCGCGAAAATGCCCGTGTTCGATTTCACCGCTCTTTGGAAGCACAAGCAGGCGCGACGCGTCGCGCTCAGCTGCGGGCGATTGCGCAATGAGTTCTTCGGGAAGCTCGAAGTAGTAGGCGGAGGTTAGCCTGGGGTCGCTAACCGGCGGCGCTCCAAATCAATGAAGTTCGCAAGACGCTTCTGGTCTTCGCTACTCATATCCACGAACTGAACGCCGACCTGATACGTGTCGCGCTCGAAATCTTTTATCCAGCGGATCTCGCCGCGCAGCGAGAGATGCGGCGCGCTCTTCATCGTGAACATGTACTTGCTATTCTTGGGCAAATACTGATCCGCAATCAGTCGCATTCCCGTCTCGGAAATGTCTGCGATGGCGCCGCGGAACAACATCGAGGAAAGGCGGTCTTCAACCACCACGTCGATGAATTTGCGCAACCGCACGCCGTGCTGGCGTTTGTCGCTTTGCTCGTCCGCGTTGTCTTCAGTCATTCCCTAAATCGGTGCCGGGATAATAGTAGCGCAAGATGGCGGCGGCATCGGCGCCGGTGAGCGCCAAACCGCGAGCCCCCCACTGGCAAAGGCCGACCCCGTGCCCAAGTCCGCCCCCTTCGATGGACAGCATCCGCGGTGCCTGCGTCCCCACGTCCACCTTACGCACACGCAGACTAGGCAGCACGCGGCCTCCGAGCGCCGTGCGTATTTTTGCGGCAGGCACGCGAATCTGCTCGCCGCTGCTTTCAAATAACCACACCTTCGGGCGGCCGCTGGCATCGATCTGATCGAGCGTAACGCGATCTGCCACGAATCCTTGCGGCAGCAGCTTCGCGAGAACGGTTTGCACGCGGTCGTACGCAATGTTCTGCTTCCACGAATACCACGGCGCCGGCGCGCAATACGTGCACGGCACTCCGTTCAAGTATTCGACAGGCTTGCCGTTCCATGCATCGCTTGACGCTTCGGTGTGACCGCCGCAGCACGAGGAGTACATCGCGAGCGCAAAGCCGTCGCCGAAGCGCAGCACTTGGCCCGCGGTCGCGTCAACGGCGGCAGACGACGCCGCGTGTTCGGAATCCATGCCGGTGTAAACTTGATCGGCTTCGGATGGAACGAGATCGTATTGCCGGTTCGGTGAACTGCGCTGCAATACAAATGTGCGTGCGATCGTCGCTTGCGCTTGAAGCGCCGGCTGCGGCCAAGAAGGCGGCATTTCGCGCGGTACAACGCTGTAGAGATAGTGCTCGAGCGGGACGGTGTTCACGACGTGTCCGTCATCGAGTTGGGCGAAATCGCCGCGATAGCGGCGGCCTTCAAATTCAAAAGATGAACTGTCGAGACGGTTCGCGCTGCCTTTCCCGAGCAGCACGCGCAGGGCTTGCAGATTTTGCGATTGGGCGGGGTCGGCTTTATCATCGGATTGGAGCGGCCTCGATGCCTCGGCGGTGGTTCGATACCTCATCATGACACCGTGTGACAACGCGGCGAACGTAAGCCCTGAAAGAAACTCGGTGCGCTGCACTACAACAGACGCTCCTGTGTCGCGTCGCCTGTGCCTTTCGCGCCCAAGTGCGAGTATGCGAGGGGTGTGGCTTTGCGTCCGCTGGCGGTGCGCACGACGAAACCCTGTTTCAGCAGATATGGTTCGACGACGTCTTCGAGTGTTTCGGCATCTTCGGTTAGCGTTGCAGCAATTGCAGAAATACCAACGGGACCGCCGCCGTATTGCTCTACGATTGTGCGCAGAAATGCGCGATCCAAGCGATCCAGTCCGAGCGAGTCAACGCCTTCACGCTGGAGTGCTTCATCGGCAACGCCTGCCGTGATATGGCCGCCCGCGCGCACTTCGGCGAAATCGCGCACACGGCGTAGCAGGCGGTTTGCAATACGCGGTGTTCCGCGGCTGCGGGCCGCGATGGTGTGCGCGCCCTCGTCGTCGATTGGTACGTTCAGCACACCCGAAGAACGCACAACGATGCGCTGGAGTTCGTCGACGCTGTAGTAATCGAGGTGGTGCATGATGCCGAAACGCTCGCGCAGCGGCGCGGACAGCATGCCCGCGCGCGTGGTGGCCCCGACAAGGGTGAAGCGTTTGAGCGGAAGTTTAATGGTCTTTGCGTACGCGCCGCGATCGACGACGAAGTCGATTTGGAAATCTTCCATCGCCGGATACAAGAATTCTTCGACGACGCGGCCCAAGCGATGGATCTCGTCGATGAACAGGATGTCGCCGTCCTCCAGAGAGGTCAGAATGCCGACGAGATCTTTTGGTTTTTCGAGCGTGGGGCCGCTGGTGGGACGCATGGCGCGGCCCATGTCGCGCGCGATCAATGCGGCGAGTGTCGTTTTTCCAAGCCCCGGTGGGCCATAGAACAGCACGTGTTCCAGCTGCTCGTTGCGGCGGCGTGCGGCGTCGATGGCGATTTTGAGATTTTCGACGACGTTCGTTTGACCGACGTACTCATCGAACGATCGCGGGCGCAGACTCGCGCCGTAGACTTCGTCTTCGAGGGTGTCGTCGGGTGACGTGAGCTGGGCCTCGATGCCTCGGCCGTGGTTCGATACCTCTCCATGACACTGTGAGCCCTCGCTCTCATACGCGTCGTCCGCATGCGACGAAGAATCTTCTGGGCCGTACAGTTTCTTGCGGGTCATCGCGCTGCCAGCGCTTTCTGGCGGTAGATTTCGGCGAGCAATGCTTCGGCATCGCGGATTTGCGGGGCGGATTCAAGCGTCGCGCGGATCATTGATTCAGCTTCGGGGCGCCGGTATTCCAGCTGCAACAGTACCGCAAGCGCTTCATCCGCGAAATCGGGGATTTGCGCCGGCGCCGCGGGCTGCGCTTCTTGGATCAGCAAGAACTTCGTGACTTTGCCCTGCAGCTTTGCTACGATATCGCGCGCTTTTTGTTGACCGATGCCCGGCAAGCTCTTGAGAAAGCCGTGATCGCCGCGATCGATTGCGCCTGCGATGCGTGACATCGGTTGCGAAAACGCGCGCGCAGCCGAACGTGGCCCGATGCTCGCCACGCTGATCAGCGCTTCAAAAAATTCGCGTTCCACCGGATTGCTGAAACCGTAAAATGTGTAATGCCCCGTGTTGCCGTCCATGTTGAGCACGGAATAGATTTCCAGCGTCACCGGCTCGCCTAGACCGGCTGTGATCTTTTCCTCAACGCACGGTGGCAAAATCACCTCGTACGCCAGGCCCTGCACGTCAAGGTACACGCGATCGCCGCCGCGTTCGATCAGCGTGCCGCGAATACGCGAAAACATTAGCGATCGATCCGGTGCGCGTAGGCAAGCGCAAGTGCGAGCGCATCGGAAACGTCGTTTGGTTGCGGACGTTTGCGCAGGCCGAGCAATTGCGTAACCATTTGGTTGACTTGGTCTTTACGCGCGGCGCCGCTGCCGATCAGCGAGCGCTTTACGAGCGAATGTGCAAGCGTGTGCACCGGCACACCGTGTTGCGCACCGGTTAGGCATAGGACGCCGCGGGCGTGTCCCATCATGATCGCGGTAAGCGGGTTGCGGTAGGTCGTGTAGAGTTCCTCGATGACAATAGCGCTCGGACGCGTTGCAAGCACGACCGCCGTCATGCCGTCGTGCAAATCCTGCAAACGCCGTTCTAATGAGTCGTTAGTCTTCGGCGTCACTACGCCCGCTTCCACCAAACGCGTGCGGCCTTTTTCAACGTCGATGACACCGTAGCCCGTGATGCGCAGGCCCGGATCGATGCCGAGGATCCTAGCGCTCACCGATGCGGCGGTTGTGGCGGCGTGGTCGCAGTGGAATTGATAAAAATGTTTACCGGCGTTCCGGGGTTCAACTTGACACCCGCTTCCGGTTCCGTGCGCACGACTTTACCGTCGGCGCCTTCAGTCGTCGGCGTAACGTTGCCGAGCAAATAGCCGTAATTGAGCAGCGTCTTTTTCGCGTCGTCCAGTGTCATGCCGTCAGTATCCGGCACGTAACCCGTCACCGAAAGCCACAGTTGCACCTGCGATCCTTTTTCTGCGGCCGTGCCGCCCTGTGGCTGTTCGTTGATTACCGTGCCGTTGTCCGGTCCCGGTGGATTGAACGCGTAGGTAACACCGACATCAAACCCTGCGTTTTTCAGCATTCCGGATGCCGTGACGTAGTCTTTACCGCGTACATCGGGAATTTGCGTGAGGCCGCCGCCTTTGCTCACGACGACGTAGATTACCGATCCCGACGAAATGACTTTGCCTGCCGGCGTTTCCTGCGAGGCGATCACGTGCGCGGGAATGTTATTGATCGGCGCTTCTTCGCTCACGCTCACCGTGAAACCGTCGCGCTGCGCGATGCGCTGCGCGGCATCGAGCGTCAGGCCGACGAGATTTGGAACTTTGATCGGCGCGGGTCCATCAGAAACGACGAGCGTGACCAGCGATCCCTCACGAATCTTCGATCCCGGTTTCGGCCGTTCAGCAAGCACGGTGTCTTTCGGCGCGGGATTGAAGTCACGCATGACCTTCACGTTCAGCTTGTCGCCTTGCAAATCGCGCTGCGCGTCCGCCAGCGTGTAACCTGTGACGTCTCGCACCGCAACCGACGGTTTTCCGCTACTAATTACGAGCACGACCGGCGTGCTCCGATCGACCGGCGTGTCGGCTGCAGGCGTTTGACGCACGATGCGATTCGGCGCGACGCTATCGCTGCTAACGCGTTGTACTTTGTACGTCAGACCGGCATTCACAATTGCTTGTTCCGCCTGCACGTCGGTCATGCCGACGTAGTTGTCGACCTTGATTTGCGCAAGCGGCGTAGGCGGCCGGGTGAGGAAATATCCTGCGGCCGCCGCGGCGAGCAATACGAGAAACAGGACGAGCGCAACCGGCATCCAGTTACGGCGCGGTGGCTCCTCGTCTTCCTCGATCAGCTGCGGACGCTTTGATTCATCGGGCATGCGCGACGGCCGCGGTGGCGGCTGCGGTATCACCGGAATCGGCTGGGTGCTGGAATCGTCTTGCGATCCGTACGCGGCAACGGTGGGACGTTCGCGAGCTTCGCGCAGCGCGCTTGCAACTTCGCTCGCCGATTGAAAGCGGTTCTCGGGCTGTTTTTGAAGCAAGCGGTTGACGATGGAGGCGATCGCCGGACTCACGCCCGCCGCTTGAGGATCGATCGTCGGAACCGGCTCGGAAACATGCTTGAGCGCAACGGTGACGGGTGACTCACCTGTGTATGGAAGCTTGCCGGTGAGCATTTGATACAGCACGACGCCGACGCTGTACAAATCGGACGTCTCGTGCAGTTCCATGTCTTGCGCCTGTTCGGGCGACATGTAGTAGACGCTGCCCATGATAAGCCCCGGGCGCGTCATCGCCATCGTCTGCTGCGACATCGCACGCGCAATACCAAAGTCCGAAAGTTTGACGACGTCGTCTTTGGTGATCAGGATGTTTGCCGGCTTGATGTCCCGGTGCAAGAGCCCCTGCCGGTGTGCATACGCAAGACCGCTGCATATCTGCGCAGCATAGTCAATTGCAACGGGTTCGGGCAACTTGCCGTCCGCCGCGATGATTTCGGCGAGCGAGGGGCCATCGACGAGCTCCATTACGATATAATACGCATTGCCTTCATGGCCGACGTCGTACGTGTTGACGATGTTGGGATGCGAGAGTTTTGCGGCGGATTCGGCTTCTTGATAAAAGCGGCGCACGAATTCATCGTCGCGCGCGTACTGATCGCGCAATACTTTAATCGCAACGCGCCGGCGCAGCAGCGTATCGGTGCCCGAGTAAACGGTCGCCATTCCGCCTTCGCCGAGTTTGGCGTTCAGGCGGTAGCGATTGTTGAAGATCTGCTCGGACTCGATCAGGATTTGGAGCCTCCGGCGTATGCTTTGAGGGCGATGCGCAGAACGTTGCGCACGATCGGCGCGGCCACCGCAGCGCCGTATCCGGCATTTTCGACCACGACCGCCACGGCGACGCGCGGATTCTGAGCGGGCGCAAATGCGACGAACCAGGAATGCGGCGGACCTGAAGCATTGGTAGCCGTGCCGGTTTTACCGGCTACCTGTACGTCGGGCAGTCTCGCGGGCGTTCCCGTGCCGCTCGTTACCACAGCGACCATCATCTTCTTCACATTTGCGGCCGTATCCGCCGAAATCGGTGTGACGAGCGTGGCAGGGCCAAACGAAGTCGCAGCGCCATCCGGCCTGGTCACCTGGCGAACGATGTATGGCCTGGGTTCGGTGCCGTCGTTTGCGATTGTCGCGGCCACGAGCGCCATGTGCAACGGTGTTGCGAGGAGCGCGCCTTGGCCAAAGGCCATCTGCGCCAGTTCTCCGTCGAGCACGCCCGTGCGGTATGGAACGCGATCGCGCGAGACCGGAAGCTGAAACTGGAGCGATTCGCCGATGCCCCAATCGTTCAAGTACTGATAGAACCGTGCGCTGCCCATTTGAACGGCGATTTTGCCGAAGTCGACGTTGCTCGAGAGTGCAAACGCTCCGGTGAGATCCTGCGTGCCTGTTGCTTCGCCTTCGTTGTCGTGCAGCGTGAAGTCCCCGATTTGCCAATATCCCGGGTCATAAAACGTCGAATTCATCGAAACGACGCCTGCGTTGAGCGCCGCGGCAGCGGTAAAAACTTTGAACGTGGACCCTGGCGGATACAAGCCGTTGATCGCGCGATTGAGCAGTGGGCTGCTGGGCGCATGCGCGAGCTGCGCAAAATCAGAGCCCAACGTATTCGGATCGAAGCTGGGAACGCTGGCGATTGCTAGCACCGCACCGGAATGCGGATCGACCACGACGCCGGCTCCGCGGTTGTACGACGAAAGCTCGCTGTACAGCTCTTGTTGAATCCGCGGAACGATCGTTGTAACGACGTCGGCGCCGCGAGAGATAGTACGTTTGCCCGCGAACGCAGCAATAATTTCGGACAACTGCGCGGCTGCATCGCCGGTGGTGTCTGCCGGTGTGAGCGCGCGATCGTAGGCGTCTTCCAAGCCGCTGGTGCCGTAACGGCTGCTGTAATAGCCGACCGTTTGCGCCAGCGCCGGGCCTTGCGGGTACGCGCGCATGCCCGCGACTGAATGAGCAAGCACGGTACCGTCGGACGCCAAAATGCGCCCGCGGTTTGCGGCCGTGATCGCATGGCGCGGATTGTAGGGCTTGGCCGCGATCTCAGGACGCATCACCAGCTGCACGTACGCTTGACGCAGCACGAGAATGGCGAACAATGCGACGAAGAGGCGCCCCAGCTTTGAAACGGTGGAGCCGTTCAACGCTCGCGCACCAACGAATACCCCTCGGGCGTACGCACGGCAATGTACGATCGGTGCGGGTCCCCGGCGATGACGGCGTTGACGGTATCACGAGCCAACGCATCCTCGACGTTCGCGATCGCAAGAATAACCTCGCCGCCTTCTTCTTCAATGAGCGGCGGCGCCAAATACGCCGGCGACGGCAGTGTATCGAAATGCCGCTCTTCGATTGCGTTGGAACGCCATGCGCCGCGCTTGCCGAAGACCTGCCGGTGGTAATCCCACGCGCAGAGCTGCCGCTCTTTCCAAACAAAATGATCGCGCACGCACAGGCGTCTGCACGCCGCGCATTGCACGAGCGATTCGGCGGGATGCATGAGCGCATCGAGCACGTCTTCGGGCAGATCGTCGATGTTCAGCACCGATTCTTCATCGAGATTCGCCGGCGGATCGGCCTGCCAATTAATGCGCGCAAGCAGTTCGATGTCGTGCGGCGGCGTGATGAATGCGCGCTCGTCGTCGGCGGGAAAGTTTGCATCCATCCAGTCCAACAAACCGCTCAGAGAGAGTGTGACGTTTTGGCGCGACGTGTCGATGACGTTACCGACCGGCGTTTGCGCGATTGACACGAGATACGCTTGCACGCGGTCGGCGTTTGAAACCAGCGCGGTTGCAACTGCAAGCGTGGTTGCGTTGCCGCCGAGAACGAACGCTCCTACCCGGCTTTCGCGGCCATCTGGACGGACCGGTATTCTTGTAACGTTCGTGGCGGGCCCGACGTGTTTTCGAGGGCCGCCGCCAGGGCGCGGGCCGTGTCCAAACTGGTTAAACATGCAATATTTGCCTCCACCGCCGCCCGGCGGATGCGGTAGTTGTCGCCGATCTCGCGCGCACCTTGCGCATCGTTGATAACGAGATCGACGTTGCGTTGCGTAATCAGGTCGAGGACGTGCGGCGAACCGTCGGCGATCTTGTTCACCTTCTCGCACGGAATGCCGGCCGCCTGAAGAAATTCTCGTGTTCCCGGTGTCGCGATCAATTGGTGCCCGAGTGCAACGTATCGGCGCAGCACCGCAATGCTTTCGTCTTTCGACTGATCAGCGATCGACACCAGCACTTTGCCGCCGCCGCTGGGTAAGCGAATGCCCGCACCGATGAACCCTTTGCGCAGCGCGCCGGCGAACGTTTCATCGATGCCCAGCACCTCGCCGGTCGATTTCATCTCGGGGCCCAGCACCGTTTCAACGCCGCGCATTTTCGCAAACGAAAACACCGGGATCTTCACGACTACGAACGGCGCGCGCGGAATCAGTCCGGTTCCAAACGGCATGTCGCGCAGCTTTTCGCCCAGGGCGATGCGTGTTGCCGCCGCAACGAGATTCACGCCGGTGGCTTTTTGAATGATCGGCACCGTGCGGCTGGCGCGCGGGTTGGCTTCGATGATGTACAGTCCGCCTTGGTGGATGACGAACTGGATGTTGATCAGACCGCGGATTTGGAGCTCGCGTGCGATGGCCGTTGTGATTTCCACGATGCGATCTTCCATGTCGGAGGTGATCGTTTGCGCCGGATACACGCTGATCGAATCGCCCGAATGAATGCCGGCGCGCTCGATGTGTTCGAAGATACCCGGAATGAGGATATCGTCGCCGTCGAATGCAGCGTCGACTTCGACTTCCAATCCCGGTAGGTATTTGTCGACCAGGAGCGGTGCGTCGGGCAGAATCGGCGGCGCCGACTCCGCGTACGATGCAAGTTGGCCTTCGTTGTAAACGACTTCCATGCCGCGTCCGCCGAGCACGTACGACGGACGCACGAGCACCGGAAATCCAAGTTCGCGCGCAATCGCGCGCGCCTCACGGAACGACCGCGCTGCTTTGCCTTGCGGCCGCGCGACGCCCAGGCGCGCGAGCGCAGCGTCAAATTTCTCGCGATCTTCGGCCATATCCAGACTGGCGCGATCGCTGCCGATGATCTTCACGCCGCGGCGCGCAAGTTCGCCCGCAAGATTGATTGCCGTTTGTCCACCGAACGCGAGCATGACGCCACGTGCGTTCGTTCCGCGGTACGTCGCTTCAACTTCATCGGCGCCGGGTGGTTCGAACACGAGCACATCCGAAATGTCAAAATCGGTGGACACGGTTTCGGGATTGTTGTTGATAACAACGGGCGAACGCCCGGCATCACGCAGCGCCCACGCCGCATGCACGCACGAATAGTCGAACTCAATGCCTTGCCCGATGCGAATGGGCCCGCTGCCGACAACAACGACGGCTTCATGTTTCGTCGGCCGCATCTCATCGTGCTCGCCGTGCGAGATGTAGTAGTAGGGAGACTTCGCCGGAAACTCAGCCGCCGCGGTATCGACCATCCGGAACGATGTCTCAGTGTCATGGTGAGGTATCGAACCATTGCTGAGCGCAGTCGAAGCGCCGCACTCCGCTGCCACGATCTCCGCAATTTCCCAGAGCCAAAATTTATCGATCGCGCTCGCTTCCACAATGCGTGCGATCGCGGCGCGCGTATCATGCGCGCGGCGCAGCACTTCGGCAACGGCAAACAACCGCTCGTGATTGGGACGGGCGATCACTTCAAAGAGCTCCGCATCGCTCCACTCGGAAAGCGCGCTGCCGGTGAGCGACTCACGCTTCAAGTCGAGTCCGCGCACCGCTTTCATCAGCGATTCTTGGAACGTGCGTCCGATGCCCATTGCCTCGCCGGTCGACTTCATCTGTGTGCCCAAATGGGTGTCCGCGAGCGGAAACTTGTCGAACGGCCAGCGCGGAATTTTCACGACGACGTAATCGAGCGTCGGTTCGTATGCAGCTTTCGTAACGCCCGTGACGGGGTTCGGAATTTCGTCGAGCGTTTGTCCGA
>CAZERJ010000034.1:0-24069 GCA_964514445.1 uncultured bacterium | reverse complement strand
TTGACGTACCGTGGCCCAAACGATACGAGCGTGAAAACCGCGAATGCAAGCACTAGCGTAGCCGCGCGCGCTTGCCGTTCGTCACACGGATCAACGCGGCACTAACCGAACGGGCAGTGTCATTCCGCGGTACGTACCGGTGCCCGCGATTATTCCACTGCGGTTAATAGCATGCGCGCACGTGAGGTGCCACCCGGAATTCTGATCGATGAGCGCGTTGAGGTCTTGAAGTTTTTTGCGCACCCAACGAACCGCATGATCGCCGGCGCAGCCGACAATGACGCCACGATCATTCACACCGTACGCGTAGGTACTGCCCGTTGCCATGCTGCCGATATCCGTCATCCGCCCCTCGTACCACATCCACGCGTGACTCGGGCCGCTCACGCGCGTCCACTTTGGTGCCGACTGCGTGCCGGAGTATCCGACGATCGTGCCGTCCTCCGCGATTGCGGTAGCATATGTGTTCGGGAACCTTGCGAGCGCGCCCAGGTCGCGCATGTCTTGTCGCCCACCGGTGAACGTCGCCACGAAGGCGTGAATCACATACGCGTTCACATCTGGACAGTACATCGGTTCGATAGGCCCGTTAAATCCTATGCGCTGTTCACCGCATTGCACCCGGCCGACCGGACCCACGTCGATCGTCGTACCGCCGACGACGCGGCCCTCGTTATCAATTGCGCTTGCCCGCGTGCCGTTCCACTCCGGGCGATGTGAGAGCGGCTGCACTTCGATCTCG
Organism: uncultured bacterium; assembly: GCA_964514445.1. GTDB lineage: Bacteria > Vulcanimicrobiota > Vulcanimicrobiia > Vulcanimicrobiales > Vulcanimicrobiaceae > DASSRQ01. Next base: position 23,327 of record CAZERJ010000034.1, on the reverse strand, counting down.
CTGCCGCCGGCGTATCGCACAAAGCCGCGGTAGCCGTCGACGCCGACAAGCGTACCGGCATCGTTCATGCCGTTGACCTCGTATTCGCACTGGCCATTGTGCCGCAGCAGCCGCATTTTGGCATCGTATACTGTCGCGGTCATGAATTGCAGACCGCTCATACCACACGGAAAGTATCCGCCGTCGCTGCCTGCCGCCACGCCGAAGCGGTTTATTGCCATCGCTGTTGATGTGTACGCATCACCGAGATAAAAGTATTTCACGGGATCGAATATCCGAAGCCGCCCGTTTTGCCAGATAAACGCCTTTCCGTCGAGTTGTCCGGCAACGTCGCCGGCGGCGTTTACTGCGAGCGCTTCGCCATTGCCTTCAGCAGCAATAGCTTGCACGCGATAGACTGCGCTCCCGGCGAGTGCAGGTTGACTCGTACAGATACAGAGGATCGCAACGATAATGCTGATTACGCGTAAAACTCTTCTCCTCACGGCGGCTTATGCATTCGAAATCGATGCCGAACGGTAAGGCGTGACGACCCGGTCACAATTTGGCGCTGAAGTGCGCTGAACGATTCGAAATCCGCATGGTGCATCCAGAGGGGCAACCAAGTGACACATGACTTGGGACGTCATGTTTACGGCGCCGCTGCGATTCTTGCCGGCGTGCTGATACTTACGTGGAACGAGCTCCACGATTTCGTGGCGCTTCAAGCACTCGGTCCCACCTCGGACCATGAGCTTGTCGTGTATGCTGCCGGCGTAGCTGCGCTTGCCGGAGGCGTTGCGCTACAATGGCGCCGCAGTGCGGCACGCGGAGCGGCGATTCTGGGAGTGCTGTACCTCGTTTATGCAGCGTTGTTTATATTGCCCATCCTAAAGGCGCCGGCAGTCTTCGATCCATGGGGCAACTTTTTCGAGCAATTTGCTATTTTAATCGGAGCGCCGCTCGTATACATCAGGGTGATGCCGAACACGTCGCCGTCAGCGGTAAACGCGGGAAAGATCATGCGCATACTGTTCGGCATTTGCGTGGCTACATTTGCGCTTTATCAAGCCGTTCATTTGCAGTACACGGCGCAGCTCGTTCCAAAATGGGTTCCGCCCGGTCAAATGTTTTGGACGATATTCACCACCGTTGCTTTTGCGCTCGCGGCTCTTGCGATTTTGACCGGGCGGCAAGCACTTCTCGCCTCACAACTTCTGACAGCCATGCTCGTGGTCTTTCAGTTACTGATATGGGTTCCGGCGGTTTTCGTCAGTCCGCGCAGTCACGCAAACTGGATTGAGAACTTCACGAACCTCGCAATTGCTGCGACCGCGTGGGTTTTGGCCGATTACTTACGCGCCGAACAGCCGGTAACGCGCCATCTTGAAGCGGAAAAACAAAAAACAGCCCACGCAGAATCCACATAGCGCAATAGCAGCGGCAAGGGCCACAGCGCCGCACAACATCCAACCTGCGAGGGGTGCGTGCGCGAAGAACGCAATTTGAGCGCAGCCGAGCATGATCGCTGCAAGCCAATTGTTGAAGCGCATCAATCTCCGATCTTCTGTCTCTGCCGCCGCAATCGCTCGCGCAAAAAGGCGGCTGCCAGACCAAAACACGAGGCTCGCGCGTGAACCGAACAGCGCGGCAGGCGCAATAATTGCGAACAGTGCCGTCGTGATGAGCGGCTGATGAAAAGCCGCCGCCACGATGACGCCGACGACGATGCACCACCGGTTCAGCGATACGATCGGCAGCGGGATTCCGGAGGAGCAATCGGCATTTTGCATATTACGACATTCATTCGGCGGGACGCGTCGATCATCCCATTTCTAGGGCTGGGCACCGCAAGCACGAATATGCATCTCTGAAATGGTGCCAACAAATTATGCGGCAACAGGCTTTGTTCTTGTCACCCCAGGTCTATGAAGTGATTGTAACGACGTGACAACAACCATGACCCTCGAAGACGCGCTCAACCATCATTTCGGCTACCAGACGTTCCGGCCGTTTCAGCGCGAGATCGCTGAAAGCGCGTTGGCAGGGCGTGACGTCGTCGCACTTCTGCCCACGGGCGGCGGAAAGTCGCTGTGCTACCAATTGCCAACACTCATGCGGCCGGGACTAACGCTCGTCATCTCGCCGCTCATCGCGCTGATGAAGGATCAGGTCGACGCGCTCACGGGCAATGGCATCGGTGCGACGTTTCTGAACAGCTCGATCGACGCGGCCACTGCAGCGCAGCGCATCGAGCAACTAAACCGTGGAGAATACCGCTTACTCTACGTCGCGCCCGAGCGCGCAGTGCTTCCGTCTTTCCTGAGCGCGATGGCGCGCTGGAACGTTGCGCTCGTCGCGGTCGATGAAGCGCACTGCGTGAGCGAGTGGGGACACGATTTTCGTCCGGAATACCGGCGCATCGCGCAGATTCGTCACCGCTTGCCTGACGTGCCCGTACTCGCGCTTACCGCAACGGCCACGGAGCGCGTACGAAGCGACATCGAGACGGTATTGGAACTGCGCGATCCGCAGCGTTTTGTTGCCGGCTTCAATCGCCCGAACTTGCGCTACAGCGTCTTTGAGAAACGCGACGCCTTCAAACAATTGCTCGAATGGTGCACCGCGCGTGCGTCCGAAAGCGGCATCATCTACACGCAGAGCCGCACCTCCGCTGAGGATATCGCCGAACGCCTGAGCGCCGCCGGCATTCCGGCGCGGCCGTACCACGCTGGACTCACGGCGGCCCAGCGGGCGCGCAACCAGGAACTCTTCATTCGCGACGACGTCCGCATCATTTGCGCGACCATCGCGTTTGGCATGGGCATCGACAAACCGAACGTGCGTTATGTCGTGCACTACGATATTCCAAAGAGCATCGAGGGTTACTATCAGGAAACCGGACGCGCCGGCCGTGATGGTTTGCCGAGTGAATGTGCGCTTTTCTTCAGCGGCGGAGATGCCGCAAAACAGCGTCATTTCATCCGCCAGATCGACGACGATGCGGAACGCGAGCAGGCAGACCGCCTGCTGCGCGCAATGCTGGATCTTGCAGCAACGCCGTACTGCCGGCGCGCGCAGATGTTGCAGTATTTTGGCGAAACCTTCCACGCGAAGCAATGCGGCAATTGCGATAATTGCTTGCAGCCGGCCGAGCAGATCGACGGAACCATCGCCGCTCAGAAGATCCTCTCGTGCGTCTACCGGATACGCAGGAACGGCGGATTTTCTACGGGCGAACAGCACGTCATTGACGTACTACTTGGACACTCGACCGAAAAAATGCGCGCCTGGCGTCATGACGAGCTGCCAACGTTCGGTATCGGCACCGAACACGATCGCGCCGCTTGGCAGTCGTTCATCTCGGAACTTCTGCGTTCGGGCGAGCTCGAAAAGGACCCCGAGCGACGAACGCTTCTGCTCACCCAGCGGGGCGTCCAGGCGTTGCGCGAACGCCGCGAGTTCACATTTTTCAAGCCGCGGACAATCGTTCGAAAGCGCACAAAGCGGCGCGACGCAGGCGTCGCGGCGCTGCCGGTCTCCGAAGATCTGTTTCAGCGGCTCCGCGCGCTTCGCAAAACGCTGGCGGACGAGCAAGGTGTGCCGCCGTATGTCATCTTTTCAGATGCAACGTTACGTGAAATCGCGGCAAGAAAACCTGACACGCTCACCGCGCTGCGCGCCATCAGCGGCGTCGGAGACGTGAAACTGGAACGCTACGGCCGCGCCTTTCTTAGCGCTATCGCCGGCTAATACGCCGGCGGCGTATAAACGTTAAACGTAACGGCCGAAGTCGAAGACGGGTTCGTAAACTTATGGGGCTCGTTGCGAGGCACAATCGCGGAATCACCGGCACTCATCGTAAATGAACGCTGGCCGATTTCTGCCTGAAGTTCACCCGATACCAGGTACAAGACTTGCTCGCTTTGCGCGTGGTCGTTCTCTTTGCGCGGCCCGCTGGCTTCGCCAGGTTCGAGCGTCATCAGCGCCGTCTGCGAAAGCGCGCTCGTTTGTAATACGCGAAATTCCATTATGCGTCTTTTCCCCGATCAATGGCAGTTTGTTAGCGCAGCCGTGCAGTGCTAAAATGCGACCATGCAATCGATGATCCCGAAACTGTACGTTTGCCATGGCGACGATGGCGGTCCGCGCCTGCATCCATGCCGGCAAGTCCAGGAGGCGCTTCGCTCCGCCCGCATCGAGTACGACAAGGTGGTGGCCGCTCATGGCAGTCCGATTCCATTCTTGCGCAAAGGCTCCCGGGAAGCGCTCCGGCAAGAAACAGGTTCAACGAAGCTCCCATCCATGAAGCTGCCCGACGGGCGAGTCTTGATTCATCCGCACGCGATCCTCGCCTGGATTCGCGAACAGCAAAATACCCAGAGCGCTAAGCAATGAAAACAATTCTAAAGCAGTTCGAACATCCCGACGAGACACTGACGTTTGCGAAAGGCAAATTTGAAGTCGTCAACATCGGCGGAATGACGATTGGCCGCGCTTCATATGAACCGGGATGGCGCTGGTCGGAACACGTCGGAGCGGCACAAGGTCAGAGCCACTGCCAGGTCGAGCATGTGGGGTTCGTGATCTCCGGCCGTGCGACGGCGGCGATGACAGACGGGACCGTGTACGAAATGAAGCCCGGCGATATATTTTTCATTCCACCGGGCCACGATAGCTGGGTCGTGGGCGACGAACCGTACGTTTCACTCCATTTGCTCGGCGCGTCCGATTACGCGCGCAATAAAACGCTTTCGGACGATTAGATCTGGTGGCACGCGGGCCTCGATGCCTCAGCCATGGTTCGATACCTCACCATGACACGTAAACACTCGGCTCAAATCTCAAGACACTGCCGCACAGAACGTCGCTTACACCCGCTTTTCTAAACGCACTGTAACGGTATCGCCGGCTTCTTTGCCGATCTTCTTACGCAGATCGGTGCGTATCGGCAATTTGTGCGTCCCGTCTCCGAGCGCCATGAACGAACTTTTATATTTTTCCCCGTCCACGCTGCCTTCAACTTTCACCAAACCGCGCGTTCCGAAATACTCGGCGGAATCAGGCCACACAACGTAGGTCCAGCCGCCTTTATTCGGCGACTTCTGCAATGTTGCGGTGAATTTCTTATTCACGAGCAGCACCTCTCGATTCGCATAAGGGGACGCCCAGCAATCTCTCGTGGTCTAATGCGACGGCGCAACCGTTCCACCTGTGCGCCGATTAATAAGAGCGCCACCACGAACTCCGGTAAAAACGAGAACCACAGGGCGGCCAGCTGCACCGCGTAGGGATGAGAAACCGTACTAAACATCTTCTTCGCCGTCCCGCGGAGCCGGCAACAACCCCGCCTACCAGCACTATAACAAGTTTACTTGTTATTTGCAAGCAGTAATCGCTGTGGTACCGGATCGGCCCACAGGTCGCCGCTACTCTTGAGCAGCTCCGGCACGTTCATGACGTGAAATTGCGCGAACGTCTGCGCGGGCGGCTTGCGCGAGCGGGATCGTGCGTACTCCTCGAGCGCGTGCCACGCCAGCGGCATGCTCACCGGCGCCCCCTCGCAGGCACGCGGCGAATACGGCGGTACAATCGTCATGCCGCGGCCCATCTGTCCCCAATCCACGTACACGCTCGCGGCCGCGCGCCGGCGCGCTTCTCGTTCAGCGCTTACCTCTTCGGGATACCGGCGTGCCAGTTCACGTGCGACGAACTCCGTGAACGTGCGCACGGTCTTGTAATCGTGATGCGGCTGGAGCGGAACCCACACATGCAAGCCGCGGGCACCAGACGTTTTGATCAGCGGCCGGTGCACCCCATTTTCCAAAAGTAAATCGCGAAGACGCAGCGCCGCTTTTGCTAGACGCGCTAGGGCGCAGCCCTCAAGCGGATCGAGATCGAACAGCAACACGTCGGGCTTTTCAATCGCCGGTAAACGCGACTCCCACACGTGCACTGTGACCATGAAGATCGACACCAAATACACGAGCGTCGCCGCGGAGTCTGCAAGCACGTACGTGACCATCCGTTCGTGGCCTCGAATTTTCGTGCGCTTCACCCATCGCGGCGTGCCGGGCGGCGGATCTTGTTCGAATGAATTCGGTCCGTTGATCGTGCCTTTATACGTCTCGTAGACGATGGGACGACGGTGCAGATGCGGCAGCAGCCACGGCGCCACGGCCGCGTAGTACGTTGCGAGATCGAGCATGGTGAGTTTGCGATCGAACCACACCCATTTTTGCGGACGCGCAAACTCTATGCAGCGTCCATCGATCTCAACGAGCAAACCGCTGCAAAGCTCGGGCCTTTGCCCGCGCGGCAACTTCGTCGCGGTCGCGCGGCGCCGCCGTCGTCGAGAGCGAATCGATGAGCTCGCGTGCCGAAGCAGTTATCTCGTCAACCGCGCGATCGAACGCTGCTTCATTGGCATGCGAAGGTTTACTGAACCCGGAAATCTTACGCACGAACTGAAGACAAGCATCGCGGATTTCGCTCTTGGTTGCGGGTGGCTCGAAGTTGAACAGCGGTCGAATGTTCCTGCACATACCGCATGCTTTCGAGCCGTCGTGCCGAAGGTCCGCGCGTGGAGCCAGGGTAGTGCCGGAATTACCTGACATTAGCGCGTACCTCGTCGCGCTGGACGCACGAATCGTCGGGCAGCCGCTCGTGCGCGCGCGCATCGCCAGTCCGTTTCTACTGCGCACGGCGCATCCGCCGGTTTCTGCGCTCGAAGGACGCACCGTGCGTGAAGTGCGGCGGATCGGCAAGCGCATAGCGATCGGCTTCGATGAAGGCTTGTGGCTGGTGCTGCACCTGATGATAGCCGGCCGCCTGCATTGGAAAACCGATCCGCCCCGGCTTTCAGGCCGCAACATGCTGGCGGCTTTCGATTTTCCGAGCGGCTCGCTCGTGCTGACGGAGGCCGGCACCAAACACCGCGCGTCGCTGCAAATCTTCGCGGGTGAACGCGCCCTGGAGTCGATCGATCGTGGCGGCATTGACGTCTTCAGCAGCGAGCTGCCGGAATTCCGCGCCGCGCTTTCGCGCGGAAACCACACGCTCAAACGTGCGCTCACCGATCCGCAGCTGATCGACGGCATCGGCAACGCGTACTCCGATGAAATTTTGCACGCCGCCAAACTCTCGCCCACACTGTTGACGCGCAAGCTCGACGATGAACAATGGCGGCGCTTATATGACGCAACGCGCGCAACGATGCAGCTCTGGATCGAACGCCTGCAGGCCGAAGCGCGGGACCGGTTTCCCGAGCACGTTACGGCTTTCCGTGACGAGATGGCGGTCCACGGAAAATACGGACAGCCGTGCCCTGCGTGCGGCGAGCCCGTGCGCCGCATTCGTTACGCAGACAACGAGACGAACTACTGTGCGCGCTGCCAGACGGGCGGCAAGGTACTTGCCGACCGAGCACTCTCGCGCTTGCTCAAGTAGACAAAAAAGGAACGCATCGCGATGCGTCCCCTGATTGCTCCCCATTCGGATGGTTGTCGAGCCTCCGAAGCGATTTTGTGCCGTGGCCGATTTTTTTTTCATCGTCCACACCCAGTAATAGTGTTCGGACGCGACGGCGGACCGGCTCAGTTGCTTTCGCGCAGTCTTTACGGTGCAACGAGCGGCGCCGGTGTGATAAGCAATTCGATCGTATTCGACGACGGGTCGCGAACATACAATGAAAGCGTCGGCCGCTCGCCATCTTGCTCTAAGCGTTCTTCAATGATTGCGATCCCGTGCGCGTGCAAGTGCGCCCGGATTGCGCTCTCCTCGCCGTGCGCGCGCAAGCCCACGTGGTCGACGTTACGTCCGCCCGTGATGGCGGGCAATGCCCATTCACCTTCCGGTGCGCTAACGTCAACCAAGTCGATCTGCGAATCGCCCGCTGCAAGTTCAGCCATCGCATATTGCGGCAGCCGGTGTTGGAGTCTGCATCCCAAGACGTGCTCGTAAAACGCTAGCGTTCGTTCCATGCCGTCGACCAGCAAAAGCACGTGATCAATACGGGCAACCGCAATTGGAATCGCCGTTTGCATGTGGTCATCATACGCCCCCGTACACGGAAAAGTCATCCGATAAATCAAGCGGGACGTAGTTATCTCGTACTCATTCTGCTATTCTAAGAAAGGACAAACGAATGATCCACGTTTTTCTGGCGGCGCTACTGGTGGCTGCGGCTCCGACGCCCGCGCCGGGGCACTCGATGAAATCGCACCACATGGTGAAATCGAAGCATATGCAAGGCCACATGATGATGCACGCGTCCCCCAAACCGGCCGCTACGCCCTAAGCAAAAATCTCGGATCGCGGAACGCGCTGTGGTGAGTCGCCTCCCCGACATTTTCGCCACGGCGCGTCTTCGTGCGCGCCGCCCGCCGCACGTTACGCGATCGAGCGGGAACGTTGTAAGCGCCGCACCACGACCGAGCGCAGCCCGTACACCGCCGCCGCGAACGCCGCAATGAGCGGCAGATAGACGACCACCCAGAGTACGAAGCCTGCGATGCCGACGAGCGTGAGTCCAAGCGAATGCACCGCGTCATTCCATGCGCTAACGAGCTGCGCCACGGGCGTGCGTTCTGCCGGCGGCGCTGCGACTTCCGCTTGCATACTCACGGAAATCGTCGCGTACGAAACGCGTCCGCGCATCGCTTTGAGTTCCGACTCAAGTGTCTCGATCTGTTCGCGAACCTGTGAGAGTTGATTCTCGGCGTCCATCACCTGGGCTATCGATCCGGAACGATCCATGATCTTCAGCATGTCACTCTCAGTGCGGCGCAGATTGCGCAGGCGCGCATCGGAATCCGTAATATCCGCGCTCAGATCTTCGGCACTCGTCGAATGTTCGCGCACTTTGCCAAACGATGCAACGCCGCTCATGGCAGCATCGAAGCGATCCGACGGGACGCGAATTTCCATCTCGGCACTCGATGGCGCCACCTCGTTGCCGTTTCCATTGTCGACGTTCGATGAAAAAACATCGCCGCCTTGCGCACGCGCGACGCGCGTCACGGCGCTCACTGCGCGCTCGATATTGGTGACAAAGAGCGAGACTTTGCCGGTGCGGGCAATTTGCGGCTGCGCGATATTGTTGGACGGCTTCACCGCTTGCGGCACGGAGCTTGAAGTCGCAATGTTGGGCGAGTGCACTTCGAGCTTCGGCTGCCGTACCGCTGCACCTAATCCCTGCGGCACGCCATTCTCTGAACCTACCGCCGGCGCGGCGTAGATGCGCCTTACGGCCGACACTTTCTCAACGGTGCCTGTTTGGTACGACGGCCGGCTCATGCGCTGGCCGGCAAGAGAGGCGATCACAAAAATAAGCGCCACCGCAACGATCGTGAGCACGATAGGGTTTCGCGCAATCTTCATCATACACACAAAACGCCTGCGCCACGTTCTAGTGTGACTGCTGAGCCGCGCTCCTTAGCGTGGCATCTTCACCCGCTCGAGTCCGAGCCAATTCGCCATCTCGTCCAAGTCACGCTTCAGGCGCGCGAGCACCGCTCGCCGTTGCACGCCGCGTTCGTAATGTACGGCATGCACGAGCAACTGCGACTTCGCGCGATCGCTTTTCACATCGACGCGCGCAACCAGCGCATCATCCATCAAGTACGGTAAAACGTAATATCCATGAATGCGCTTGTGCGCCGGCGTGTAGATCTCGATGCGGTAATGAAAATTGAACAGCCGGTGCGCACGCTGGCGGTTCCAGACAACTGAATCGAACGGCGAGAGCAACGCGCTCGTTTCCACTTGCCTCGGGATGCGCGAGCTCTGATGCACGTACGCCTGCTGCTTCCAATCTTCAACCTTTACCGGCCGCAACGCGCCGCGTTCGACCAGTGCCGCGATAGCGCTACGCGTGTGCACCACCGGCAAACGAAAATAATCGCGCAGATCGCTTTCGGTTGCAACGCCCATCGCCAAGGCGGCGCGTTCGACGAGCACTTCAAACGCGACGCGATCCGCAACGTGCCGTTCGAAGATTGGTTTCGGTATCACGCGTTCGGTGAGATCGTAAACGCGTTCAAAACTCGTACGGCGTGAAACCGGCGTGAGTTCGCCGCACCAATACAAGAACTCGAACGCGCGCTTCGTATCGGTCCAGCCCCACCATTTCTCGCTGCGCCTGTCGTCTGAAAATTGTGAGGGACTCGATGCGCCTTGCTCCGCAATTGCCGCTTTCAGCCGCGCAACGAGCTGCGGTTGTTCGGACCGCACGCGGGCGACGATGCGCCACATGCCCTCACCGTTACGTGCGCGCTCCATGCGCCAGCGCATCAGCGGAAAAAAATCCAGCGGCAGATACGACGCTTCGTGGCCCCAGTATTCAAAAACGCGCCGCGGCTTGCCGTACACGGCGCGATCGAGCAGCGAACGATCGTACGAACCAAGGCGCGAGAACGCGGGCAGATAGTGCGAGCGCACAAGGACATTCACGGAGTCAATTTGCACTGCGCCCAACGCGGAAATGAGGCGCCGTATTCCGGCCACATCCGTTCCGGAACGTTCGCGCCCGAAACCCTGCGCCGCAAGCGCCAACCGCCGTGCCTCGGCCGACGAGAGCCCGTCGCGGCTCATGTTCTAACTAAATCCTTAGTTGACTTTGGAACTTTGTTGGCGCATACTCTTAAAAGATTAGTTGTGGCCGCTAAGGAGAACGCCATCCATGAAACCCCGCCAGTTCGAGCCAAAATCAGACCGCCCCACGATTCCTCAACCGCAAATCTCTCCGCCGCTGTTCGGTGGATGGGGCCCTCGCCTTTCGTAGACGTGAGGCTGATCCAAACACGCCGCTGCAGCGTTAAAGCGGCATGGGACTCTTTTCGCATCTCTTCCTGCTCGTAGCGCTGCAGCACGCCGTATTCGCCGGCGGGTGCTTCTGGGGCGTGCAAGCCGTCTTCGAAAACGTGCGCGGCGTAACAAAGACGGTCGCCGGGTACTCCGGCGGTGAAGCCTCAACCGCACACTATGATATCGTGAGCACCGGTTCAACCGGCCACGCCGAATCGGTCGACGTGACCTACGATCCATCGAAAATTTCGTTCAGCCGACTGCTCGACGTTTACTTTCTGGTCGCCCACGATCCGACGCAGCTCAACCGCCAAGGTCCCGACGAAGGCTCGCAATACCGCTCGGAAATCTTCTACACCACCCCTCAACAGCGCGATCAAGTCAAAGCGAAGATTGCCGATCTAGAACGCAAGCATGTGTATTCGCAGCCAATCGTCACGAAGATCGAACCGCTGCGCGGATTCTACGCTGCCGAAGCGTACCACCAAGACTACGTCGCGCATAATCCGTGGCAGCCGTACGTCATGATCAATGACAAACCAAAACTCGCGCATCTGAGGCGCGAGTTTCCGGACCTAGCCAAGAACTAAAGTTTAAACGAGCGTTACGCAGCGCGGGTCGGCGCGCCCGACGACTTCGCCGCGCTCCGTTTTCACGATAACGTAGGCGACGTCCGGACCGTCCGCGCACATTTTCGCAGCCCATGTGCTGCGCGCCGCGGCAAGGACTTCTTGTTTGTGTGCGTTCGGCAGCGTCTGCCACGCGACCGAATCCATGATCAGCAGCAGCTCTTTATGCTCGACGTTCATTGCGCCGACGCACACCGAACGTACCAGACCTTGCTCGCCGTATTGAATCTCCAGACCTTCGACCGAGTGCGGCTTCGGACGCGTGATGTGCACGGAACCGGAAACGACCGTCACTTTCTTATCCGCGGGCTTTGCATCGGCGCGCGCGCGATCCAGGAGTTGCTCTGCTTTATGCGCGGATTTATGCGCGGAACTGTTGCGCCGCAGAACGTGCTGCGCGCAGGCAATGCCGGCCAATGCGCAGGCACATGCGGCTACGATGGTCCAGAGAATAAGCAAAGACGGCGCCACTCCTACGTCCTACCCACCGCGCGGCGGACCTTACCCGGCCGGAGGTCCCCACTTGCTAGGACTTCGCTGCAGCAACCGTCTCGTCGAGAAAGTTGCGCTGCTGTTCCAAGATATCAGCTGTGTGCGGAAATTCCGGGTGGGTTCGCTTTTCTCCAAGCCGGTATGAACCATCGGCGCCCGCTTCTAGAATGCGCAGTTGGACCATGGCGCGCAGCGCATCGTGCACGCACGCCTGCGGATCGCGCCGTAGTTCCGGTTCGACGAAAAGGTCCTTCGGCAGCGCCGCCAGCGAGCTACGAACCGCAGCGACGGCATCGGCCGCCGAAAATGCGGACTCCTGTGGATCGCGCGAGCACAGCCATTGCGCGAGAACCGCGCTGGCGGTCACAGGGCGCGCCGCGGCAAGCTCCTCGCGAGCACGCTGCGTTCCATTTGCCGGCACCACGCGGTAGAGCTGCCGGAATTTTCCGGTGCGCAGCGGATCGTAGCTGATAGCACACAGATAGATCTGCGTTGCCAGCGGCGCAAGCCGATCCCAAATGCCGCGAAACGGCAGCATCTTGCCGTCGGACGGATACTCACCCTCGGGCGTCAAGAACAGCGTTGCGCCGCGCTTGAGCACATCCTCGAACCGCGCGAGATCGAGCTCCACGCCGGCGCGCATTTCCTCGAACAGCTCTTTGCGGTACGCCGTTTGCAAATCGGTCCATTTTGCCTGAATCATTTGCGCTTTATCGGACCACTGCGGTGAAAACAGATCCGCGGTCGATACCCGCTGGAGATTGTGCGCTTCAACGAACGCCGGTTTGAAGATCTGCGAGAGCAACGTTCTGCCATGACGCCGTTCAACGGCAAAACTCCAGCGCGCAAGCGATCGCGTTTGCAGCTCGTTCTCGAGTTGAAACAAACCTAACCCGGCGAATAACCAGCCGAAGTTGGCATTACGCGCAAACCTTCGCATCCACGGAATCCGTCTGGCCATGAATCCCGGCTCGTACATGAGCTTCGCCGAGGCCGAAACGGTTGGGTTCCAGATGGCGCTGCCGAGAATGAAACATGCAAACGGTTCCATCAAATCCATCTCGATTTGATGGTTCGCAATAATGATCGAAGGGGGACGGCGGTACGGCAGTTTGCCCCAAGATCGAACGCGCGTCTGGGCATGCTGGAGACACCACACCGTGATTCCCGACAATAGTTGCGCGATGGTTCCCCACCACGGCAGAATGGGACGCGTTCCCACGCCCAGCACCACCGCGGAGCCAAGCGCAAAAAACACCGCAGCGCTGAAAAACAGCACGCGGTATCCTGTCTCGGAGTTGTTGAACGCACCGAGCACCGCGCTACCGGCGAGCGGCGCGACAACTTGCGGCGCGTTTTGTGCGATGCCCCAGATGCCGAGATCGCGAGCGACATCGCGCAGTTTCGGCACTGAATCGATTGCCAGCGCCCAGCCCGTCGACATGATTCCGCCGAAGCCGATACCGAAGAGCACGCCGAAGGCGTACATCCAGTGCTCTTCCGGAAACGTCGCAAACCCCGCGGCCGCAAGCGTCATCGGAATGCCGCAGAGCGCGACAATCGTTTTGCGCGGCACGCGATCGGAGAGCCAACCCAGGTAAATGCCGGAAACGATCGCGCCCGCAAGCGAGGCAAAACCAACGAACGCCGTGCCGGCCGACGGATTGCCGACGTGCAGAATATCCCGGAAGAAATACAACACGAACGTCATCAGCAGCGCCAAACCGAACGCTAAGAAAAACCGCGCGATAAACACGACCGTGAAGTCATGCCAATCGCTCACGTGCGCGTGCTCTTCTTCGTCTTGATTCACGAGCCGCCGTTCGGGCTGTGCCAGCAGCACGACTGCGCCGACACCAATTGCGACCGCGACGCCGATGAACGTCGTCGGCGTCGTCGTTCCGGCGGCAACGGCAAATCCGAGAATCACGCCGATCAGCGTTGCCACATTGCGGATGCCGGAGACGGCTCCCCATTGCTCCTTTGGCACGACGTCGGGAATCATCGCCTGATACGCCGCAAGACAAATGTTCGCGCCAAACGTTGCGAGCAGCACGAACAGCACGAAACCGCCGAACGAATGCATGTTCGCCAGCAAAATCAAACTCACCATGTCAACCGCGCCGCCGCCCCAGATCAGCGCGCGCCGCGGTACGCCGCGCCGCCGCAAATAATCCGAGAGTGCGCCGGCGACCGGCGGCACGATCATGGCGAGCAGCGACATCAACGCCAAGACTTGCGCAAGTGCCTGGACGTGACGCTGCGGTTGTAGCACTGCGACCGCCGCCGGAATGGTGATTGCGGGAAGCGCCGTGTCTTGAAACTGTAGGGGCACCCAGAAGCCGTTGAGAGCAACGGCCCTGCCTATTTTTTTGAGCAGCCGGTTCACGGTGATGGTGCTAGTGCACGCGCTTGCCGCTCCAACGCATCCAGCTGCGCCGCATACTGTTCGACGAGCGCCATTTGCGCCGCGGTCGGCGCGCCGTCATACTGATCGATCGTGTATCGCAAGTATGCCAGCTGCTCCGTGATGCGCGCCGGCGCACGATAGCCGCTCGGCTCCGGGTTGCGCAGCTGATCGACAACGGCTGCGGCGCCGCGCTTGCCTTTTAGCCGCGCGAGCAGATCTTCGGCGCGCTGCTGCAATCCGGCAATGCGCGCTACGGCGTCGCGCTGTGCGCGTAGCTGCGCAACCGTTGCGGTGCTGCGCGGATCGGCTTTCACGGTGACGGGCGCGCGCAGCGTTGTTCCTTCGACTTTAACCTCAACGCTATACTCGCCCGGCAAGACCTGCGGCCCCGCAATCTGCATCGGCACGAAGATGTAGTATGGACGCGAATCTTGTTTTGCGTGCAAGCCGCCCGGTGCAATTTCGTGCAGATCCCAGGTGAAGCGGTTCATTCCTGCGTGGACTTGCGCTTCAAACTGATCGACGGGCACACCGCTCGCGTCGCGCACGAGGACGGTGACCGCCGGTTTGGTATGCGGCTGCGCTTTCGGAGCTTTCGGCAAATACAGCGAAATCATTGCGCCATACGGTTTACTCCACGCGACGAACTCGCCGCGCCCGTACTCGTGATACGGTAAGCCCGTGTAGCGGTATGCCGGCATCGGCGCAAAGAGCTGCGCGACGTTGTCGCCGGCAAAACGCTGAAGCGGCGTCAAATCATCGAGGATGTAGAATCCGCGGCCATGTGATCCGACGATGAGATCGTTATCGCGCCGATGCACCTGAAGATCGTATACCGGTACGTTCGGCAGACCCAGGCGCAAGCTCGTCCAGTGCGAACCTGCATCGAAGGAAACGAAGACGCCGCGTTCGGTGCCGGCATACAGTACGTTCGGATTGCGGGGATCCTCACGCACTACGTGCACGTAGCCTTCCAATCCGCCATCGATTCGCCGCCAACTGCGTCCGTAGTCCGTCGTCACGAGCGCGTGCGGCGCGTAGTCGTTCCACTGGTGGCGGTCAACCGACAGGTACGCAACGCCGGTGCGCGTAGGCGATGGCGAAATGCAGCTTATGCGTGCAGGCGCGGTAACGGCGGTCGCGGCAAACACGTCGTTCCACGTTGCGCCGTCGTCGCGCGTGATCAGCAAGTGCCCGTTGTCGGTACCGTACCACACCACGCGCGCATCTTTGGCATCCTCGCCGATGGAATAAATCGTACAGTAACTCTCGGCGTTGGTATTATCGCGCGAAATCGGCCCACCGCTCGCGCCGAGCTGCGAGGGGTCGCACTGTGTTCGATCGCCGCCGGGCTGCGTCCATGTTGCACCCTGATCGCGCGACCGGAAAAGCACGTTGCCGCCGAAGTAAATCGTATCCGGATCGAAATGCGAGACGAGCAGTGGTGCGCTCCAGTTGAACCGGAACGGATACGTTCCGGCGCCGGTTCCAAATCCGAGCAGCGGCTGCGGCGAGATGTAGCGGCGTTCGCCGGTTTTCAGGTTCAACCGGGCCAGGTCGCCGAAGTGCGTATTTTCGTAGACTATGGATGCATCGCGCGGATCCGCCATGGCATACTGCCCGTCGCCCCAGTCGGCGATGTTGAGCCATTGCGCCCCGCCCGCCGCATCACGCTGACTGAACAGAGTGCTGGGTCCCCACCATACTTCGTGATCTTGCAAGCCGCCCATCACGTGATACGGGGTATCCATGTCGTAGCCCACGCGGTAGACCTGCGCGAACGGTACAACATCGTCGTACGACCACGTTTTACCGCCGTTCACCGTGAAATGCAAACCCATGTCGCTGCCGTTCAGCATGCGATCCGGGTCGAGCGGATCGATCCACAAGTCGTGATTGTCTCCGCCGCCGCCGGCACTACGAAACTTCGTTCCGCCATCGCGTGAAACCAAGAGCGCACCCGCGATAGCATACACGCGCTGCGGATCGCGCGGATGGCAGCGCACCTGCGAGAAATAGAACGGCCGGAAATTGACGTTCTGATTGCTGTTGCGCAGTTGCCAATGCGCACCACCGTCCAGCGTGCGGTACAATTCGCCGGCGCGGTTCGGCACGAACGCATAGACGATGTCCGGATTGCTTGCGCAAATGCTCACACCGACGCGATTGATCGGCGCCGATGGTAAGCCGTTGTGCAATTTCGGATCGGTCAGGCGCTGCCAATGCACGCCGCCATCCGTCGATTTGTATAATCCGCTGCCCGGACCGCCGCTGCGCATCGTCCACGGCTTGCGCAAGAAATCGAACGTACCGGCATACACGATGTTCGCGCGTTTGGGGTCGAACGTCACATCGCTTGCACCGGTGGTCTCGTTCACATACAGCACGCGCTTGAAATGATCGCCGCCGTCCGTGCTGCGGTACAACCCACGCTGGGCGCTTGGCGCAAATTCGTGACCGATGGCGGCGACAAGCACGACGCCCGGATGATGCGGATCGATCGCGATACGCGCAATGCTTCCCGAATCAGTGAACCCCAGATGCTGCCAGTGCTTACCGGCGTCGAGCGAACGCCAAAGTCCGTCGCCCGCGTCGGCGGTATTGCGCGGAAACGGTTCGCCGGTTGAAACAAAGATGCGATTTGGATTGCGCGGATCGACCGCAATCGCGCCGATGGCGCTACTTTTCGCGCGATTGAGAATCGAGGTGAACGAAAGCCCGCCGTCGGTGCTCTTCCAAAGCCCGCCGGAGGCGTGGCCCAGATACATCGTCTTCGGATCGCCGGGCACGCCCGCGACGACGTCAAGGCGCCCGCCCATAATGGCTGGGCCGATCCACCGGTATTGGAGATCGCCGAAAGAGGTTAAAGCAAGAATGAGCGCTAGCAAACCGTACACGCGGCTTGCAATTGGCGGCTAGCCCTCGCGAGCCTCCGGCAAATCGATCCAGCGCTCCGCCCAACGCCCGATTTCGCGCAGCGCCGGCTCCAGGTCGCGGCCGCGTTCGGTCAGTTCGTAGACGACGCGGACCGGGGTTTCGGCATAAACCTCGCGCCGCACGACCTGCTCGCTTTCGAGTTCACGCAAACGTTCCGTGAGCAGACGGTCGGAGATGCCGGGTATGGCGGTAAGTAACTCGTTGAAACGACGCGGACCATCGACCAGCGTTCGTACGATTGCGCCGGTCCAACGGCGCCCAATCAGCTCGACGGCCTTGTGGTAACGCGGACAGAGACTTGTTTCGTGGTGCGCGTCAGCGTGATTTGAAGTTAGTGACATGCGCAAAGCCCTTCTTCAGCCGTTTCTTCGGCGGACACGAAGCCCTCCCCGCTAGCAAGGACAAGACGCGGCGGCGGTGTAGCGCTAGGGGTTATGACCGTTTCGTACGATTTAATACCGGCGCACAGTTTCCAAGACATCGATGCGCCGGCCCCGGACTTTGCGCGACTTCAGGCTGATTACGACGAGCTGACGCGCGCACTGGAAGCGGCCCAGGATGCGCGGGCAGCGCTCAAAGTGCTCGAACGCTGGGAACACGTGCGTCGCGGTTTTACGACATGGTCGAACCTGACCGAACTGCGTTTCCAACAAGACACCAAGAACGCCGACGCGCGCGCGGCAAGCGATCTGCTCAACGAGCTGCGGCCGAAAATCAACGGCCTGGAAGTGGCGCTCAAGCGAAAATTCCTGGCGCATCCGCTGCGTGAGGAGCTCGAGCGCGAAGCCGGGCAGTATCTTTTCACGCGCTGGGAACTCGACGTGACGGCATTCGATCCGGCAATCGAACTGCAAACGGTACGCGAGGCGCAGCTGGGCGATGAGTACGTGAAATTGCTTGCGGAAGCCGAGTTCGAATTTAACGGCGAGCAGCTCAATCTTTCGACAATCGCCAAATACTCCGAGCATCCCGATCGCGAGCTGCGCCGCGGAGCGATGGAAGCGAAATGGGCGTTCATCGGATCAAACGCGGGCGAACTGGACCGGCTTTTCGACGAACTGGTTTCGCTGCGCGATGACATGGCACACGTGCTCGAGTTTCATTCGTTCACGGAACTAGGCTACCGCCGCATGCTGCGAAGCGATTACGGCGTGGCGCAAGTTGCAAATTATCGCGACGAAATTGCGCGCGAGATCGTCCCTCTCGCTCAGCGTATCAGAGACCGCCAAGCGCAAGAGCTCGGCGTGGATACGCTGATGTTCTGGGATGAAACCATGTTTAGCGGCGAACCGCCGCGCCCGCCGCAAGCATACGATGAGATGATTGCGCGTTCGCGCAGTGCATTTCGCGGCGTGAATGAAGGCATCGGTTCGTTCGTCGATCTGATGATCGACGGCAATCTGGTAGATCTGCGATCGCGCGACGCCAAAGCGAACGGCGGCTTCTGCACGTCGTTCCCGTCATACGGGATGCCGTTCGTTTTCGCCAACTTCAACGGAACCACGCACGACGTCAACGTGCTGCTGCACGAGATGGGTCACGCATTCCAGTGTTATAGCAGCCGCCAAAAGCCCGTCTCTGAGTATCTTTGGCCGACGTACGAGGCGTGCGAAGTGCACTCGATGAGCATGGAGTTCTTGGCGTGGCCGCAGCTCGAGAAGTTTTTCGGCAGTGACGCGCAGCGCTACCGCGAGCAGCACTTACAAAGCACGATTGTAATGCTGCCGTACGTTGCCGCTGTGGACCAATTTCAGCATTACGTGTACGACAATCCAAAGGCAACCCCGGCACAACGCAATGCGATGTGGAAGCAGCTGGAAGCAACGTATTTGCCGTGGCGGCGCTACGGCGGCATTGCGCATCTGGAAGCGGGCGGCTTGTGGCAAGTGCAGCGCCACATTTACATGTTTCCGTTTTACTACATCGATTACGGCCTGGCGATGTGCTGCGCGCTGCAATTTTGGTCGTGGTCGCTCGACGACTACGATGCGGCGCTCAAATCGTACATCTCGCTGTGCGAGCGCGGCGGCATCTTACCGTTTCAAGCGCTGGTGACCGGCGCGGGACTGAAATCGCCTTTCGAGCCCGGTGTATTACGAGAAGTCGCTACGCGCGTGGCGACGGTGCTGGGGCTGGAGTAAGCTCGACCGGCAGCGGCGTGCGGCGCGGAACGGGTTTGCCGCTGACCACCGGCCGCGGCGTGCTTTGCGGCGGCGGCGTGAAAATCGAAACGGGCGGCACGCGCGGCACGGCGGGATTAAACGGCGTGGCTGTTTCCAGCGGTGTGCGCGGAGTGCGAATGGAGAGCACGCGCGTGGCGGGATCGTAGAGCAGCTGCACGCCCAGCGATCGCAGCAACAGTCCGAGCGGCACGTAGCCGTTCCTCTCTTGGCATTGCGAGAAGCGATCGCCGCGCCGCGCGAGCACGTTTGTCCCCCGGCGCTCGACGCTGGCGGCGACCATCGTCAGGTACGGTTCAATCGGTGCCATGACGCGGCCGCGCGCGAGATACGCAGCGCGATACGACTGCACCCGCGTGCCGTTGATTGCGATGGAAACCATCGTCACCGCAAGTGGGAAAATCATACCGGGGTCACGATACTAGTGCAGCGATGAAACGGCTCGTCTTGGCGTTCCGGGAAGCAGGCATGCGATTCTCGCGCGACGGATGCGCGTTTCTGGCGCAGGCGATCGCGTTCAATGCGCTCTTCGCGATTTTTCCGCTGCTCGTGCTGGTGCTGAGCGCAGCCTCGTTCGTCATACCGAATGCGGACGCGCAGCTGCTCAAATTTTTCGACACGTTCGCGCCCGCGCTCCACGATACGATTGCCGCGAATGTGCGAACGTACGTCTACGGGCGCGGCGTCTCGAGCCTCATTGCCTTCGCCGTGGTCATATGGGCGGCGAAGAATTTGTTTATGGGCCTTGCGTACGCGCTCAACCGCGCACTGGCGGTGCCGAAAAGCCGTCCGCTGTATCACGATTTGCTGCTCTCGATCGTCATGCTTCCGCTGACCGGATGCATGTTGATTCTGGCAATCGGCATGCCGGTAGTCGTATCGATCGTGTTCCGTTACGCGCACCTTCAAGATCCGCAGGGCCTCTCGCAGCTGCTCGCGTACGGCATTTCGGTGGCGATGGTCTTTGTCGTCGTGATCTTCCTTTACACGTTTCTACCGAACCGCGAAGTGCACTGGCAGTTTGCCGTACCAGGAGCCTCATTTGTGGCGTTGGCATGGCCGGCAGTGCAATTCGCCTTCGCATTTTACACCGTGCACGTGAATTTTTCGCACATTTACGGCGCGCTGTCGGCACCGCTGGTATTGTTGCTTTGGTTCTATATTATCGGCGTGATCTTTTTCTTCGGCGCCGAGCTGAGCGCGGGCTGGGCGCACCACAAAGGTACTGAAGAGGTCTCGCCGCTGGTCGATCCGATTCGTCCAACGGAACAGCACACTGCCTCAACGGAGAGCGCGCGCGCGCAGTGACGCCGGTCTTCGTGCATGGTGCCGGATTTACGGGCGCCTGTTTCGAGCGCCAGCGCACGGCATTCCCGGAATCGCAGGCGCCCGATTTGCCAGGCCATTGCCGCGAGGGCCGTGCCAGCACGATCGACGAGTTCGCACGCTTCGTTGCGGACTACGTAAAGGCACAGGAAATCGACGACGCCGTGCTGTGCGGTCATTCGTTGGGCGGCGCTATCGCTTTGCATGCTGTGCTGGAGAAAATGATCGCGCCAAAGGCGCTATTGCTGATCGCATCCGGTGCGCGCTTACGCGTTGCCGCGCAAACACTCGAGGCGCTGCGTTTCGACTTTCCGGCCGCCTCGCGCGAGCTCGCCAAGAGCTTCTTCGCCAACCCGACGCCCGCGCGCGTGCAGTGGGCGGCCGCGACCATGCTCACGGTGGGCAGCGTACAGACGGTGCTCGATTTCGAGGCGTGCAACTCGTTTGACGTGCTCGACCGCCTTTCCGAAATCACCGTACCCATGCTCGCTCTCACGGGGGCCCGCGACGTGATGACCCCGCCGAAGTACGCGCAAACGCTCGCCGACCGGGTTCCGAAGGGCGAAACGCGAATTATCCCGGGCGCCGGTCATTTCGTGATGATCGAGCAGCCGGAGGAGACAAATGAGGCCATCCGCTCGTTTCTCTCTGGAATTGTTTGAATTGGTTGAAAGGACTGCGTTGCGTCTTCGTTCTCTTAGCGCCCTAATCGCCGTTACCACCATCGCCATCGCTGCGGCTCCCACGCCGGTGCCCACGCCCGCGCCGAAGGCTGCCCCGGCAAAAGCTCCGGCGGCGAAACCATCGCCAAGCGCACTGCCGACGACGATTCCGCAGACATCGCTGCCTCTGGTCATCGTCTTTCCGTTCGACACCAGCACCGACATCAAAGCCGGCACCGGCGAAGCTGCGGCTCAAGTCTTCGTGCGCCAAATGAACGCCGAAGGCGGCGTCGACACGATTCAGGGTCCGCCGTCGGTCAAGCGCGCCGACTTTTTGCAATACGCGCGCACGATTAACGCAGCGTACTACCTTTCGGGATACATGACGCCGCTGGCCGACGGTGTTTCGCTTGTGGAACAAGTCGTCTCGACGCGCAGCGGTGCTATCGTGTTCGGGCAAACGGCGCAGATTTCGTCGATTGAAGATGCAACCGCGCAAGCCACGTACATTCACGACGGACTGATTGCGCGCGAGAAACAGCTCGCCGATGCGTACAACGAAGCGCAAGGCCAAGCCACGCCGACGCCCTCGAACGGTTCGAACGAAGCAAAAGCGGACATCGGCAAGGGCCTGGGCGCCATCGCCAACCTGTTCAGGCACGGGCGGGGTGCGACGCCGGCGCCGGCGGTCAAGAAGCCCGAAAAAGGCGTTTTTGTTGCGCACGTTTCCGGCGCTTTACCTGCCAACGATCTGTCGAAGGCGACAAGCGAACTGCTCAGCGCACTGAATCAGCGCTTCAACACGCGCCCGGCGAACGTTCCCGGGTCAACGCTGACAAAAGCGGCCGACACCGTTTGCGGCAGCGATCGCAACAACACCATTGCAACCGGCACGCTGAGCGCCCAATCGTCACATCACGGCTTAGGCTCGCGCATAACATATGAATTCAAACTCCAAATGTACACGTGCTTCGGCGCGGTCCTCGCCGAAGCAACAGGCACCGGCGATTCGGCCTCGAGTGCGATCCGCAAAGCCGTCGACTCGTACGCTTCGGAGCATCCCCAGAACAGCTAGGTATCATCACCTCACGGTTCTTCATTGTGAGCGCTGCGGAAGCCGATTCGTAATGAAATCGGAAACGCGGCTTCCTGCCGGAGGATCCAAATTCGAGAGCACCACGACGGTGTAGCCATCCTCGCAGATTTCTAAATCGCCGTTCATGCCTGGTGCGCCGCCGTTGTGCCCGAAGCATCGCGTTCCATTGACAACGTGGTCCCCAAACCCGAAGCCGTATTTCAAGCTGCCCCGCATGGCGACCGTTCCCGTTGTCATCATCGTTGTATACGTTTCATTGAGCAACTTGTGGTTTTGTAGCGCATTTGCAAACTGCAGAAGATCCCCGACGGTCGAGTATCCGCCGCCGGCAGAGGTAGGACGATACGGCAGCGTATCGGTGTTCGGTACTAACATGCCGTTCGGCGAGAGCGTATAGCCAACCGAGCGATTCGGCACGGTTTCGTCTTCCGGCTCCGATCCGCTCGACATCATGCCTGCCGGCACGTAAATGCGATCGTGCACGTAGTCGTAGTAGCTTTGACCGCTGACTTTTTCGATGACCGCACCGAGTAAGACGAAGCCGTAGTTGCTATAATCGAATTTGCTTCCCGGTTTGAACAGTAGGTCGCGCTTACCATACAGACTGATGTAATCTTGCAGCGCGCGGAGCTTCAGTCTATTCTTCTCATATTCCGGTCCAAAAATGTCGCCTGTGCCGCCGGTATGCGTAAGCAGCTCACGAATGGTTACCGCCGATGAGACGCTTTTGTTGGGATAATCGGTAAGGTACGTTCCGAACGGCACATCCAGACCGATTTTGCCCGACTGCACGAGCTGCATAATCGCCGT
>CAZERJ010000033.1:0-24124 GCA_964514445.1 uncultured bacterium | reverse complement strand
TCGCGATCGTCACGCCGTCGTTGGTGATCGTCGGCGAGCCGAACTTCTTGTCGAGCACGACGTTGCGGCCTTTCGGTCCAAGCGTCACTTTTACCGCATCAGCGAGCATGTTCGCGCCGCGCTCGAGCGAACGGCGGGCGTTTTCGTCAAATACTAATTGCTTTGCAGCCATAATTCTTTCAATAACTCCTTAAACGCCGGCCGGAACTTTGTCGACGATGGCGAGGACGTCTTTTTCGGAGATGATCAGATACTCGGTGCCGTCGATCTTGACTTCCGATCCGGAGTACTTCGAGTAAATGATGCGGTCGCCGACTTTGACGTCCATGGGAACTTTGGTGCCGTTGTCGAGCGTGCGGCCGGAGCCGACCGCGCGAACGACGCCCTCTTGGGGCTTCTCTTTCGCGGTATCCGGAAGGAAGATGCCGCCGGCGCTCTTGTCCGCCTGCTCGACGTGCTCGACGACCACGCGATCGCCCAAAGGCTTGAGATTCACGTAAGACCTCCGTCAAAATGGTAATTGGCAGTCTCAGCAAATGAGTGCCAGCGCGAGGATCTTAGCAGACTCTTTGCGAGAGTGCAAGCCACTTTTCCAGCCGAAACTGGAGGGGTGGAGATCGTCTGCCGCCCAAGCGGCCCGTGCCGGCGCGGCTTATACCGCTGCCGGCGTACTTAGTACTCAATCCAGGCGTCCCGCTTGCCCGTGTCTCCTTGACGGCGGGCCTTTGGCCGGACACGGCGGGCAAACAGGCGAACCGCGCGCGCGGCTAAGGCGTCGGCGCGGGATGCGGTTTGAACGGATCCAGGTGCATGATCGTGCGATGCAGCCAGCCGCCGTGCCTGGGTGCCGGCGTGGGATTCGCCACGTGCACAACGCGCGGAACATCCGTCGCAGGGACCGGCGTTTCGTCGGGCAGCGGCGTCGCATCGGTATATGGCTGAGGCATATCCGTGGTATCCAGCGTCGCGGGGGAACTCTCCGGTTGAACGGCAGGGCGACGAGGTGGCGCCGTAACCTGCACGACGGCCTCGCCGTGCGCGACCGGAACCGCGGCGACGTTCTTTGCGCGCGGCGCGGCCGCTGCGACCGCATGATGCGCAGCAACGGGCGCGTACCCCGGCGTTTGCACAATTGGCGCAGGTGCAGCATACACGGCGGGCGCTTTTGGCGGCGCGGCGTTTGCGACGGGATGCTGCGGTTTGGCAGTAATGGTTCGATGCGCGCCGCGCGCAGCGGTGCTCCGGCGCTGGATCGCCTGGGACGGCGAGGGCAAAGCGACGGTGACCGGCGGCGGCGCACCGGCGGCAACAGCGGCACTTGATTGACTGCGCGTGGTCGTCACGTAGTGACCGCCCGCAACGGCTACGGCGGCGAGCGAAAGTGCGACGACGCCGCCGGCAATAATTCGCGGCGTGCGGATCGCACGCTCGTCGCTAAATCCGACGGCGCGTTCCGAGGGCGCATGTTCGAGAATCGCCTCTGCAAACGACGTGCCTAACAGCGGGATAACGCGCAGGTTTGCGCCTAACGCGTGCGCGAACGCGGCGCGCAATGAATCTCCGTCGTCGATCGCTTGTACGCGCGAGAATTCTTCAGCATAGTACTCGTTTAACCGAGGTTTTGCGGCGTCGATCAAGCGGCAGATTTCAGGCGCGGATAAGGTGTGCACGTACCGCTCCGCGGCCTGCGCGAGGTCGAACGGATCGGTTTGAGCGAGCACTTCATCAAGGCGCCGGGCGAGCACGGTTACGGTATACCCGCTTCTGGACGCCACGCGGATGATCGGATCAATTCACGTTTCACTCGAGCGCATTCAAGCAAACGCGCAAGCGCTTGCCTCCCTGATTTTACCCGCCAAACCGGCATTTGTCGTGAAGGCGAACGCCTATGGGCACGGTCTGACGGAAGTGGCGCGGGCGCTGGCGCCCTATTGCGATCGTTTGTGCGTCTATGCGTTCGAGGAAGCCGTTGCTCTGCGCGAGGCCGGCATCCGCACAGCCGTGTTCGTCATGGGTCCGGTGGACGAGCGCGACCTATCCGAGGCGCTCGAACGCAACATCGAGCTCGCCCTGTGGGATCGCCGCACCTATCTGATGGCGCTTGCAACCGCAGCGCGCCGCGCCGGCAAGCGCGCTTGCGTGCACGCGAAGATCGATACCGGCGTCACGCGGCTGGGATTACCGCTTGACGTAGCGGTAGATGCGATCGAACGCTACGCAAAGATGGACGAATTGCAACTCGCCGGCGTGTTCTCGCACTTGGCGGCTGCGGAAGAACTGGATTCCCCGTTTACGACGCTTCAGCTCGAGCGATTCGAGCGCGTCGTTTCGTCGATTCCGTTTGATGGTGCCCGCCCGATGCGACACATCGCCGCCTCCGCTGCCGCGATGCTCTGGCCCCAAACGCGCCTCGATTTTGCACGCATCGGCATCGCGCTGTACGGCTTGTGGCCCTCGCCGCAAACGCATGCCGCAATGAACAGCGAGGCGCCGGCATTGCTGCCGGCATTGAGCTTCACCTCGGAAATCGTTGCCACGCACGAGGTTGCAGCCGGCACGCCGGTCGGCTACGGCAACACGTATCATACTCCGAAAGAAACGTGCATCGGCGTCGTGCCGCTCGGCTACGCCGACGGCATTCCGCGCGCACTTTCGAATCGCGGATTTTTCATCGTGAATGGCCAGCGCGTGCCGGTTGCCGGACGGGTGTGCATGAACATGACGATGCTCGATCTCGGAAAACGATCGGACGTGCATCCCGGCACGCAGGTCACGCTCATCGGACGCGACGGCGGTGCAGAGGTGAGCGTCGACGATTGGGCGGGATGGGCCGATACGATCAATTACGAGATCGTCGCGCGCCTGCCCGAACGTTTGGCCCGCTCGTACCGTTAACCATGTGAACGATGATCACGATCACCGTTAACGACCGCCCCATTCACCTCGCCGCACTGCTCGAGCATGGGCGCACGCTCGTTGCGCTGCGCGCCGTTGCGCAAGCGACGGGCGCATCGGTTTTGTTCGATAGTAAGCTGCATCGTGTAGTTGTGTTGCGAAACGGCAACCGCGTGATCGTGCGCGCCCGCATCATTCACAATCGCGCTTACGTTCCGTTACGGTTTATCGCGGAGCGGTTGGGCGCGCGCGTTACGTTCGATGCGGGAAGCAAACGCGTGAGCATCCGCACTTCTATTCCGGTGATGTACGGCGTTGACGCGCCTGCCGCGACATTTCAAACGCCGCCGCCGGTTCCATCGCCGTTGCCGCAATACGGCGAAGCTACGCAGTATGCGCAGTTCAATTTCTACACGACAAACGGACGCGCGTATTTTCCGGGCGATTGGATGCACTTTGTCTTGATCGCGCCCCCCGGTGGAACGGCGTGGCTGCGCTTGTGCGATACGGCAAATCAATACGAACTGTGGAACGGCGGAAGCGGCAACCGGTATGTTGTCGATGTGCCCGCGCCATACGGTTTGAACATTCCGAATTGCCGCGTCGACGTGCAATACACGTCGTTCAGCGGCATCACGACGTGGGTGCCCATTCCGTTTTACATCGGACTGTACACGCTGCCCGCCATTGCGCCGCATCCGCGCGCGACGGCGAAAGCAATTCCCGTGCCGCCGGACGTGCGCCGCGCGGAGCCGACACCCACACCGGCGCTTCGGCCAACGCCGGCGCCGACCGCTATGCCTACTCCCGCGCCACCGGCGCCCGCGCCAAAACCGGTACGAACGCGTGAGCCGCGCCCGCGGGCAACGCCCTAAGCTGCCGCCGCTATTGCCTGCGCGAGATCGATCGTGCCTTCGTACAGCGCGCGTCCTATGACGCACGCATCCACATTGGGCGGAGCACTGCTGCGCAGCGCTTTGATGTCCTCGACGGTGTTTGCGCCGCCGCTTACCGTAACGCGGATATCGCCCGCGCCCGCGACGGTGCCGATAGCTTGCAAATCATATCCCTGGCCCATGCCGTCGCGCCCGATTTCCGTAAACACTATGCGCTGCACGCCCCAGTTGATAACGCGTTGAATTAAAGCATCGCGATCGACAATCGTGCCGGTTTGCCAGCCGCGAACTTTGACGCTGTTGCCGTGGGCATCGATGCCGGCGAACACTTTGTCTCCAAGTTCGTGAATGATGTTACGCGCGACGCGCTCTTCTTCGACCAGGAGCGTGCCTAATATAATGTAAGAGGCTCCGGCGTTTAAGCGCGCTTGGGCCTGTACGAGCGTGCGAATGCCGCCGCCGGTTTGAACGGGAACGTCTACCGCGCGGCAGATACGTTCGATCGCGGCATTGTTCTGGCCGGATCCGAATGCACCGTCGAGATCGATCACATGCAGCTGCCTTGCGCCCGCAGCAACGAAGGCTTTGGCTTGTTCGACCGGATCCGTTTCATACGTCGTTTCGCGTGTCGGATCGCCTTGAATCATCCGCACGCATTTACCGCCGCGCAGATCGATGGCGGGTATCACCAGCATTTACGAATTCGCCTTTCGCGCTAGAGACAAAAAGTTATCGAGAATCCTCGCACCTGCGGTGCGGCTTTTTTCCGGATGAAACTGCGTCCCGGCAACGTTTCCGCGCGCGACGATCGCGCAGAAGCGCTCGCCGTGCGTGGCGGCCGCCACCGTGCCGGTGCCCACCGGAGCGCGGTATGAATGCAGAAAATAGGCGTACGGTTCCTCTCCCAAGCCCTTAACGAGCGGGTGATCCGTGAGCGGCTCAAGGCGGTTCCAGCCCATGTGCGGCACGCGCGGCGCATTCGTGAAGCGCTGCACGCGGCCGCTAAACGCCCCCAGCCCTTCGGATCCACCGAACTCATCGCTGCCCTCGTACAATATTTGCATGCCCACGCAGATCCCAAGGAACGGTTTGCCCTGGGCGATGTGCGTCCGCACGGGTTGCGTGAGCGATCGGGAACGCAGCGCGTCCATCGTCGCGCCGAATGCGCCGTCGCCAGGCAAGATCATGGCATCGGCCTTTTGCGCGTCCTTAGCGCGTGAGGAGAGTGTGAATTGCGCACCGCGCCGTTCGAGCGCCGCCAGCAGCGAACCGAGATTACCGCCGCCGTAATCAAGGACGACCAGCACGGGCTTTATTCCAGAACGCCCTTTGTCGAGGGCACGCCCTCACCGGTGAGCGCCTTTGCCTGCGCGAAGGCGCGCGCGAACGCTTTGAACGACGCCTCGCACACGTGATGCGCAACGTGGCCGTTCATCTGAATCAGATGCAGCGTGATCTTCGCATTGTCTGTTACCGCGCGAAAAAACTCGCCAATCATCTCGGTAGGCATCGCACCGAGGTTCTCGCGCAGAAATGAAACGCGAAAATTTAAAAACGGCCGTCCGGACAGATCGACCGACGCCGCGATCAACGCTTCATCGAGCGGCACCATTACCGAACCGAAGCGCGCAACGCCGGCTTTGTCGCCCAGGGCCTGCGCCATCGCTTTACCGAGAACGATGCCGACATCTTCGATCACGTGGTGATGATCCATACCGTCACCACGCGCGCGAACGATTAGCCCGCAGCCGCTGTGTTTGGCGAATGCATGCAGCATGTGATCGAGAAAGTCGACCGAGGTGCCGATCTCGATTGCGCCGCCGTCGAGGTCGAGGCTGACGTCAACCGACGTTTCAGCCGTCGTTCGCGACAGGGACGCGCAGCGTCTCATGCCTTACCGTTGCCGCTGCGCGTTTCAATCGGCTCGAAGGGATGAACGTCGGGGCCTTTATACGTTGCTTGCGGACGGATCAGACGGTTGTCGTTCAGCTGCTCCAAGATGTGCGCCGTCCAGCCCGCAATGCGGCCGCACGCGAAGATCGGCGTGAATTCGTCGCCCGGAAAACCGAGGCTGTAGAAGAGCGGCGCGCTGTAAAAATCGACGTTGGCGTAGATCTTTTTGCCGGGCTTGGCTTCGTGCAGTACTTTCTGCGATGCATCTTCCAACGCGCGCGCGATCTTGTACCATTTCGGATCCGTGATCTCACCAAGCGCTTTGGCGACTTCTTCGAGATGTTGCGCGCGTGGGTCGCGCACTTTGTATTCGCGGTGGCCCATCCCCATGATGCGATCGCCGCGCGCGAGCACTTCGCGCACGTACGTTTCAGCGCGTTCCGGTTTGCCGATCTCGAGCAGCACGCGCCCCACGGCGCTAGCGGCGCCACCGTGCGCTTCGCCTTGCAACGTTGCAATCGCAGCCGTTACCGCTGCATACAGATCCGCTTTTGTCGACGCCGTCACGCGCGCCGAAAACGTCGAGGCGTTATACGAGTGATCGGCCAGCAACACCAGATACGTGTCCATGGCATCTTCGGCCACGTCGGTGGGCACTTCACCGCGGCACATGTACAGGAAGTTCGCCGCTTGGGAGAGGTCGGTGCGAGGCTCGATCGGCGGCAATCCGCGGCGGATGCGATCCCACATCGCAACGATGGTCGGCACTTTGGCGATCAGCTCGGTCGCGACGTGAACGTCTGAGCTGTGCGAGCCTTTGTTATCCACCGGAACATAGAGCGAGAGTCCCGAGACGATCGTGCGCAGCACGTCCATCGGCCAGGCTTCTTTCGGCGCGCGCTCCATCGCGTTGATGAGCGGCTCCGGAAGCATGCGGCGCGTGCCCAGCTCTTTTTTAAATGAGCTCAGTTCTTTCGCGGTCGGCAAATGGCCGTAAAGCAGGAGGTGGGCAACTTCTTCGAAGCACGCGTTCGGTGCAAGATCGTGAATGTCGTAGCCGCGAAACGTCAGGCGTCCTTCAACGCCCTCAACGTTGCTGAGCTGCGTGTTGCCGACGACAACGCCCTCGAGGCCGCGGTCGACGACAATTCCGGTGGTAGTCAGGATGGGTTCCTTTCAGGCTTAAGCGCAAGGGGTTTCGCTGCGGGTGTCGCGCTGGGCCTCCGTGTCAGCGTGCGGGCCTACTCCGGCGCCGACCCCTTGTTTTGCGCATACTCTCTGGGGTTGAAGTACCAGGTCGGCAGCGCGGACGGAAAGGAGATGTCCGTGAAGTCGAAGTCGACGATGCGGCCGTCGCCGCCGTATTCGGTCTTCGTGCCGTTTGCCTCGATGCGCGGTTCGACCAAGCCATGCAGGTGCGTCACGACCAAGTTGCCGTGCAGGTACCCTAGCGTGTACGTGAAGGTCACCGGAAAGACGCCCTGATCGTCGGTGAACAGACGGTCGTGCGCGATGATCTTGCGCAGCTCGTACGTTTTCTTGTCGGCCCAAATCTCACGCAGTACGTTGCGCTCGGGATCGCGGCGAGGTTTGAGCACCAGGTGCATGTTCGGCCCTTCACCGGTGAGCGAAACCACATTGTAATCCGGCTCGCCGATTGAAACGACGGAGGCGATGCTCTTGAGCGGCTCTCCCGTCGGCTCGGGCGTCGGCACGTACGCCTGCGGGTTCAAATGCTGGTGAACCGGCGCCGGTGCAAACACGTCCGCGGTCGGCGGCCCCGGATCCGTTGCTTCATTCAAAGCCGGGCGTTGAAAGACGAGATCACCTTCGGCATCGTCGCGGAAGATGCGCCGCGTGAGCGCTGCGCGATCTTCGTTGCGGACCCAATAGCGCGTCGTGTACGAACCCGCGTAGTCCGGATATCCGTAGTTCGTGGTCTGCGTGCGCACCATCGTGTAGACTTCGTATGGCGGCGGCGGACGGTGCAAGCGGTACACGCGCCGGATGAGGCCGAGCACGCGCACGGGCTGAACGCTAGTATACGGGGGAAGCGTGAAGACCGGCGCGGGCGTAGCCGAAACTTGCGCCGGCGCGCGATAAGGAAGTATCAGCGCTCCCACTAGGAAGAGCGCCATCCAGAAAACCTTCATACTGCTACTACAACGCACGGCAACTCCCAAAGGTCGCGCCGGCAGTTACGAGGCCAGCACCCGCTCGCCGGCCCGAGCCAGCGCAAACCCGATAAGGCGGTCGATCAGTGCATCGTACGAGATGCCTACGGCGTTACATGCGTCCGGCAGCAGACTGGTCGGTGTGAGGCCGGGCAACGAATTGATTTCCAAAATATACGGACGTCCTTCGCGGCTGACGATGAAATCCGTGCGCGAGTAATCACGTAGACCCAGAAGACGGTGCATTGAGAGCGCAAGCATTTGCAACCGCGCGGAGAGATCTTCATCGATCTTCGCAGGAACGATGTGCGACGAACCGTTTGCACCGTACTTGGCATCGTAGCTGTAAAACTCGTCGCGGTTTGCGATGATCTCGATCACCGGGAGCGCCTCTTCGCCGAGAACGCCGCACGTGAATTCGCGGCCGCCGACAAATTCTTCGGCAATGATCTCGCTGTAACGCGATGCAGCGTCGATCATTGCCGCACTCCACTGCTCGTGCGTTTTAACGATGACGACGCCTGCGCTGCTGCCTTCGAAACGCGGTTTGATGACTAGCGGCAAATCGAGTGAACCCGGAAGCAGCGGCAACGTACCGCCGGTCAGGTCGAACAGATCCCACGCTGCCGTCGGCAAACCTTCTGCGGCGCACAATTTCTTTGCGATGTGTTTGTCCATCGAGAGCGCGCATGCTTCGACACCGCTTCCCGTGTATGGAACGTTCAAATAATCGAGCACGCCCTGAATCTGCCCATCTTCACCGCCGGGCCCGTGCAACGCGTTGAACACGACATCCGGCTGCACTTCGCGCAGCGCATCGACGAATCGCGCGTTATAATCGAGCGACTTCGACTCGAAGCCAAGGTCCGCAAGCGCACGCATGACGCCCGAACCGGTTTGGATGCTGATCTCGCGCTCTGCGCTGGTGCCGCCCATGACGACGGCAACCTTGATGTTCTTTCTAACCGTCATTCCAATTCTATGCTCGGGTCGATAAATACGCCGACCAGATGCACCTCCAATTGGAGCTCGACGCCGAATTGCCTGGCGACCTCGCGGCGGACTCGTGCCAGCAGCGTTGCGACGTCGCGTGCGCTTGCGCCGCCCGTATTATTGATGAAGTTCGCGTGCAGCGCCGAGACCTCGGCGCCGGCCTCCCGCCATCCCTTTGCGCCGGCCGCCTCAATCAAGCGCGCGGCCTTATCGCCCGGCGGATTTCGGAAGCACGAGCCTGCGTTCGGCATCGCGATCGGCTGGGTGTTTTTGCGCCGGACTAAGCGCCGCTGCATCTCCTCGCGGATGGCGTCGGGGTCGCCGCGTTCGAATTGCATGACGACGCGCGAGACAACGGCGTCGCGCGCAAGTGTGGTGTGGCGGTAGTAATACTGCACGTTGACGGGATGCACAGCAGGCTTTGCGGGCGATTGCACCCACACTTCGCGCACGAAATCACCCATCTCACGATCGGTCCCCGCGTTCATTCGCAGCGAGCCGCCGACACTTCCCGGAATGCCTGCGAGCGATCCGATACCGAGTGCACCGGCGGACGCCGCTTTGGCCGTCAGCAGCGCCATGTTTGCCGAAGCTCCGGCGCGCACGATGACCGCATCGCTGCCGCTCTCAACGTCAATTGCCGCAAACTCGCCGGCTAGACGCAGCACGAAACCGCGAATGCCGCCGTCGCCGATCAGTAAATTGCTGCCGCTGCCAAGTACGAACCACGGCATTTTTCGTTTGGCGCAAAAACGCATGACCGTTTCCAGCTGCGCCGTCGTTTCCAAAACGATCCACGCATCGGCCGGACCGCCGATCTTCCATGATGTGTACGGCGCAAGCGGCTCGTCGAATTTCGTTTGCGGCAGCGCTTCCATCAGCAACGCGCGATCGGCATCGCCGAGCATCGAGTGCAGCGCGCGCGCAGCGACCGTCATTGCTTCGAGAGATCGCCCGCGAGCTGCGCGGCTACGGCGGTGATGTTGCCGGCGCCAAGCATAAGCACGAGCGAACCCTGGGGTGCTTGCGATGCGAGCTCCGTGCGCAAATCCGCTACCGCGTTGACGTAACGCACCTTCGTGCCCAGCGCTGCAAGCGGCTCGCCGATGCTGCGTTCGCTCACGCCTTGCATCGGCGCTTCACTGGCGGCGTACACGGGAGCGAGATAAACTTCATCTGCCTCGCGCAGTGCGTTCGCAAAATCATTTGCAAGATATGCCGTGCGGCTGTACCGGTGAGGTTGAAAGGCAACGATCAGCGGACCTTTCGTACACGCACGCGCAGCGGCGATCGTTTCGCGAACTGCGGTTGGATGGTGGGCATAATCGTCAACGATCGTCATTCGTGGCGTGCGCGCAAGAATTTCGAAACGGCGCCGAACGCCATGAAATTCACGTAGCGCCGACGCGATCGTGGCAAACGGCACCTCGAGCACACGGCCCACGCCGATCGCCGCCAGCGCGTTGGCGATGTTGATCGCGCCGGGAACGTTCAGCTGCACTGTTCCCAAACATACACCGCCGGCGATAACGTCGAACTGCGACTGTAAGCCATCCAGGCGCACACCCGATACGGTGAGATCCGCGGGCTGCGTCAACGCGAACGTCACTGTTTTTGCGTTGCGCCTCGCAGGTGCAATCCGGCGCGAATACTTATTATCGATCCCGACGATCGCGCAGCCGTCGGCCGGTAGTTTTTCCAGAAACAGCCGGAACGATTCGACCAGCGCCTCGAGCTCCGCGTCACTGGAGAGATGATCGTTCTCGATGTTCGTGACGACCGCAATGGCGGGATCGAGCAGCGCGAACGATCCGTCCGACTCATCCGCCTCGGTTAAGAAATACGGAGCCGTGCCGTTGTGCGCGTTCGTTCCGGTCACGACGTCGACGCCGCCCAGGACGAGACTGGCATCAATGCCGGCGCCGCGCAAGATCGCCGCCGTCATCGCGGTCGTGGTGGTTTTTCCGTGCGTTCCGCAGACGGCGATGCCCTGCGTGCCGTGCATGATTTCACGCAGCATCTCGCCGCGCCGCAAAATCGGGATGCCGCGTTCCAGCGCGCTTGTATATTCGGGATTGCCCGGATCGATCGCCGAACTGACAACAACGGCGCGCGCGCCGTTGACGTGTTCCTTGCGGTGTCCGATGTCCACGCGTGCACCGAGATCGCGCAGTTGCCGGGTCAGCGCCGATTCACCCGTGTCGGAACCGGTGACCTGCTCTCCGCGCGCGAGCAGGATGCGCGCAATGGCGCTCATTCCGATACCGCCGATGCCGACAAAATGCAGTGTTCCTTGCATGCTAGACGCGTTTCTTTCGCGCGGCGAGCGCATCAACCCGCGCAAGAATCGATGGTACGGCATCGCGGCTTCCAAGCGAGCGCGCTGCATCGCGCATGCGCGCGAGGCGTTCGTCTGTCATCGCGTCGCGCAGCGCCCACCAAAGCGCATCGGCGTTGACCGCGCGGTCTTCGAGCACCACGGCGGCGCCTGCTTGCTCGAATACTTTTGCGTTCCGCAGCTGATGGTTGTCGGCAGCATGCGGATACGGAACCAGAATCGACGGTATACCGAGCGTCGCAAATTCGCCAAGTGTCGAAGCACCGGATCGCGCAATGGCGAGATCGGCAACTTCGTATACGTCCGCCATATCGTCAACGTAGGGACGCAGTTGAACGCGGTTGCCGGCAAACGGTACGCGCTCTTCGGCCTGCATGTATTCGTAATCGCGTGCGCCGCTGATATGAAAGATCTGCCAATCCCCGGGCAATTCGCGCCGCGTCACGAGCGCCGCGACGGCTTCATTGAGCCGCCGCGCACCCTGGCTTCCACCGATGACGACGATCGTGCGCTTCGAGGGATCGAGTTGCAGCGAGCGCGCTGCCTCAACGCGGTTGCGTCCACGCAAGAGCGATGCGCGTACCGGAATACCGGTGCGCAGAAATTTGCCGCCGAAATACGGCGCGGCGGCGTCATAGGTTCCCCACACTTCATCGACAACGGGCGCGAGCATCCGGTTCGTAAGACCGGGCTGCGCATTGGGCTCGAGAAGTGCGAAGCGCGCATGCAACAGCCGCGCGGTGCGCAGCATCCTCGCCGCCATCATGACCGGAAAGCAAACGTACCCGCCCGTAGCGATAATGACATCGGGCGAAAACTCGCGCAGCTCTTTAAGCGATTGCGCGAAGCCGAGCGCGTTCACGCCAACAGTGCGAAGCGCGGCCATGCGTGCTCCGCGCGCGAGTGGCGCTGCGTGCACTTCCCGCAATTCATATCCGGCTTGGGGAACGATCTGCGCCTCCATGCGATCGGCGGTGCCGATGAAGCGCACTTGCGCGCGCGAGCGCAGCGCATCCGCAATCGCAATCGCCGGATAAATGTGGCCGCCGGTCCCGCCGCCGGCGAAGAGCACGTTCATGCCGCAAGGCCCCAATGCAACTGTTGCGCATGACCGTCCGAGGTCGCTATAGATGTCTGGTCGCCGCCCGGCCACAACGTGACCGACGTTTCGTACCGTTCCGGCGCCGGCTCCATGCGCACCCAGGCAAACGGCGCGCTGCGCGTTGCGCGGCTTCCCATGGCGGTGATGCGTTGCATCAGCGTCTCGCGCTCGGGAGCATCCAAGTGCTCCGTGATCACGGTGTGAAAAACGACGCAGGCATACCCGGCTTGCGGCTCGGCTACTCGACGGATCCACTCCTCGCCGTTTGCGCGATCGACCGCTACAGGATCGTGACGCGCGATCTCAATGGCGCGCCGCATACGCTCGAAACGCTCGGATTGATCGGTCCAAACAAAGCTCAGCAACGTGTCGGCGTCGTTCGGTTTGGACACGTCCAGCGGATGCAGATCGCAACCCCGGCGCGTCGCGATGTCGAGTTCGGCATCTAAATGCGCCGGTTCGCCGGCGTCCTGCGTGTTACGTAGATGAAGCGGCGAATCTGGATCGCCCCACGACCAGGTATCGCCGCTATAACGGTAGCGATCGAAATGCAGAAGCAGCCCCGCACTGCTTCCCACTTCGAAGACGCGCATCGGCAAGCGGGTTTGAGCCGCAACCGAAAGCATCGCTGCAAGCACCGGCATCGCGCGTGCCACTTCATTGGTTTGAACCGGCCGCCGCAGCAGGGTGGCGTACGCGGTTGCACGCCCATGCACGTCGGCTACAATCGCATCCCACGCGGCCTGCGGATCGCCGTCGCCGCCCGTGGACGGAAAATGACGCGCAATGTGTGGCGATTCACCACGCAGCGCGCGGTAATGCGCCGCAGCGAGAAAGCGAACTCCTAGGCGTGAGAGCGACTGGGCGCTATCGAACAATGCGCGCAGATCGCCATCCGTTTCGTATGCGCAAGCGGCCCGCTCGCACAGCGCGCCATACAGTGCAGAGCCCATGGACGAGCACGCCGCCGCTTGACGTCGCAGACGCTCCGGGATGGAGTGCTGCACTTATTCTAAATTCACACGGCGGAAGCGGCCGACGTTCATGATGAGCGCTACGCAGGTCAGCGAGACGATCAGCGAGCTGCCGCCGAACGAAATAAACGGGAGCGGCACACCGGTCACCGGCCACGACGACGTGACGACGCCGATGTTCACGAACGCCTGAATCGCAATGAGCGCCGTGCAACCCGATGCGAGAAAGAAACCGAAGCGATCGGGTGCGGCGATCGCAATGCGGATAGCGCGGTATGCGAAGAACGTAAAAAGCCCAACGACGAACAGCGTACCGAGCAGTCCCCATTCTTCACCAAGAACGGAAAAGATAAAGTCGGTGTACTGCTCGGGCAGATAGAAAAACTTCGCCCGCGATTCGCCAAGGCCCATGCCCATGACGCCGCCGCTTCCGAGCGCGAGCAGCGACTGCACGATGTGAAAGCCGGTATTTTGCGGATCTTTCCACGGATTCAAAAATGCGAAGACGCGCGCGCGTTTATACGGGCTCGCCAGCACCATCAAGATTGTCGGCGGCAACGTCACGAGCACGATTGCGATCAGGTGCTCTATCCGCGCGCCCGCGGCAAAAAGCATCGCGAACGCGGTAAAGACGAGCAAACTCGCAGTGCCCATATCGGGCTCCACGAAGACCAAGCCGGCCATGAGCGCCGTTACCGCCAGCACGCCGAACAGCCCGCGCGGCAGCGAGCGGATATGTTCGCCGCGCACGGAGAGCACGGCGGACAAATAGACCACCAGACCGAGTTTTGCGAACTCGGAAGGTTGAAGCGAAAAGGCGCCGGCACCAATCCAGCGGCGCGCGCCGTTCACCACCACGCCGACGTGCGGCACGAGCACCGCAGCCAGACCCGCGACCGAGAGCAGCAGCACGTACGGCGCTGCTGCGCGTAGCTTTCGGTAGTCGATGAAGTAGGCGGCACTCGCTACGAGCAGACCGGCGAGCAAATAGATCGCTTGATGCTTGACGTAGAATGCGGTGTCGTGATGATCGGCGTACGCTTGCGCGCTCGACGCGCTGAAGATCATGACCAGGCCGATCGCGACCAGCGTTGCAACCGAACCAAAGAGAAACACGTCCGGCGGAGCCGTCACGAACGAGCGTACCGGTTCGGCGCGCGATGCGCGCGCAGCGCTTGGCAAGGGACGCGCCGCACTCCTCATCGCGCGGCCACCTGCGTGAGCGCGTTCACCGCACGCACGAATTGCTCGCCGCGATCTTCAGCCGAGGCAAACATATCGAACGATGCGCACGCGGGCGATAGCAAGACGACGCCGCCCGCCGGAGCCGCGGCGGCGGCCATCGTTACCGCTTCGGCCATTGTTGCCGCATGGCGCACGGGCGTGCGGTACACGTGCGAGGCAATCTCCGATGCAGCCTCACCGATCGTGACGAGCGTTTTCACGCGGCCATCGATCGCGCGCCCCAGCTCGGTAAAATCCGTGCCTTTCGATTTGCCGCCGGCAATGAGCACGATCGGACGATCGAACGCGTGCAGTGCTGCAATAACCGAACCCGGATTCGTTGCTTTGCTGTCGTCAACGTAAAGCACATCGCCGGCCGTTGCCACCGGTTGCAACCGGTGCGCCATCGCCAAGAACGTTTGCACGCCTGCACGCAAATCATGCGCATCGCAACCTGCCGCAAGCGCTGCCAGCAGCGCCGCCATGACATTCTGCACGTTATGCGCCCCTGCAAGCGGAATCTCGGCGGCGGGCATGATCGAAACGGGACGCGGATCGCCGCTCACGGGCGTATACATGATCTCGCCTCCTGACAGGTACATCGTCGCGTACGCGTGCTGTTCGGCCATCGAAAACCACAGCTGTTTTGCGTGCACGCGCAGCTCTTCGGTCGCGCGGCGCCAATGCAGCGCGCGCAAACGCGCGTCATCGAGATTGCCGACGAAGAAATCCCGTTCGTTCTGATTGGCAAAGATCCGGTACTTCGCCTCGGCGTACTCCTCAATCGAATGATAGCGGTCGAGATGATCGGCCGAAATGTTCAGGATGACGGCGATACGCGGATGGAACGAGCGGATCGATTCCAGTTGAAACGAGGAGACCTCCGCAACGACCCACTGCTGCGGCGTCGTATCCAGCACTTCGGCGATGAGCGGATTGCCGATGTTGCCTCCCACGCGCACATCTTTGCCGCACGCGCGTAGCAGGTGGCCGATAAGCGCGGTCGTCGTCGACTTGCCCTTCGTTCCGGTGACCGCGATGATCGGCGCTTTGCACAAACGGTACGCAACCTCGATTTCGCTATACACCGGAACGTTTGCCGCCTGCACGGTGCGCACGGGCGCCGACGTAAGCGGAACGCCGGGCGAGAGTACGGCCGAGGTGAGCGATGGAACGATGCCCGCAAGATCCTGCGGCGCGACGAACTGTGCACCGTGCGCATCGAGCAGCGCGATTGCATCTGCGAGCTGTTCGCGTGGTTTCTCGTCGAGGGCGTAAACGCGCGCGCCGCGATCGCGCAGAACGCGCACGCTGGCCTGACCGCTGCGGCCCAGGCCAATGACGAGCACTGTTTCGCCGCTATCGAACACTCTGCAACCCCAATCCGCCCGCGACGAGCACACCCACCACCGTGCACATCGCCGAAGTCGCCCAGAACAGCGCGGTCACTTTTGTTTCCGGCCAGCCGGAGAGTTCGAAATGATGATGCAGCGGGCTCATCTTGAAGATTCGTTTGCCACCGGTTCGTTTGAAGTACGTTACTTGTATGATAACCGATAGCGCTTCTGCAACGAATACTCCGCCGATCAAAATGAGCAGCAACATCTGACCTTCCAGGATCGCGATG
This sequence comes from uncultured bacterium, assembly GCA_964514445.1. Taxonomy (GTDB): domain Bacteria; phylum Vulcanimicrobiota; class Vulcanimicrobiia; order Vulcanimicrobiales; family Vulcanimicrobiaceae; genus DASSRQ01. The sequence goes on along the minus strand of CAZERJ010000033.1, from coordinate 8,008 downwards.
CCGGAGAGTAGCGCACCCAGTGCGAGCGATCCGGTATCACCCATGAACACTTTTGCCGGATGACGGTTAAATACTAAGAAACCGGCGCACGCGCCGGCGCCGAGCAGCGCCGCTTCGCGCACCGCGGCCGGCGTCCAAAAGATCGCGGAGAGCGAATGTTGCGAGAGGCTCGCAACCGTGTAACCCATGTATGAAAGTGCAAGCAACCCGAGCAGCGGTGGAATCATCGTTCCGGATGCTAATCCGTCCAGTCCGTCCGTCAAGTTGACGGCGTGAATCGTTCCGCTTACGGCCAAAATCCCGAGCAGCAACCAAAACCAATGCGGAACGGTAAGCGCATAATTCCACGAGCGGAAGATGACATCCACGCTATCGGACGAGGTCGAGGCCAGCCGCAAAAAGATGATCGCCGCGAGGGCGGTAAGCAAATACTTCGTGCGAGCACTGAGCCCACGGTTTTTTCCCCGCCGTATCGCCGAGTAATCGTCGATAAAGCCGACGATCGCGCACAACAAGACCAGCAAAAAGATCGCGACGCTGGGCCCGCTCACATCCCAGAGGACGAGTGGGAGCATGGCAATGACGAAGGCAATGCCGCCCATCGTCGGCGTGCCGGTTTTCGTTTGATGCGATTGCGGCGCATCTTCGTACGCGTGCTGCCGGAATTGCATGCGGCGCAGCACGGGCAGCAACAACGTCACTGCTCCCGCGCATAAAACAAAACCGCCTCCAAGCCACACCGGCCACACGACCGCATGTGCCGCCGATGACGAGTACACGGATGACGCCGGCGTCATGCCGCCACCTCGAACAACGGATTATTACCTGAACCGCGCCACTTCAGCACAACGATCGGCGTCTGCTCGTCGCCGTTTCCGTGCGGATTGGCGAGCAGCGCGAGCTCGACGTTGCGGCGGTTCACCGCACTGGACGCGCCTAGCACTTTGGCTTTTTCCAAATCGTTCGCATCCACGATCGCGCACGCAATCCCGGTGCGCTCGAAGATCGCCTGGCTTACAGCATCGGGCTGCTGCGGCGCGAACACGATCGCATTTTCGTATGGAGGCATCGTTCCGGTGTAGCCGTCGATTGCCGTAATCGCCTCGCCCAAAATCCGGTAAAACATGCCTCGCACGCCCACGAACCGGCCGAGCACGTTCATAATCGCGGCGAACGCGACTTTGGCCGGGCCGGCTTGATCGATGACGAGTTGCAGCGACTCGGGCTGACTGACCGTCGCCATCGCTCCGGCGCGCGGCGCGAGAAAATACGCGAGTTTGCTTGGCCGCACGAATTCCGCCGGCACCGCTTGGCCTTGCGCAATGGCCACCGCCGTTTCGGAGATGGCGAGGACGTCGCCGGGTACGGCAATGCCGCGCACGCAGCGCTCGACGAGCGCGCCGAGATCTTCGCCCGGTGACACGAGCGGCGTGCGAACGGGAATCGCCACCAATCCGGCGGGCAGTTCGCTGCGGCGTACCGCTAACGGTTTCACGCGCGCGCTCCACGCAGCTGCTCGACGATTTGCTCCATGGCATACTTACGCGAACCTTTGAGCAGCACCATATCGCGTGGACCTGTGTTGATGCGCAGCCACTGCGCGGCTTCTTCATTGGTGCTGAAACGCAACACGCGCTCGCGCGGGAAACCCGCAGTGAGCGCACCTTGCGCAAGCGACTCGGCGAAGTCGCCGCTGACCAGCAGCGTGTCGATGCGAAGCGCGGCAGCTTTGGCGCCGACGCGTTCGTGCATCTCTGGCGCGCGCGTGCCGAGCTCGGCCATACTGGAGAGCACGGCGATGTGCCGGTGCGCGGGTTCAGCCGCGAACGCATCGAGTGCCGCGAGCATGCCGCTGAGATTTGCATTGTACGCATCGTAGATGATGCGTGGGCCGTCTTCGATGACGATGCTTTCAAAACGGCCGGCAGGCAGCGTCAGCGATGGAATGCAGCGCACGATCGTTTGCGGATCGGCGCCGAGCAGCAACGCGGCCGCAATAGCAGCGGCCAGATTTGCGCGATTGTGTTCGCCGGGTAAGCGGATGTCGACCGCGTAGCTTTGCGGTTCAGCGTCCACCGTGATGACCAGCTTATTGCGATCGGGAATCCAAACGCCCGGCGCCGCAGACGCCTGCGTGCCGAACCAAAGCGGCGGCGAATCGAGCGTGGGCGCGCGGCTGATCGATTCCGCATCCGAACCGCCGAGCACCGCCTGCGCGCCCGTTGAGAACAATCCCCACTTCGTTTCGGCGAGCTGTTCGCGGGATCCGAAAATTTCCAAATGCGCTTCGCCGATATTCGTGAGCACGCCAATGTGCGGGCGAACGATCGCGGCCAGCTCGGCGATCTCACCAAAATGGCGCGCACCGAGCTCGGCAACGATGAACCGGTCGAAGGAATGAATCGAGAGCAGCAGCTTGCTCACGCCGATTTCGTTATTCTCATTGGCCGGTGTGCTGAGCACGGCATGCGATCCATACTGCGCGGACAAAATCTGCGCAAGCAGATGTTTGGTTGTGGTTTTCCCGGAACTGCCCGTTATCGCGACGACGCGGCCATCGAACTGCTCGCGCGCAGCAAGCGCGAGCTGCATGTACGCGCGTTTGGTATCCGGTACGATCAGCGCCGGCACGCCGGGCGGCACGGCATGTTCATCCTGCGCGATGATGGCCGCAGCGCCGGCCGCAAGCGCCTGCGCGATAAACGCGTGTCCGTCGAACCGCTCGCCGCGCAGCGCTAAAAAGACTTCGCCGGGCTTGATCGCCCGCGTGTCGGTGACCACGCGAAACTCCAACGGCAATCCGCGCTCGAGCCGCACCTTTGCATTCGTCGCTTCAACGGCCGTCTTTGCGGAAATACTCACGGGTGCGCACCTTCGCGCGCAGCCATTGCGGCACGGACAACTTCGACGTCGTCGAACGGCAGCACGTCGCCGCCGATGATCTGATACTGTTCGTGCCCTTTGCCTGCTACGATGAGCACATCGCCGGGTGCTGTCTGCGCTACCGCCGCTTCGATTGCGCTGCGGCGATCGAGGTCGACCGTGTGCGGCGCGCCGTGCATACCGGCGACGATCTCATCGGCGATGCTCTGCGGATCTTCCGTGCGTGGATTGTCCGAAGTAACGAACGAGTAATCTGCCAGGCGCGCAGCGATGGCTCCCATTTGCGGCCGTTTGCCGCGATCGCGATCGCCGCCGCAGCCGAACACAAGGAGAACGCGGCCGGACGTTCCATCGCGGGCCGCCCGCAAAACATTTTCAAGCGCATCAGGCGTATGCGCGTAGTCGATCACCGCATCGACGCCGCCCCCGCGCACGTGCTGCATGCGCCCCGGAACGAGGCAGAGCTCTTGCAAGCCTTTTGCCGCATCGCTATCGTCGATGCCGTATTCACGGACAACGGCAAGCGCGCAGAGCGCATTTTCGATATTGAACCGGCCCGGCAGACGCACTTCGAAGTGCGTGCCGTCAACTTCGAATTCACTTCCGCCCGCGTGCATGCGCACGTTGCCCGGGCGCACGTCGGCCTGCGCGTCGATGGCATACGTCGTCACGTGCTCGCGCGATCGCAGCTCGCCGGTCCATCGCTCGCCGATCGGATCGCCCGCGTTGAGCACCGCGCGCGGTGCCATTTCGAACAGCTTGCGTTTGGCGGCGATGTACGCTTCAAACGTCCCGTGAAAGTCCAGATGATCGCGCGTGACATTCGTCAGCGCTGCAACAAAGAACCGCACGTCGGCGACGCGTTGCAGCGCGAGCGCGTGCGAGCTCACCTCCATCGCGACAGCCTGCGCACCGGCATCGCGCATGGCGGCAAGCATTTCGTGCAGCTGCGGTGCCATCGGCGTCGTGTGCTCGAGCGCCCAGGTGCGATCGCCAAACGCGGCACCGACCGTTCCGATCCGGCCGCACGGCACGCCGCCGGCGCGCAGCATCGATGCGATCATGTGCGTGGTCGTCGTCTTGCCGTTCGTTCCGGTCACGCCCGCAATGCGCAACGTTTGCGATGGACGCGCATAAAATGCGTCTGCAATTTGTGATGCGGCCCGCGCCGTATCCGGAACGATTACTTGCGTTGCACCACCGTCAAGCGAGACGGCCTCTTCCACGACGACGGCGGCGGCTCCGCGCTGCGCGGCCTGTGCGACGAAGCGATGTCCATCCGTATGCTCGCCGCGCAATGCGATAAACATCGAACCCGCTGCAACGGCGCGTGAATCGAGCGCAATGCCCGCGATGGCACGGTCGCGTGCACCAATGACGCGCGTGCTCTGCGCAAGATGTTGTAAAAGCGTCTCGAGTGAAACGGACGGCCGTTGCTCCATGTCGTCAGCGAACTTTCGCCACCGGTGCGCGGGGGACCAAGCGGGGCGCGGGCGTTTGCACGATGTTCGGAAGTACGCCGGCATGCAGCATCGCAGCTTTTGCGATCTCATCAAAGGCCGGCGCGGCGACGACCGAACCATAAATCGCATCTTGCGGCTGCTCGACTTTGACGTAGATAACGTAGCGCGGATGCTCGTACGGAATCATCCCGATGAACGAGGCAACATATCCGCTGTAATGCCCATCGATGACGGCCTGCGCCGTACCGGTTTTGCCTGCCGTTGTATATCCCGCAATCTTCGCGGCGGGGTTGCCCGTGCCGCGCACCACGACGGCGCGCAGATAACCACGCAGCTTCGCGGCCGTACGTTCACTAAAAGCGCGTCCTTCGATCTCCGGCGGATACGCGTAAATCGCTTTCCCCTGCGGATCGTCGATCGCTCTGAGGATGCGCGGACGCAGCAGCATGCCGCCGTTTGCGATCGCGCAGTAGAAACGAGCCATTGCGATCGGCGTCACGGAGACGCCCTGTCCGAACGACATCGTCGCCAGCGAACTGCCGCTCCACGATGCCGGCGCCGGCACCAATCCCGGCGCTTCGCTGTTGATGCCGATGCGCGTGGGCTGCGCAAAGCCGAGCCGCTGCTCCATGTCGTAGAACGAACGCGAGCCGATGGTCATCGCGACGCGCGCAATGCCGACGTTAAGCGAATCAGCAATGATCGTTTCCAGCGTATCGCCGCTGGGCGATGGCACGAGTCCGTCGAGTGCATTATAGATGTTGCGCCCGCCCACTTGCAGCGGCCCGTTCGCATTAAACCGCGTACCGTCGTCGACACGGCCGCTCTCCAGCGCCGCTGCTGCCGTCACGAGCTTGTACGTTGAGCCCGGCTCGTACAGATCGGAAACCGCACGGTCGCGGTAACTGTCGGTGCTGAACTTCCAATACCGGTTGGGATCGAAGTGCGGATAGTTCGCCATCGCGAGCACTTCGCCGGTTTGCGGATCCATGACGATCGCCGTTCCGTTTTTCGCGTGAAACGAGGTGACTTGTTTGCGAATCGCGGCCTCGGCAACATACTGAAGATAGGAATCCAGCGTGAGCTGCATTGAGAGGCCCGGTTTTGCGGGCTTGAGCATACGCGTGCGGCTGAACGGGAGCGGCCGGCCGAATTCGTCCATCTCCATCGTCATGCGACCCGACGTGCCTTTGAGCAAATCGTCGTAGCTGTATTCGAGTCCGCTCAAGCCGTTTTCGTCGATGCCGACAAACCCCAGAACCGTCGAGGCGCTCTGCCCCGCGACATCGATACGCCGTCCCGTATCTTCTTCGATGACGCTCACGCCGGATAAGTTCAACGCCTGCACGCGGTCTGCCACGTCGTGCGTGATCTTGCGCGCAACCCACACAAAACGCATATTTCGATCTGACATGAGTTTGCGGGCGGCGGGGCTGATCGGCCCGATCACTTTGGTCAGCTGCGCAATCGTTTGATCCGCATCGCCCAGATCGTGAGGTACGGCGTAGACGCTTTGCGAAGGCAGCGAATGCACGAGCACGTTGCCGTCGCGATCGAAAATACTCCCACGCCGCGCGTACACTTCAACGGTGTCGCTGCGCTGATCCAACGCCTGTTTAGCATAAACGGGGCCGTTGATGACTTGGACGTTGACCAGACGGTAACACAAGAACGCGCTCATCAGTAAAAAGGCGTAAAATAACGCTTTCGCCCGCCGGGGGCCGACGCGCGCGAACGTCCGCTTGTGCAAGACTACTTCGCGCCGAAGAGCGTCGCTAGGCCGGAAAGGAAGGCCAGATGCGTGTGCTGCGGCTCGCGCGGCGCAGCGGGCAGCGTCACCATCGCGAACGACTGCGGATCTTGCATGTGCAGGCGCGCGGCGAGAGCGCTCAGCCGTTCATCGGAGCGCAGCTGCGCGAGCTGCTCATCGAGCCGTGCGGTTTGTGCTTGCAATATCGCGCGCTCGCGCTGCGCTTTCACGTACGCATAATTCAAACTTGTCAGCCTTGCATTCAGTTCGAGATACAGCATGAAGCCGCCCAAAATCAGCGTGAGCGCGGCGACGAATTGCACGAGCGTGCGGTATTTGGCGCGTTCCTTACGCGAAATACGCCGCTGCGTTGCGTGCCGCGCCGTGCGAACGCGAGGCCTGCCGTCTTGACGAGGTGCCGTAGCACTTTGAGTTTGCCGAAGGGACGCGTGCATGCTCGTTAACTGGCCTTCCGTTGGGCGGCGCGCAGTTTTGCGCTGCGCGCGCGTGGGTTCGCAGCGATCTCATCATCGCCGGGGAGAATCGGTTTGCGCGTGATCACGTCCAGCCGCTCGTCCTCGCGCAGCGTGTGCTTGACGATGCGATCTTCGAGCGAATGAAAGCTGATGGCGGCAACGCGGCCGGCAGTGCGTAATCTACCGGCAGCTTCGTGCAGGCTCTCGCGCAGCGCATCCAGTTCGTCGTTGACGGCAATGCGCAGCGCCTGAAAGACCCGCGTCGCCGGATGAATGCGTTCGCGCTCGCCTTTGCGGTGCAGCAAACCGCTGATCATCGCGCCGAACTCGGCGGTTGTCGCCGGCAACGTTCCGGCCGTGCGGCGCTGCACGATGACACGTGCAATCCTGCGTGATGCGCGTTCTTGTCCGTAATGAAAGAAGATATCGGCGAGTTCGGTTTCACTGGAAGTCATGAGAATGTCGTACGCGCTGCGCCCCGTATCCGGATTCATGCGCATATCCAGCGGCGCCGGCTCGCGGAACGAAAAGCCGCGCGAAGCATCGTCAAACTGCATGGACGAGACCCCCAAGTCGTAGAGGACGCCGTCGACCAGATCGATCTTCAGGGAATCCAGCACGGCGCAGATTTCGCGGAAGTTCGAATGCACGAAGGTGAAGCCGGGTCGCGCGATGCGCGCGGCCCGCTCGGATGCGCTCGGATCCGCATCCAATGCAATGAGCCGTCCCGACTGCAGGCGCTCCAAAATCGCACGGCTGTGGCCGCCCGCGCCAAACGTCGCATCGACGTAGATCCCATCCGGCCGGATCGCCAAAACCTCGAGCGCCTGGGGCATCAGAACCGGGATATGCTCGTTCACCGGCGTGCACCCTCATTAATACAGTCCAAGCTCGGCCATGAAATCGGCGACCTCGCCTTCGGGCTCGGCGTGGCTTGCGTAGCGGTCCTTGGCCCAAATTTCGACGCGTTTGAACGAGCCGATGGAGATAACGTCCCGCTCGATGCCGGCATAGGCGCGCAAGGCTGTGGGTAGCAGCAGCCGCCCCTGGGAGTCGCACGCCACTTCCTCTGTATGGGAGAACACGCGCCGCACGAACCGCCGAAACTGGTCATCCTTGCGGGGTGCGCTCTCCAGACGAGAGCAGAATTCGGCCCAAGCGGCTTCGGGATAGAGGGCAAGACACGGATCGGGCGGCGCGATCGTCAGAATGAACCCCGTTCCGAGGCGCTCGCGGAAACGCGCGGGCACGATGAGGCGACCCTTATCGTCAAGGGAATGCTCCACCGACCCTGTAAAGCGCGGTTGCTCCACGTGCAAATTGCGCCTCCCTTAGCCACCACTTTACACCACTTTGCACCACTATACGCTTTTCGGGAGGCGAGTGGCAAGTGTGAACTCCAGAAGTAAATGGGACTCTACAGAAGTAGGTGGGAC
>CAZERJ010000032.1:0-24347 GCA_964514445.1 uncultured bacterium | reverse complement strand
AAATATCGGGGCGACATGATTCGAACATGCGACTTCTTCGTCCCAAACGAAGCGCTCTACCAAGCTGAGCTACGCCCCGCAGCCGGCCTTGAACGATTTAAATTCGCGGCCGGTTTTCCTGCGCTTGCATTTTAGCACGCTAGAACAAGAGCTGGTGGAAGCCGATGTAGCGCGAGAGGTCGTGCAGGCCGCCGTCGCTTGCGAAGAGCCGGACGGCGCCGATGTTTAAACCGGCACGCATTGCCGCGCGCGTTGCGCGAATGTTCGTACCTGGGACGAGCATAGTGCACCAGCTCGCGCCGAACGTTTGCGTCAGCGCGGCGAGCGCAAAGCCGAGGAATTGAACGGTGTACGTTTGGGAAGCGGAAACCAGTGGGCCGATGCGTCCGCTCGCCCAAGTATACGCATAGCCGGCGATTTCGTCGCCGCGTACAAAAATAAAACCGCGTCCGTTTTCAGAAAAATACGAATGATCCAGTCGCCGCGCTGACCCGCGAACCTCACGATCGAGCTGCGCGAGCGCTGCGCGATGCCCGACCGGATCGAGCGGTTCGGTGACAAAGCGGTATTCGCCGGCCGCCATGCGCGCGAGCTCGTTCTGGTGAGGAATGTTGCCTGAAATTTCAACCACGGGAACTTGAAGCGACACGCCGCGGCGCAAAAAGAACGCGATGCCTCCCAGTTCATCCGGCTCGAGCAAGCCGCTTCGCGTTGCATCGCCGGCTTCGCGCGACGCTTCGGTTAACAGCTGCCAGCCGATCCCGGCCTTCTGATACGAAGGCTCGACATAAATTTCCGAGAGATACCATTCGTCTTCGAGCGCGTGCGGCACTGCAATGCCCACCGGCGCTCCGCCGTCTTTTGCAACGAACGCGCCGCTTGGCGCAGTTTGCGCGAGATCGAGATACAAGCGCCGGCTATGTTCGTCGTGCCAGCGGCGCCGTGCGAAGTGCGCGACGTCGTCGTCCGTGGCCGAAACGATCAGCGCGTTAGACACGCGTCCGCAATGCTGCAAGCAGCGCGTCTGCGGCGCGCCGGCGATGGCTGATCTTGTTCTTCTCTTCTTCCGCCATCTGGGCAAACGTTACGCCGGCGGGCGCGTAGTAAAACACCGGATCGTATCCGAAGCCGAAGCGTCCTTGCTCCTCGGCAGTGATCGTGCCCTCGACTTCACCGTATCCGTTCACGCGCTCGCCGTTTTCCAAGATTAGTTCCATTGCACAGCAAAATTTCGCGCTGCGTTCATTTGCAGGCACGGACGCGAGCTCCTCAAGCAAACGTTCGCGTCGCTGCGGCCACGTTGCATCTTTGCCTGCATAGCGCGCGGAAAGGACGCCGGGACGCCCGGCGAGCGCCGCTATTTCCAGACCGGAATCGTCGGCGAGTACCGCTCCACGCACGCCGGCCTCTCGCAGCTGCGCAAACAGCGAATCCGCCTTCGAGCGTGCATTGCCGGCGTAGTTGTCCTCATCTTCAGGCGCTTCGGCGTAAAGCGGATAGGTATCCAGATCGAGATCGCTTTGCGCGAAGATCGCGCGCAGCTCTTCAAGTTTGCCTAGGTTCTTGGTGGCTACGTATGTTTTCAAACCCGCCATGGGGACGAGAATGGAGTACCGTTAGTGCGAAAACCTGCCCGAACCGATCACGACGGGGTCCTCCGATGCATCGGCATCACGCCATGGGTCTGAAAGTTCGCCGCGGCTTGCCGCTTTAGGCATCACACCGCGGTCGTAGCGTTCAAGCCACATATTCGCGCGCAGCGCCAGGTACTCGAAATCGCTATACTGACCGGCGCCGCGGTTCCGCCGCATTATTGCGACGACGGGCGAGAGCGCGCGCCAATAATAGCGAATGAGCCGCGCGTACAAGTCCATCATGGTCGATTCGGTAATCAACCCGTGCTTGAGAAACGTGCCCATCTGCATGAACCAGTTGCACGCAACCAGCTCCGGATGCCGCTCGACGTTTACAAAGCCGACCGCGGCAAGCTCGTCGCGATAGCGTTTGTCTTGTAAGCGCAGCGGCAATTGCTCTTGCACGTAATGCAGCGATGCTTGCACTTCCGGCGATTTGAAATCTTGCTGCAAGGCGAGCACCGCCTCTAGTTCATTGCTTGCGCGCACGTGCTGAAGGTGCACGACGGCAATGATTGCGCTCACGCTGATGATAACGACCGTCGCAAGATTTGCGAAAGCCGTTATATGTTCCGAACTCATTGACAGGCGGCAGGCGGCGTCTTTAGCAGACTCAAGAGATTGTTTATGTTCGGCGTTCCCAAACCCGTCGGGAAATCGTAACCCGTCCCCGCCGAATAGCCGGCCGCGCCGGCCGGAAACACATTCGATCCATGGGCAACATCGTGGAAGGGCGGCGTTGTGCTCGTCTGCACGCCATTGTAGTACAAGCAGTATAAGAGATTGGCTACCGAACCAAGCGGCGCGTTGAGCGGCGCTGCATTCGATTTGCGCAGCTCGTTCGCGATGGCCAAGATGCCGGCGAATCGCGGGGGACCTTGACTCGTGCCGCCCACGTCATACTTACCCGGAGTAACGCCCGATCCGGTAAAGCCTATGTACACCACGACGCCGCTGAGCGGTGACGCGCTGTACGCAACATCCGAAACGCCGCGCGACTGATTCGGGCCAACAGTTCCGTACAGCACCTTGTAGCGGTACGGCGTGGTCGTGTCGTTAGCGGAATTGAAAATTAAGCTCGGCGCACCGCCTGATGAGCCGGTCGCATCTTGCCATACGGCTTCACTACGGTAGCGTCCGTTGTTGAAAAGCGTAAGATCCGTACCACCGACCGCGAGCACGTTTGGATCCGATGCCGGATACTGCGGATTGGGCAGCGCGAATCCGCCGGTTGCACCAAGATCACCCGACGCAGCGAGCACGGTAATGCCTGCTGCTGCCGCTTGCCGGTAGATCTGAACGGCGTCGGAGATCTGCGTATTGTTGGCGCCACCATTGATTGACGACTCTTGCAATCCGAAGCTTAGCGACATGATGCTGCCGGGATAGGTGGCCACGGAATACTGCTGCGCCGATTGCACGGCATCGCCTTGATCGTTGTTGCTGACGATCAGAACGATGTTGGCGCCGGGCGCGCTCGCGTGCGCCCACTCAACGTCAAGCGACGTTTCCTCCGCCCAGCCGAGCTCCTTTGCGCTGCTTAGGTTTACGTTCGGCTTGCCGCCCGGGTACACGATGCTGAACGAAGGCGGATCAGGAATGGAAAACATCTGATCGAACACATGCAAATCTGACTTTGCGAATCCCGGATCGCTTGAGGGCTTCATCGTCGGACTTCCGTACGCGTCCACGATCACGATAGTCTGTCCGGTTCCATCGTTGACACCTGCAGTGTACGAGTAATTATATGCCGTGCGTACGGTAGAGGGCGTGAGGCAGTCGCTGCCGGCAGCACCGGTGCAATTGTGCAGCAGCAGGTCGGTGAGGCGCCGTAATTTTGGATGAACGCCGTAAACGATTCCGCGGCTTGTCTGAACCGCACTTTGCACCGCCGTAGGGCCCCGCAACGCCGGCGGCGTTGTACCACCTGCGCAGGCTGCGAACAGTGAGAAGGCAAGCGCAAGCGCGCCGATTCGGGAAAAGAAATGCATGGTCACCTCGTTAGCAACGCGGCTTCGTTCTTTTTACACCCTAGCCACGAATCGTAAGCGGCAAAAGTAAAGAATGTAACGATCAGGTCATGAGGGCTTCATGTTGCGCTTGTTCGACCGACATGCCGCTGCCCGCGCGAACATTTGCAAGCAGATCGCTCGCAGAGAGCCGGTCGCCCAACTGCGCCATCGTGCGTTCGTACTCGGCACCTTCCGTCGGCTCTCGTGAATTTCCCAAACGGGCATACGCCGCATCAACGTAGCCAATCAACCTTGCGGCGCGCGAGGCGTCACCGCAATGCGCTTCAATCGCCGCAAGATGCTGAATTGCTACCGCGGTATGAATCTCGCTCTCGATTTCGCGCGCAATCGTAAACGCTTCGCGGGCCGAGGAACGGCCTTCAGATAAACGGCCGACTGCTAGCAGATACGCCGTAACGTTTATCAGCAGCGTGCAGACCATTACCCAATCCCGGCGCTCGCGCGCAATTTTGAGCGCTTCGGTGCCGTGCTGAATCGCAGACTCATAGTTGCCGGCGCACGCGTCGATCTCGGCAAGATTCCCCGAGATGATCTGAATGCCGCGCTCGTCCGCCAGCGCTTGCGAAAGCGCTAACGCTTCACGATAGATCTCGCCGGCCGTTGCCAGGTCGCCACGAAGGATGGGCGCCGTCGCGAGCGTGCGCAGCGCAAGTGCGGTCAGCCGCCCGTGACGGGCTTTGCGCAAAACCTCGAGCGCTTCGCGTGTTGCCGCTTCACCCTCGTCGAGTTTTCCAAGCCGAATGAGGGCCGCACCGCGAGCGCGGTTTGCGGCCGCAACGCCCAGTTCATCGTTCGCTGCGCGGTACAATTCAAGCGCTTTAGCCGCTGCTGCGACGGCGTATTTTTCTTGCGCCGTCGAAAGTGCAATGCCCGCAGTTGCAAGCCAAAAGCGCGGCGCTTGGGCACAAAATTCGTCTTGTCCGGTAAACGGCCGCAGCTCTTCGATCCACCGGCGGCCTTCGACCGGCTGGGCGTCCCACCAAAACGCTTCGAGCGCGCCGAACATCCGCATGCCGAGCGACACATCGTTGTGCTGCGACACGCACCACGTCAGCGCGGCGCGCAGATTATCCAGCTCGACCTCGAGTGGCGCAATCCACAGTTTTGCGGGAGCGGCGGCCCACGCGTCGTCCGCGCGCTCTGCGAGGGCAGCGAAATGCTGGGCATGTTTGCGCGCGACGCTGCTACGTAAACCGGATTCCTCGAGCCGCTCGAGGGCATATTCGCGCGTCGACTCAAGCATGCGGTAGCGAGGCTCATCGCCTGAATCATCCGTGGCGATAAGGGATTTGTCGGCGAGGCCGGCCAGGTGATCCAGAACGTCCCACTCTTCTACTTCGTCGTCTGTGCAAACGTCAACGGCGGCGCCGATCGTCCAGCCACCCAAAAACACGGCGCTGCGTTGTAAGAGCAGCCGTTCGTTTTCGGCGAGCAGTTCGTAGCTCCACTGGATCAATGCGCGGAGCGTTTGATGATGGGGCAGCGCCGTTCTGCTACCACCGGTGAGCAGGCGGAACCGTTCGTTCAATTTCTCCGCGAGCTGCGTGACGTTCAGCACGCGCAGTCTCGCCGCGGCAAGCTCTATCGCCAGCGGAATGCCGTCAAGGCGGCGGCACATCGCCCCAACGGTGCGCGCGTTCTCATCGGTAACGCTGAACGCGGGCGAATGTGCGCGCGCACGCTCTTGGAACAACTCGCATGCACCGTAACGCAGCACGTCTTCGGCGCTCAGCGCGGAGGGCGGCGGCACCGCAAGTACGGGCAGACGGTAAACGCTCTCACCCGCGACGGAAAGCGCCTCGCGCGATGTGGCCAGAATCCTTACGCCCGGACAGTTGTGCAAAATCACGGTCGCCGCGGAGGCCGCCGCCGTGACGACATGCTCGCAATTGTCTAAAATTAGCAGTAGCTGCTTATTCTTCAGTTGCGCGATCAGCGCATCGAGAACCGTACCGCCGGCAAGTCCCGTTACGCCGAACACAGCCGCAAGCGCGTTTGTTACGGAACCTGCGTCCATCGGCGCGAGCTCCGCGAGCCACGCGCCATCTTCGTAACCGTCGATTGTATTTGCGCCAATTTGTAACGCGAGCGAGGTTTTACCGACGCCGCCCGCGCCTGCAATTGTCACTAATCGCGCGCTCGCAAGCTGCTGCGTAACTTCTTCAACATCTCGCTCGCGCCCAAGCAGCGCGGTGAGATGTTGCGGCAGATTGCTTGGCCGCTCGGCAATCGTTCGCAGCGGCGGAAAGATGTCAGGCAGAGCGAGCGCTAGCAGCTGAAAGATCGTTTGCATCTCGGGAAAGTCTTTAAGCCGGTGCCGTCCCAGATCGCGCAAGCGCGACGTTTCGGCCGCATCGAGCGTTTTTGCCGCGTCCGCCGACACGAGGACTTGTCCGCCGTGTCCGGCGGCGAGCAAACGCGCAACGTGATTGACCGTTGAGCCGAAATAGTCGCCGTCGCGCTGTGTTACGGGTCCGCAGTGCACCGCCATTCGAACGCGCAGACCGCCGACCTCGCTCCAGTCGTGCGTCGCGAGCGCATACTGCGCGGCAGCGGCCGCGTTGAGCGCGTCTTGGGTGCGCGCGAACACTGCGCAGACTTCATCACCGACCGTTTTAAAAACGCGGCCGTTGTGTTCTTCAATCGTCGCGCACAATAAGTCGTCATGCCGCCGCAGATACGCCGGCATGACATCGGGATACATCCTCCATCGCGCCGTGCTGCCTTCGATGTCGCTGAACAAGAATGCGGCATCTCCGGTAAGCGCGATGCGTTCCAGCTGTTGCACAGCAGCGCCCCTTGACAAAAGGACCCTTCCACTGCACCGCCATGCTATCTTCTTATGACGACTAAGAATAGCCCGAAGGAGCTATAGGGCCTAGTCCTCTAGACGCAAAACCGCCATGAACGCTTCTTGCGGCAGATCGACTCGGCCAACGCGTTTCATGCGTTCCTTGCCGGCCTTTTGCTTTTCGAGCAGTTTGCGCTTACGCGTGATATCGCCGCCATAGCATTTGGCAAGTACGTTCTTTCGCATTGCGCTCACCGTCTCGCGCGCCACGATCTTTCCGCCGATTGCGGCTTGAATCGGCACTTCGAACATCTGCCGCGGAATGAGCTCCTTCAGTTTTTCCGCCAGCGCGCGTCCGCGAACTGCCGCTTTCTCGCGCGCAACGATGAACGACAGTGCATCGACCACTTCGCTGTTCAGCAGGATCTCGAGTTTGACCAGGTCGCCCTCGCGATAACCGACCATCTCATAATCCAGCGAAGCGTAACCTTTCGTCCGCGACTTGAGCTGGTCGAAGTAATCGACGATCACTTCGATCAGCGGCATGTCGTACGTCAGGATTACGCGGCCGTCGTGCAGATACTCCATGTTGTCGAGTGTGCCGCGCCGCGCTTGCGTGATCTCCATGATACCGCCGACGTACTCCGGCGGGGTCATGATCGTCGCCTTGACGTAGGGTTCTTCCATCGTCTTGATCAGATTCATCGGCGGCATCTTGCTCGGATTGTCGATCATCTCGGTCTCGCCGTCGGTTTTTGTCACGCGAAACACAACCGAAGGCGAAGTCGCGATCAAATCGAGGCCGTAGTCGCGCTCCAATCGCTCTTGCACGATCTCCATGTGCAGCAAGCCCAAAAATCCGCAGCGGAATCCGAAGCCCAGTGCAATCGAGGTCTCAGGTTCGTAAGTGAATGCCGCATCGTTGAGTTTGAGCTTCTCAAGCGCGTCGCGCAGGGCAGAATACTCGGCACCTTCGTTCGGATACAAGCCGCAGTACACCATCGGCACGGCCTTACGGTAGCCGGGAAGCGGCACGTGCGCGGGCCGGTTCGCCTGCGTAATCGTATCGCCGACATCGATATCGCCCAGCGACTTGATGTTTGCGATGACGTAGCCGACGTTCCCGATACCCAGCCGTTCGACCGGACGCATGTGCGGAGAGAACACGCCGACTTCGGTGCACTCGAACACACGCTGATGCGCCATCGACATGAATTTCGAACCTTGTCGCAGCTCGCCGTCAACGACGCGCACGTAGCTGACCACGCCGCGGTACGGATCGAATTGCGCGTTAAAGACCAGCGCGCGCAAATGATCGCGATGGCCCTTCGGCGGCGGAATTCGATGCACGATCGCTTCCAAGATGTCTTCGATGCCGATGCCGTTTTTCGCACTGGCCAAAATGCAGTCACTCTTCTCGATGATGAGCAATTCCTCGACCTCGCCCATCACGCGCTCGGGATCCGCCGCCGGCAGATCGATTTTGTTGATGACCGGAATGATCGTCAGATCGTGCTCGAGCGCTAAATGATAGTTCGCCAGCGTCTGCGCTTCGATGCCTTGCGCGGCATCGATGATCAGCAGCGCACCCTCGCATGCCGCAAGCGATCGTGAGACCTCGTACGAGAAGTCGACATGTCCGGGCGTGTCGATGAGATTCAGCTGGAAGAGCTCGCCGTTTTTTGCCCGGTAGTTCAGCGTGACGGGATGCATGCGGATCGTAATGCCGCGCTCGCGCTCCAGGTCCATCGCATCCAGCGCCTGCTCTTCGAGATCGCGAAGTTCCACCGTGCGCGTGAGTTCCAGCAGGCGGTCGGAGAGCGTCGTCTTGCCGTGGTCGATGTGCGCGATAATACAAAAATTGCGGACATTGTCCGCAATCTCGATACGGTGCGGAGATTCGCTTTTGGTAGTCACAAGGCTAGAACGTATAGCACGCGTTGATCGCCGCGCGCGCAATCAGAGAGTTAAGCACGTACAAAATAACAATCACAACCAAGAACGACCAATCGATGCCACCGGCCGGCGGAATGATCCGGCGCACCGGCGCAAGCACCGGCTCAACGATCATATCCAAATAGCGGGCCCATCCACCACGCAGGTCGGGCACCCATGACAACACGGCGTACACGAACAGCACGAGGCCGTAGAGATACAGTATGTAGTGGAGCGATTGATAAACTTGGCACATGGCAGCGAGGCGCTGCTTTCTATGGAAGTGCGGCCAATACTTTTGCCGGCACGCCGTTCAGGAACGGCTCGGGATCGATTGCCGCGCCATTCTGCATGACCTGGTAGTGCAGATGCGGCCCGGTTGAGTACCCGGTCGAGCCGACAAGACCGATTTCTTGCCCCTTGTGCACGTACTGACCAGGCGTAACTTCCATCTTCGAGAGATGCGCGTACCACGTGTGATACCCGTTGCCGTGGTCGATGTCGATCTTCTCACCGTATCCGCCGTCCCAGTCGGCCGACGCAACTGTTCCGGCAGCAGCAGCATGCACCGCCTGCCCATAATCAGCGCCTAAATCGACGCCCGGGTGAAATCCCACATCGGGCGAGGTGCGGTAACAGAAACATCCCACTACCGGTGCGCCGTCGACCGGGTCGATCGAGGGAATTGCCGCTAGCGCTTGCGCGCGCGCAAGTTCGCGCAAATGGCGCACGTTCAGAACGTGCATCGTAAGCCGTCGCAGCATATTGGATTGCGCGAGCGTTTGCTGTGCATCCGTCGCGAGCGCATCGAGATTGTGCCGCTCTGCGCCCATCTTTCTAATCGGCGGCTTCACGCCGATGAGCTGCTGGATCTGCACGTTCTCGCGCTGCACTTTCTGCAACTGCGATTGAATCGTTGCCGTCTTCTTATCGTACGATTGCAGCTGCGCGCGCTGCTGCTCGGTTAGTTGCTGGAGCGCCGCGACCTGAGCATGCGCGCGCCACATCTGAGCAACCCCGAAGGCAAGGGAACCTGCAACAACGATCGCGAGCACGCCGAGCGCCATGACGATGCGCTTGCGCGTGAGCACAAAACGATGCACCGCGTCGCCGCTTTGCGGGACGATTTTCACGAAGTACCGGTCTTTAATCACGCTTCAACTGAACCGTTCCGTGCTTTCTCGATTGCTGCAAGTTCTTCGGATGAAGCGTTCGCCGCCGGTTTCCATGCATTGACCGCCTTGCCGAAAGTGCGCACGTCCTCGCGCGAATAGATGCTCGACAGCACAACGCCGTCGCCCTCACGGTTGAGTAGCGCCAGCGCATACGATAATTTGGAACCCACCTCGTCGAACGCGTCGTACCGCACGAATCCGGTGCGGGAGAGGTCCGTCCGCGAGTGGGCGTCAAGTTCGCGTAAAGCGGTCTGCGCCCTCTGAACTTTTCCGCGCAGATCCGCGCATTCAGCTTCGAGCGCCGCCAGTCGCGCGGAGCCCGTCAGAGCCGCACCGCCGCCGAGCAGTTCGTCGTGCGCGGCAGTCAGCGCCGATGCGCGTGCCAGCGCCGGTTTAACAACCCGCACGTGGTAAGAAACGAGCGCGATAAGGGCTACAGCAAGCGCTGCGGCCGCATAAATGAAGTCGTATTGCATATATGAAGAACCACGGCGAGGGCCAGGTGGTGCCCGGCGCCCGTGAGTGCTCGCTTACCGTTGCTTCCTTCCGGACCTGGCGGGGTTCACGAGGTCACGCCGCGAGCAGCCCAACCCCCGTCATGGCCCGAGCATAATACCAGGAACGCAGGTCCGCCCGCTAGTGTGTTTTCCGGCAGGCTACGTTTGTTTCGAGAAAAAACCGCACGCCCATGAGTGAAGTTCGCATAAAGGTTCGAGAAAACGGGCCGTACGTAGTGACGGGGCTGGTGACCTTGGTCGACGCCGACGGCAACGAATACGAAACAGCGAACGAAAAAGGAAACATCGCGCTGTGCCGCTGCGGCGGCTCGACGACGAAGCCGTTTTGCGACGGCACGCACTCCCGCACCGGATTCCAAGCAGCCGAACGTGCGGTGCGCATCGCAGACGAAAACGCGACGACCGGGGACGCAGAGTAATGCCGAGCTACATGCACGCAGGCGAGCTGCCGCACAAGCGTCACATTCAATTCCGGCGTCCCGACGGCGGCTTGTACGCCGAAGAGCTCTTCTCAACGCGCGGGTTCGAAAGCATTTACTCGCTGCTCTATCACTATCGTCCGCCGACCGCGACGCTCGACGTGCGCCCGTGGAACCGTCACGCAGTCGATCTCGAGCCGAACGAACCGCTTCGTAACCGTCATTTTAAAACCGCGCAAATTCGCATGTCGGGCGATTTCATTGACGGGCGCACGCCGCTGCTTGGCAACAGCGATCTTCTGATTTCCATCGCCGATGCCAGCGAACCGATGGAAACGTTCTACCGCAACGTCGGCGGCGACGAATTACTGTTCGTGCATTACGGCGAGGGAACGATCGAAACGCCGTTCGGCGATCTCGATTACCGCGCACGTGATTACCTGGTAATGCCGACGGGCACGACGTACCGCGTGGTTCCATCGTCACCGACGCGAATGCTCGTGCACGAATCGACCGGCATGATCAAGATTCCGAAAAAATACCGCAACGACTTCGGCCAGCTCGACGAAGCCGCGCCGTATTACGAGCGTGATTTCCGCGCACCGGTGCTACGTGCGCCGAAAGACGAGCAGGGTGAGTACCGCATCCGCGTCACCAACAACGGCCGCAACGCCGTGTACGTCGTGCAAAATCACCCGTGCGATGTCGTGGGTTGGGACGGCTACTGTTATCCGTATGCATTCAACCTGGACGAGTTCGCACCGATCACGGGCAAGCTTCACCAGCCGCCGCCATCGCACGCAACGTTCGAGGCGCCGGGCGCTGCGTTTTGCGCATTCGTGCCGCGGCTTTTCGATTATCATCCGCTGGCTATTCCCGTCCCGTACAACCACAGCAGCGTAGACTGCGACGAGGTGCTGTACTACGTGAGCGGCAACTTTATGAGCCGCCGCGGCGTCGAAGAAGGCTCTGTAACGCTGCATGCCGCCGGCGCACCACACGGCCCGCAACCCGGCGCCGTCGAGGCGAGCCTGGGCAAAACTTCAACCGATGAAATCGCCGTCATGGTCGACACATTCAAACCACTAAAAATCGCCCGCGCCGCATCCCGCGCCGAAGACGAGAACTACTTCAAATCTTGGATTGACGCTCCGGCCGCGTCATCGTGAACCGCGTAGCGCGCCTCAGCGAAGCGGCGGGACGTCCCAAAGCACGACCACCGCGTCTCCTTTCACCTGCACGCGATCCAAGTTTGCCATGCGAATCGCATCGCCGGCGCGAAGCGCGTCCGTTGCGATCACCGCATCGCCTTCATCCAACGCATCAACGCGCGCCTCGCCTTGCGCGACAAACAAAAATCCCAAACGTTCCGGTTCAAACGTGTGGCGCACTTGCGCGCCGCCTTCAAGCTCCGTAACCAGAAACGCCGCATCCGCGGTGAGCTTCACGGCAGCTTCGAGCGTGCGGTGTCCGCTCGCGATCGCTAGCCAGCGATCCAAACGGTCTGCTCTCGTAAACTCCACTTGACCGTAATCGGGATCCGATCCCACCTCTCCGGGCAACACCCACATTTGCAAAAAATGCAGCGGCTGTTCTTTCGAATTGTTGAACTCGGAATGCCGTACACCCGTGCCCGCGCTCATGAACTGCGCGCCTCCCGGCCCGACAATGCCGTGATGCCCCGCAGAGTCACGATGCTCCAAGTGCCCATCCAAAACGTACGTAACGATCTCCATGTCGCGATGCGGATGCGTCGGGAAACCTTCACCCGGCGCGACGACGTCGTCGTTGAGCACGCGCAGCGCGCCCCAGTTCGTATTCGCCGGATCGTGATAGTCGGCAAAACTGAATGAATGGCACGTTTTGAGCCAGCCGTGATCGTAGCATGCGCGATCGCCGGCGCGCTGGACGGTGAAAATGCGCCCGAGCGAAGTGCGGTTCATCGTGTACCTCCGGTTATGGTAAGTGTGGGCACAGAATCGTGCGCGCGTCAACCGCGAGCAGGCATGGATGCAGCCGCTTGCTGCGATGCATCGGAACATCGCATTTTGGGAACGCGTCCGGTACAATGAACCATCGACGCCGTAACGCGAGTCAGGAGTAAACTATGACCGATCAAGAAGTTCAACCGTACATCGGAAAGCCCGTGCGCCTCACGATGGCCGACGGACGCGTACTCGCGGGAACGCTTCACGCAGACGACGCGCACGGTCATGGGCACCACCACTATGCAATCGTTTCACGAATGCCGGAAGATGGCGAGCGCATCTCGGAAGTGCTTCACGGCGCGGATCGGATCGTCACGATCGAAGACGCCTCGGACGACCCCGCAGCGCGCGGGTAAATTCGTGCCGCTCTCTTCTAGCGGCGATTGGCGATTTGATCGCTAAACGGGGGCCGTACAACCTCGCGTCGCAGGCGGCGTTTGGATACCAGTGTTGCGATCCCGCCAAACAGGACGGCAGTCACGATGACCGCAATGATCTCGCGCACTAAGAAAGCGTCCCATTCGTAATGCGTTTGGCGCCGCTGCGTGAGCTGGAAAATCGCAAAATCATGCGCGTTTGCAAACGTCGAGTTCGCATGGAGCAGCAGTGCGTTCCCGAGGGTCAGTATGAGAAGGAAAATAATGCCGAGCACGCTCAGTCGCACGGTAGAATTGTACCCGTCACTTGACCGAAGCTAATTCGCGGTTTTCCTTCTGCGTGACATTCGCCGCGCAGCGTCACGGTATCGCCGTCCAGTAAAAAAGAGCGCGACTGGCCGTCCGGTAACTCGATAGGCCGCGTACCGCGCCACGATAATTCGATCAAGCTGCCGAAGCTCTGCGGCGTCGGGCCCGAGATCGTGCCCGAGGCGTAAAGATCACCCGGCTGCACCATTGTGCCGTTGACCGTAACGTGCGCCAGCTGCTGCGCCATGTTCCAGTACATGTATTTGTAATTGGAACGCGAGATCGCGTGCGCTTCCGCGGAAGCTCCGGTTTTCAATTCGACCACCAGGTCGATGTCGTAATTCCACGCATCGTGCACGCGAAGGTACTCCAGCGGCCTTGGATCTTGCTGCGGACCGGCTACGCGATAGGGCTCCAGCGCGTCAAGCGTGACGATCCAAGGCGAGACGGATGTCGCGAACGACTTACCAAGAAACGGCCCGAGCGGCTGATACTCCCACGCTTGTATGTCACGCGCGCTCCAATCGTTTACCAGAAGCACTCCAAAAATATGCTCGCGTGCGCGCGACGCGGGTATGCGCGTGCCCATCGCGTTACCGGGTCCGGTAATGAAACCCACTTCCAATTCAATGTCGAGCGATTGCGAAGGGCCAAATACCGGCTCGTTCGCATCGGCGGCCTTACGCTGACCGGCGGGGCGGCGAATCGGCGTACCATCTACAACGATGGTGCTGCTGCGTCCGTGATAGCCAATCGGAAGCCAGCGCCAGTTCGGCAGCAGTGGCTCAGCATTCGGCCTGAACAGCTTCCCTAAATTGGTCGCGTGTTCCAGCGAAGAATAAAAATCCACATAATTGCCGACGTGCACCGGCACGTGCATTTTTGCATCGCGCATTGGAACGATGAGCTTCTCGCGATCGATCGTGTCGAGCAGGCGCGTATTGCTTGCAAGAACCGCCTGAAGGCGTGCGCGCAGATCGCTCCACACGGCGCGGCCCGCACCCGCAAGCGCATTGAGCGAGCTCGCTTGGAGAACGCTGCGCGCAACGATGTCGTCAAACAATCCAGCTTCGGCGCCGTCGTGCACATCGAAGATATGCTCGCCGACGGCAACACCGATGTGTCGAGCGCCGTGCCGTTCGAAGATGCCGTACGGAAGGTTGTCTAAAGAAAACCCGCTATTCGCGGGAATCTCGATCCACGATCCTTCTGCAGTCGCCATTACAGCACACCCATCGAGCGCAGATCGTCGACCGGTTCGCTAAAACTACAGCTGCCGTAAGCAACGAACAAGCTGCGCGCCTCGCGCATTTGCTCGGCGGTAAAGGAACGTTCGCCGAACCGGACTGCGCCGGCTTCAAACCGGAACGCCGCGGGATCTTCGCAGGCGACGATATTTTCGATTTCGTCGCTCGACGCGCCGCTGCGCGCGTACGCCGCACCGCCCAAAAGATTTAGAAATCCATGCATCGTTACGCCGGCTGCCGCGTTGAAGTGCCGTACCGGATGGTGCAACCCCGCCGTCGCTTTAAACGGTATCCGCAGATTGGCGCAGGTTCGTATAAACTGCGCGACGTGCGCAACGCTCGGGTATGCGCTTGCGTTTGCACCGCCGCAGCGGATCTTCGCGCCGAATCCAACCTGCGCTGCCGCCGGCACGGCATCGACCGGAACCTCAGCATAGACCGGCAGATCTTTTAATGAAGATCGGGAACGCAGTTCGCGCGCAAACGCATCGACTTGTTCGGCCGAAAGCGCAACTTCCAATGCTTCCACGCAGACATTCGTCGCGTTGCAGCGCAGCACGTGCGCTCGTTCGATTCCCGCGCTGCCCGTGTCTAAAATCACGCTCAGCGCGGAGTGTTCGCCGGGTGGAATCGCCGCCGGCAGCGCGTCGATCTGCGAGATGCGCACGATGAACCGTCCAAGCATCCATGCATGCTCGCCGCGGCGCGCACCGGCATACTCGGCGGCAGCCGCGTTCACGTCGAGCTGGGCAGGCGGAAACAGGCCGGCGTAGTCGATCAGCGCCGCCAGCGTCGCGCGAACAATCGGAAGCGGCGTTGCGGAAGCAGTCATGACAGGGCGGCTTCGGTCGCTCCGCAAAGCCCCCTGCTATGGAAACGATGACCGCGCAAACCAACCCCCTTGCGAAGATCGACTGGGACTACATCGAGCTTTACGTCGGCAATGCCAAACAAGCCGCGTACTATTACTGTACGGCGCTCGGCTTCGATCAAGTTGCATACGCCGGCCCCGAAACCGGTATCAAAGATCGCGCGTCATACGTGCTCGTTCAAAACAAGATGCGCTTCGTGGTGACGTCCGCGCTGTATCCCGACAGCGAGATCACGCGACACGTTGCAGCGCACGGTGACGGCGTGCGCGATGTCGCCATCACCGTTTCGGATTGCAAAGCCGCCTACGAGCGCGCCATCGCCGGCGGCGCGCGCAGTATCCATGCACCGGAAGAGCTGCGCGACGAACACGGCCGCATCGTCAAAGCCACGATCGCAACCTACGGCGACACCGTGCACACCTTCGTGCAGCGCGACGATTACCGCGGCGCATTCATGCCCGGATTCGTGCCGGCGGTGCGTACGTACGCGTTCACGCAAAAGCCGCAGCTTCAGTTTATCGATCACTGCGTGGGCAACGTCGGCTGGGGCGAGATGGACAGTTGGGGCGATTTTTACGCCAAAGTCTTCGGCTTCTCGCAGCTGATCTCGTTCGACGATAAAGACATCTCGACCGAATACACGGCGCTCAAGTCCAAGGTGATGACCGACGCGCAACACCAGGTGAAGTTTCCGATCAACGAGCCCGCCGAAGGACTCAAGAAATCGCAAATCGAGGAATATCTGGATTTTTACGGCGGCGCCGGCGTGCAGCACATCGCAATCCGCACGGACGATATCATTCAGACGATCCGGGCACTGAAAGCGAACGGCGTCGAATTTCTCGACACGCCCGATTCGTATTACGATCATCTGGAAGAACGCGTGGGGCGTATCGATGAAGCCACGCAAATCTTGCGCGACCTGCGCATCCTGGTGGACCGCGACGACCTGGGCTACATGCTCCAGATCTTCACCAAACCGCTCCAGGACCGCCCAACCGTGTTTTTCGAGATCATTCAGCGCAAAGGCAGCTTGAGTTTCGGCAAGGGAAACTTCAAGGCGCTCTTCGTCTCCATCGAACAAGAGCAGGCCAAACGAGGAACCCTCTAAGCGGCCTAACGAATGGTAGCCTTCGATACGTTGGAGGCTACCTATGGACTCTGATTACGCAGTCATAGGCGCGCGAATCGCCGTCCTCGAGCGACGTGTGCGCCGCCTCAAAGTCGCGCTCGCGGCCTGCGCGGTCCTTGCGCTGGCCGTGAGCGGCTTCGCCGGCGCCTCCGCCCAGCAGTACGCGCTGCATTTTCAAAACGCGTACGGTTCGGTCAAGCTCGCAAGCGACGGTCTCTCTTTCTACGACCGTCGCGCCGCACTTCGCATGAAGATTTTCACCGATGAGACCGGCCGCCCGATCGTGCAGATGATCGACTCCGCAAAGGTGCCGCGTGTCATGTACGGCCTGCAACCCAGCGGCAATCCACGCTTCGCGTTCAATGATAAATCCGGCACGGAGCGCCTCTACGTTGGCCTGACGACGGAGCAAACCGGACTCGTGCGCACGTTCACGCGGTCGGAAAAAATTCAGAGCTCGCTTGAGGACACGTTCTTGCGCATTCGCGACACAAGCGGTATAGAGCAGCTGGTGATCGGCGTTTCATCTGCAAATTCGCCCGTGCTCAAAATGTTCGATACATCCAGCACAAACCGGCTTTACGCGGGCGTTTACAGCGACGGCAATTCGGGCTTCGCATCTTACAGCACAACCGGATCGGCAGTATGGAGTTCACCATGACGGAAATGCAATCACTCATGACGCGCGTCGAATCGCTCGAGCGCCGGACGCGCGCACTCAACGTCTTCCTGTTCGCCGGCATTGTTATTCTGCTCGTGCTCGGCGCAGTCTCCGCAACCGTGGCGCAGCAGCGCAGTCTCGACTTCCGCGGCGGCACAGGCCACGTCAAACTCTCGGCGGACGGCTTGTATTTCTACGATAAAAAAGGCGTCGCGCGCCTTGCGATTTACCTCTCGAATCAACAAGAGCCGGTAATCCGTCTGAAAGATGCTTCGGATCGTGCGCGCAGCTATTTCAGCCTAACCGCTGATGCTGAAACACCGCGCGTCGAGTTTGACGATACGTCCGGACAACAGCGTCTATACGTTGGTTTGGCGACCGAACAGACCGGTTTAGTGCGCACGTTTACAAAGAGCGGCGGGATTCAAACCTCGCTCGAAGATGATTTTTTGCGCATCCGTGATTCCTCAGGCGTCGAGCAGCTCTATCTCGGTGTTTCAACAGAAAACAAGCCCATGCTCAAGATGTGGGACGCCTCACACACCGAAAGACTCTTTGCAGGCGTATACACCGACGGCAGTTCGGGCTTCACGGCTTACAACGCGTCGGGCAACTCGACGTGGAGTTCGCCATAATTTAGCGGAACTCGCGGTCTTTCAGCAAAGGTACGCTGCATGATACCGGTCGACGCGGTGATGCTCGAGACGCGTGCGGGTGCGCTCGCGAAACGCTCGATCAAGGCCTCCGCTAAACTTGCAGGCATCCGGCTTGCCATCGAGTGTATGGACCTCACCACACTCGAGGGCAAAGACTCACCGGGCCGTGTGCGCTCGCTGTGCGCGAAGGCGCGAAATCCCGCGCCGCATCTGCCCGGCCTGCCGCACGTTGCGGCGGTGTGCGTGTACCCGAATTTAGTGAACGTCGCCAAAGCGGCGCTCGCGGGTTCGCCCGTAGCCGTTGCTTCCGTCGCGACCGCGTTTCCCAGCGGGCTGAGTCCGCTTGATGTTAAGCTTGCCGACACGCAATCTGCGCTCGACGCCGGCGCCGATGAAATCGATATGGTGATCGATCGCGGTGCCTTTCTCGCCGGGCGTTACGACGAGGTAGCTGCCGAAATCGTGGCCGTCAAAGCCCTATGCCGCGATGTGCATTTGAAAGTGATTCTCGAAACCGGCGAACTCGTCACGTACGAAAACGTGCGGTTAGCAAGCGATCTCGCGCTGGATGCAGGCGCTGATTTTATCAAAACATCCACGGGTAAAGCCGGTACGAATGCAACATTTCCAGTGGCCGTTGCGATGTGCGAGGCAATCCGCGAACATGCAAGGCGCACCGGGCGGCGCGCGGGACTGAAAATTGCGGGCGGCTGCCGGACCACGAAACAGGCGCTCACGTATCTGGTCATCATCAAAGAGACGCTGGGCGATACATGGTTGCGTCCACAGCTCTTTCGCATCGGCGCGAGCTCGCTGCTGGACGATCTGCTGATGCAGTATGAAAAGGAACTCACCGGTCACTACGCCGGCGCGGATTATTTCCCGAAAGATTAACCTGTGATATTCGAATACGCGCCCGCGCCGGAAACGACGAAACCGCGCCTTCGCGACGAGTACGGGTTGTTCATCGGCGGTAAATGGATCGAACCGGAGCAGAACTCGTTCTTCCAAACCATCAATCCCGCAACGGAAGAACCGCTGGCCTCGGTTGCGCAGGCCGGCGCGCAAGACGTCGATGCCGCCGTTCGCAGCGCAAGGCGCGCCTACGATCGCTACTGGCGCAAAATGCCGGGCACACGCCGGGCGAAATATCTCTATCGCATCGCACGCGCCATTACCGAACGATCGCGCGAACTGGCCGTTCTCGAAACGCTCAACGGAGGCAAGCCGATCAAGGAGTCGCGCGACTTCGACATCCCGGCCGCCGCCGTGCACTTCTTCTACTACGCCGGCTGGGCCGACAAGCTCGAATACGCAATGCGCGCCGGCAAAGTGCCGCAGCCAATCGGTGTCGCGGGCCAAATCGTGCCGTGGAATTTTCCGCTGCTGATGGCGGCGTGGAAACTTGCGCCGGCGCTTGCGTGCGGAAACACCGTTGTCCTCAAGCCCGCCGAAACGACGCCGCTCACCGCACTCGCGCTCGCCGAAATCATTCAAGAAGCCGACTTGCCGCCCGGCGTCGTCAATATCGTCACGGGCGACGGCACGACCGGCGCTGCACTCGTGGCGCACGACGACGTAGACAAGATCGCGTTCACGGGTTCTACCGAAGTCGGCAAAACGATCGCGCGCGACATCGCGGGCAAAAAAAAGCGGCTTACGTTAGAACTTGGCGGAAAAGCGGCGCACATTGTTTTCGCCGATGCGCCGCTGGATCAAGCGGTCGAAGGCATCGTCAACGGCATTTACTTCAACCAGGGTCACGTGTGCTGCGCCGGATCGCGTCTGCTCGTGGAAGAGCGCGTGCACGACGAAGTCGTCGTGCGCCTCACCGAACGCTTACAGACCCTACGCCTGGGCGATCCGATGGATAAAAATACGGACGTCGGCGCAATCAACTCACGCATGCAGCTCGGCAAAATTCAGGAGCTGGTCAAAAGCGGCATCGAGCAAGGCGCCGTGCTGGTGCAGCAATCGTGTGAGCTACCCGAGCGCGGCTTCTACTTTCCGGCCTCGTTCTTCACGGGTGTGCAACAATCGCACCGCATCGCGCGCGAAGAAATTTTCGGGCCCGTTTTGTCGATTCTTACCTTTCGTACGCCGGACGAAGCTATCGAAAAGGCGAACAACACGCCTTACGGGTTGTCTGCCGGCGTATGGACGGATAAGGGAAGCAAAAACATGTTTGTCGCGCAGCATTTGCGCGCAGGCGTAGTGTGGTGTAACACTTTCAATCTTTTCGATCCGGCATCACCGTTTGGTGGCTTCCGCGAATCCGGTTTTGGGCGTGAGGGTGGCGTTCACGGATTATATGAGTACTTGGCTCGCTGACGGTGAACTGAAGCAGCACTTCGATCTGCTGTTTCAAAATGTCCCAATGCCGGTCATCGCGGTGGCCCCCGATGGCTGCATCGTTGACATCAACGAAGCCTGCATGACGCGCGGCAGGTTCGATGCGCGCGAAGCCATCGTGGGACATCACCGCAGCGAGTTCATCGCGGACGATCAACAAGAGCTCGAAAAAGCGATGTTCGAGCGCGCGCTGGCGGGCGAGACCGTTTACTACAAGTCGCGTTTGATCATGGCGGACAACTCCGAAGCATTTGTCGAAAAGCGGCTCGTTCCGGTGTTTAGCGGCGGATGCGTGCGGTTGATCTACGGCTTCCTGCTCGACCTTACGTCACTTCGCGATCTTCAGCACGACTTCAGTACGCTCTTTAAGCGTAACCCCGACGGCGTCGCCCTGCTCTCTCCCGAGGGACGCTTCCTGGATCTGAACGACGCAGCCGCCGCGTTGGCCGACAAGACGCCCGGCGATCTCTTTGGCGAGCATTTCAGCCAATTTTTACACGGCGCGGATCTTCAGCGCGCGTGGACGTTTTTCCAACGCGCACTTCACGGTGAGATCGTGCGCTACGAAATCGAGGTCTTTGCGGCAGGGCGCAACATCATGCTGGACGCGACGCTGTTCGCGAAGACCGAAGGCGGCGTGACGACCGGCGTGTATGCGATCTTCCAAGACATCAGCGCGCGTTTAGCATCACAGCGGCGCGTGGAAATGCAAGCGCAGCGCATTCGCGATCTTTACTTGCTGGCGACGGCCCCCGAGTACAGCGATGCGCACATGATGTCCACGTTGCAAACCGGATGCCGCCTGCTCGGTATGGAAAGCGGCGCGCTCGTGGCAGCAGCGCCTTCGCTTTCGGTCGAGCTGCGCTACGACGCACTGGATTTTTTCAGCGGCCGCGACGAGGCGCTCTTAGAAATCGCACGCCGCGTCTTGGAGCACCCGGGCGTGCTCGCACAGTCCCGCGCGGAAGGCGCCTATCCGGCGTGGCTCGGAACGCGCATCAACGTGGCCGGCGACGTGCACGGCGCGCTCATCTTCTTCTCGACCGTCAGTCACACGCAGTTCGAACACATCGATCACGACACGCTTGCGCTGATCTCCGCGCTCGTCGGCGGGTCGCTGGAACGCCGGCGGGCGCGTACGCACTTGCGCACGCTCGCATACTACGATTCGCTCACCGGATTGCCGAACCGTGCATTTTTCCGCGAGCGTCTGCGTGACACGCTGATCGACATGCACGGTCATTCGACAACGCTCAGCATCATTCTCATGAACGTGGACCGCTTCAAAGACATCAACGACTCCCTGGGACATGCCGTCGGCGATCGATTCTTACAAATGATTGCGCGACGCATCGTAGACTACATTGGGCCGCTCGGCTTTGTCGCGCGCATGAGCGGCGATGAATTTGCGGTGCTGCTCAGCGGCGAAGAAGCCGCCGACGCGGCGCGCCTAGCTTCCGAACTCATCGAGGTCGTGCGCCGTCCGTACGAAGTCGAAGGATACGATCATCATCTCACGTGCAGCGCAGGTATCGCGTCCTATCCCGATGACGCGCGCGACGATGAATCGCTCGTGCGAAGCGCCGATATGGCAATGCGCCAAGCCAAAGATATCGCCACGGGTTCGGTCGAGATCTACTCGCACGCGATGCAAGAAATGTTGCGTTCGCGCTTGCTGCACGAACAGCTGTTGCGCACGGCAATAGAGCGCGGAGATTTCGAGCTCTTTTTCCAGCCAATCGCCGATCTCGCAACCGGACGGATCGCCGCAGTCGAGGCGCTGCTGCGCTGGCAAGATCCGGAGCGCGGAACGATCTACCCGGACTCGTTCATTCCGGTCGCAGAAGCTTCGGGGATGATCGTGGAACTCGGGGACTGGGTGGCCGCGACCGCATCGCGAGCGCTTGCGCGTTTTCTAAAATTCGACAAACGGCTGCGGCTTTCGATCAATATCTCGCCACGTCAATTCCATCAGCCGGACTTGTGCGATCGCATCGTTTCGCACCTGAAACGCAACGGCGTACCCGCGAGCGCCTTAGAGATCGAAATCACGGAGAGCATGACGCTCACGAACATCTCACATGCGCTGGAAACGATCCGCAAACTGAAAGCGCAAGGCGCTAAGGTTTCCGTCGACGACTTCGGCACGGGACATTCCTCGCTGAACTACCTACGGCGCTTTGCGATCGACGAGATCAAGATCGATAAATCGTTCATCGCGGGAATCGGCCACCAAGCCAGCGACGAGACGATCGTTAAAGCCATCATTGCCATGGGCCGCTCGCTCGGGTTATGTGTGGTCGCCGAAGGCGTGGAGACGCCCGAACAGATCGATTTTCTGGAGCGCGCGGGCTGCGAGCGCGTTCAGGGCTACTACATCTCACGCCCGCTCACGACCGGCGATTTTGAGAAGCTGCTCGCGCGAGGAACTCCTATCACGCCGGGGTAAGTGGGGTCCCCATGACCACGCTGCTCGTTCCGCCCGAGCGCTCAGTCCGCGAGGCCCTTGCCGATTGGTACAGCCGCAATCGCGAACGATCCGCCCGGCTTTTTGCGCTGATCGATCCGTCCGCGTATTACGAACGGCCGATTCCACTACGGCACCCCTTTGCGTTCTACGAAGGCCATTTGCCCACGTTCAGTTTTCTTACTTTGAACGAACGCGCGCTCGGCGAGAAGCCGCTCAATCCGCCTTACGAGAAACTCTTCGAACGCGGCATCGATCCCGCCGACACAACGGCGGCGCAAAAGCACCAGCGTATGGACTGGCCGACGAAAGAAGAAATTGAAGCGTTCGGCCGCGCCTGCGATGAACGCGTCTGCGCTGCGATCGACAGCGCAACGCTCGTCGACGATGCAAATCCGCGCTTAGTTCACGGCGAATCGGTTTTCACGATCCTCGAGCACGAACAGATGCATCACGAAACATTGATGTACATCGTTCATCGCCTGGATCCGCAGCAAAAAGGCCGCGTCGAACAGCAGCATTACGACACCACGCCGCCGATCAACGATTTCGTCGAAATTCCGGCCGGTATCGCGACACTCGGCGCCCATCGCGGTGAAATCCCGTTCGGTTGGGACAACGAATTCGAACAGCACGATGTAATGGTGTCCGCATTCAACGTACAGCGGTATCCGGTGACGAACGGCGATTACCTTGCATTCGTGAACGCGGGCGGACCAATTCCGCCGTTCTGGGTCGAACGCGACGGCGACTTTCTGCTGCGCGCCGCATTTGAGAATCTGCCGCTGCCGCTCTCGTGGCCGGTGTACGTCTCGCACGATCAAGCAGGGCAATATGCGGCGTGGAAACGCTGCCGCCTGATGAGCGAGGCCGAATATCACCGCGCCGCGTTCGCGGCGCCTTCCGGCGAACAGCGCCCGATGCCATGGGGCGATGCGCCGCCCGATCCGCAGCACGGGAACTTCGATTTCGAGCGGTTCGATCCGCAGCCGGTCGACATGACGCCCGCCGGCGCAAGCGCGTGGGGCATTCACGATCTCATCGGCAACGGATGGGAATGGACGTCAACGCCATTCACGCCGTTCGAAGGCTTTGTTCCGATGGCAAGTTATCCGCAATATAGCGCCGACTTCTTCGACGGCAAGCATTACGTCATGAAAGGCGCTTCGCCCGTAACGGCAAAAGAGCTGATCCGGCGTTCGTTCCGCAACTGGTTCTACGCCGGCTATCCCTACATGTACGCAAAATTCCGCTGCGCATATTAGCAAAAGGAGCACCCCACCCCCGATGATGACCGCCAAGAAAACCGCCATCACCGTTGCGTACGGCGATGGAATCGGGCCTGAGATCATGCAGGCCACGCTCGACGTGATCCTTGCCGCCGGCGCGCAGCTCGACATCGAGCGCATCGAGATTGGCGAGAGCGTCTACAACCGCGGGCTCAGCAACGGCATCGAAGACAGCTCGTGGGAATCGCTGCGCCGCACGAAGGTGTTCCTCAAGGCGCCGATTACGACGCCGCAAGGCGGTGGTTTCAAGTCGCTCAACGTCACGGTGCGCAAAACGCTGGGGATGTATGCGAACGTGCGGCCGTGCGCGTCGCTGCATCCGTATGTCGCGACGAAGCATCCAAACATGAACCTCGTGATCGTGCGTGAAAACGAGGAAGACGTTTACGGCGGCATCGAGCATCGTCAAACCGATCAGGTGACGCAATGCTTGAAGCTCATCTCGCGTCCGGGCAGCGAGCGCATCATCCGTTACGCGTTCGAATACGCGCG
>CAZERJ010000031.1:0-25145 GCA_964514445.1 uncultured bacterium | reverse complement strand
TAACCAGCACGCGCTCTTGACGCTCGGCGCGCACACGGATCTCTTCCATCAAGTCGTCGACTTGATTGCGTGTCGGACGCACCTCCACTTCCGGGTCGACCAGACCCGTCGGGCGAATGATCATCTCAACGATCTGTTCGCTGCGGCCCATCTCATACGTGCCGGGCGTTGCGGAGACATAGACGATCTGATTGACGTGATCTTCGAATTCGTCGTACGTGAGCGGCCGGTTGTCCAGCGCGCTCGGTAATCGGAATCCATGTTCGACCAGCGAGAGTTTGCGCGAGCGATCGCCGCCGTACATCGCGTGCACTTGCGGCAGCGTCACGTGTGACTCGTCGATGAAGACGATCCAGTCCTTCGGGAAAAAGTCGAGCAAACACCACGGCGTCGATCCCGGCTCGCGGCCCGTGAGGTGGCGCGAATAATTTTCGATGCCGTTGCAGTACCCGACCTCGCGCAGCATGTCCAGGTCGTACCGCGTGCGCATCTCCAAGCGCTGGGCCTCCAGCAATTTGCCGTTTTCCTTGAAGAATTTCAGGCGCTCTTCGAGCTCGGTCTCAATCGATACGATCGCGCGCCGCAGCTTTTCATCCGGCGTAATAAAATGTTTGGCCGGAAAAATCAGCAGTTCGTTCTTGCTCTCGACGTACTCGCCGGTCATGATGTTCACGACGTTGATCGCGTCGATCTGATCGCCGAAAAACTCTATGCGGTGAATCAGTTCTTCGTCCACGCCCATGAACTCGAGCGTATCGCCGCGCACGCGGAAAGTGCCGCGCACCATGTTGATGTCGTTCCGGCGGTACTGCATGTCGACGAGCTTGCGCAGCAAAACGTCGCGGTCGATCTCTTCACCCAGATGCAGGCGTACCGACATCTCCATGTAGTCCGACGGCGAACCCAAACCGTAGATGCACGAAATCGAGGCGACGATGAGCGTATCGCGCCGGGTGATGAGCGACTGTGTTGCCGAGTGGCGCAGACGCTCGATCTCCTCGTTGACCGAGCTATCCTTCTCGATGTACGTATCGGTATGCGCGATGTCCGCTTCGGGCTGGTAGTAATCGAAGTACGAGACGAAATACTCGACGGCGTTCTCTGGGAAGAACTCGCGAAACTCCGCGCAGAGCTGCGCGCCCAGCGTTTTGTTGTGACACAGCACGAGCGTCGGGCGCTGCACTAATTCGACGACGCGGGCCATTGCCAGCGTCTTGCCGCTGCCGGTCACTCCGACGAGAGTCTGCGCGCGGTCGCCGCGCTGCACGCCGTGCGCGAGCGCATCGGTTGCCTTGGGCTGGTCGCCGGCGAGCTGATACGGCGTGACGAGTTTGAACTTGCGGGCCATAGAGTAGGGCTTAACCATTGGGCGAGGAAACCAGGACTTCCGCTTCCTTTCTAAGCCGGGGCGGACGCCAACTTGCTGTAGCCCGGAGACGCGATTGAGTCATAACCCACTGCTGTTTAGCGGAAATTCGAATCCGCTGTTGGCCAAAGAGATCGCCCAGCGGCTCAAGTTGCACGTGGGCAAAGCGCTGGTCTCGAAGTTCAAAAACGAAGAGATCCGCGTGCAAATACAAGAGAACGTGCGCGGCTCCGAAGTTTTCGTCATTCAGTCGATGTGCAAATCACCGAACGGCAACGGCGTCAACGATGCCGTCATCGAGCTGCTGCTGATGATCGATGCACTCAAACGCGCGTCGGCTTCGCGCATTACCGCGGTCGTGCCGTACTACGGCTACGCCAAGCAAGACAAGAAAACGACCGGACGCGAACCAATCTCCGCCAAGGTCATCGCCGACATGCTCAAGAGCGCCGGGGCCAACCGCATGGTCACGATGGACTTGCACGCCGCGCAGATTCAGGGATTCTTCGACGGTCCGGTCGACAACCTGATGGCAATGCCCACGCTGTGCAACTATTTAAAGAAGGAAGGGTTGTGCGAGGACCGGATCGTGGTCGTCTCGCCGGATGCCGGCGGCGTGCACCGCGCCGAACTCTTCGCCAAGCGGCTGAACTCCTCGCTCGCGATCGTCTTTAAGCGCCGTCCCGAACCCGATGTCTCCGAAGTCACCGACATCGTCGGCGACGTGCGCGGCAAGGTCGCCGTCGTGGTCGACGACATGATCTCTACCGGCGGCACGCTGGCGAAAGCGGCCGAGGCAATTATCGCCAACGGCGCGGAAAAGGTTTATACCGTCGCGACACATGGTATCTTTGCGGGCGATGCACTGCGCGTCTTGGAAGAGTCGCACATCGAGCGCGTCGTTGTCACGAACACGATTCCGCTTACGGACGCCATCGAGCATCCGAAGTTCGTGCAACTTTCGGTCGCACAAACGTTCGCCGATGCCATCAACCGCATCACGACGAACCGCTCCATCTCCGAACTGTTCACCGAAGATGGAGATAAAAAAATGAATGACATGCCGCAGG
The DNA here is from genome assembly GCA_964514445.1 of uncultured bacterium. Classification (GTDB taxonomy): domain Bacteria; phylum Vulcanimicrobiota; class Vulcanimicrobiia; order Vulcanimicrobiales; family Vulcanimicrobiaceae; genus DASSRQ01. The sequence continues at coordinate 22,709 of CAZERJ010000031.1, read as the reverse complement.
CCGTCGCAGAGCCGGCGGCCGTGGTGACCTAAACGAGGATCTATGGCAAACCAACAGAGACTGACGATCGAGCGCCGCGAAGGCAGCGGTTCACAGAAAGCCCGCGCGGTGCGCAAACAAGGCAAAGTGCCCGGCATTCTGTACGGACATGGCGGTAACGCCGACTCCATCGCCATCGATAGCCGTTCGCTCAGCGACCTCCTGCATCACGGCGGACGCACGAGCCTCATCGAGCTCGAGCTCGATGGAAAGAAACTCGACACAGCGCTCGTGCGTGAAGTGCAGATCGATCCCGTTACGCGCCGCGCGATTCACATCGACTTGCAGCGTGTCTCTGCGAATGAAACCGTGCACACGAAACTGCCGCTGGTCATGGTGGGCACGCCCGACGGTGTGCGCAACTTCGGCGGCGTGATGGATGTCATCGTTCACGAAATCGAAGTTGAAGGGCCGGCAAACAAACTGCCCGATCACCTCGACGTCAACGTTGAGAATCTCGGCATCCACGAGCACATCACTGCGTCCGGAATCCCGCTGCCCAAAGGATTCAAACTGCTGGGCAACGCCGAGGCTATCGTCGTGACGGTTGAAGCGTCGAAGACGGCACATGCGCTCGAAGAAGTCGAAGCCGGTGCGGCAGGTGAGGAAATCCAGCCCGAGCTGGTCGGCAAACCCGAGGGCGAACCGGAAGCATCTTAAACCGCGGATCGCCCGAGCCGATCCGCATCGTCTGCGGACTCGGCAACCCGGGCAAAGAGTACGAACGCACGCGCCACAACGCAGGGTTCATGGCCGTCGATCTGCTCGCAGAGCGCCTGGGTATCGAGAACTGGAAAACCAAAGACGGCGCGCGTCAAGCCTACGATGCGCGCCGCAAACTTGTGCTGGTCGAGCCGCAGACGTTCATGAACAACAGCGGCGCGCCGCTGCGTATCGTTGCCTCGTGGTATCGCGTGCAGCCGGAAGACGTGCTGGTGATGTACGACGAAATGGATCTGCCGTTCGGCACGCTACGGATGCGCCCGTTCGGCGGTCACGGCGGTCACAACGGCATGCGTTCGGTGATCGCGACGATGGGCGAAAAAGTACCGCGGCTGCGTATCGGCGTGGGCCGCCCGGAGTACGATAGCATCGACCACGTCTTGAGCCCATTCAGGAAGGACGAACAGCCAGACGTGCCGGCGCTGATTGGTGCGGCCGCCGATACCGCAGAGCGCTGGATCACCTCGGGCCTCGAAGCGGCGATGCAGTTTGCGAACAACTGGACGTTAGGAACACAGGAAAACGGTCGATAAGATACTCTAAATGGAAGCGTTCAGCGGTAAATCGTTCGTAGTTCGGGTTGACGACGTCACGGCGTCCGCCGATCGCACGACGCTGTTCGAAGATCTCGTCTTTCTCATGCAGCACAACGTTGCGCCGATTGTCGTCGCGCCCTCGCCCAAAGCGCGCCGCGCGATCGTGCGTGCGATCAACCGCAGCGGCAATCGCGCCGTCGGCCTGACGGGTTCCGACGCCGGCATGCTGCCCGGAACCGAACGCGGCATCGGCACGGTGCAAACCGGAATATTGCAGACGCTCACGTCGGCCGGATACATCCCCGTCATCGAACCCACGGCGTTCTCAGTTTTCGACGAACACGATCGCGCCGTCGCGGCCGATGAAGTCGCGCGCGCCGTTGCCGCGGCAACCGACGCCGTTCGCGCACTTTTCTTTCACGCGCTCGGCGGCGTACCCGATCCGCAAACCGAAGCGGTGCTCACGGAACTGACGCCCGCCGAAGCGCTTACGCTCGCCGGCGATCCGCGCATGCCGCGAGATCTGCGCACGGCGATTCGCGCAGCAGCGCTGGGCGTGCGTGGCGGTGTTGGCGCTGCGCAGATTCTTGATGGACGCATCGCGCATGCGGCCGTTGTCGAAATGCTGACCTCGCACCACTTGGGTACGCAAGTCAGCGGAAGCGTCTTTACGGGCGCGGCTTAGCGCAGATATCCGGCTTGCCCTGGAACGCCGCGATTCGCGGGCCGGGCGGCGGGTGCGGCGTAAGATACCACAGCGCAAGTTGTCCCGGACAGATCGAAAGCAGCGCCTGATCCGCGCGCCGCACTTGCGCGCGAATTGCCGCCGCGGGGTTTTGCGTGAGCGCCAGCGCGCGCTCGTCGGCAGCATTATCCACGTTGCGCGAGTACGAGTTGTAAAACGGAATCGCGATCAAATACACGACGCCGATCACTGCGCCGAGTAGCGAGAGCCGCGAGACCGGATCGTCATCGCGGCGAAAACCGATGCGATCGGAGATCGTCACTGCAAGCGCCGCGCCGACAACCAGAAACGCGCCTTGCACGAGCGCCAGCTGAAGCGCGGTGTTCCCCAAGATCCACGCAAAGCCGCGCGCAATGCGAAACAGCAGTTCGCCGGGACTCTCTGAATCCAGCGCGGTGTCCGAAATCACAAGCCGCTGCGATGGCCCAAGGCCTGCAACGTACGAGAAGCCCACGCGCGATCGCTGCGCGATGCGTTGTTCGAGAATCGGCGCCTGCACGCCGGTGCGCGCGCGAAGATCGTTTACGGAACGCCCAACGCGTGCCGCCAAATGCACGCGCTGCAGCGGCGGAATCGCGACCAGCGGTGCGGCAAGCGGCGCCAGAAGCGAACCGGCCATGATGGCCGCCATCGTGTACACGTACCATTGATGCGTGCGATCTGCTAGCCATAACACGACCGCCGCGAGCAGTCCTGCGACAAGCATTGCGACCAGCGTGCCAAGTATCCACTCACCAAGCCATGCGCGCAGCAATTGTTCGCTCAGGCCCATAACGCGCAGGAAGCGGTACTGCATGACAAGCGGCACGAGTGCGACCGCCTTGTCGATCAGCGCCAGGATCGCGCCGAAACAAAAGCGCGCAGCAAACTCGGTGCGCACGCGTGCGCGCAAGCGATCGCGCAGCGCGGAGGAACGGCCCGAACTCCAAAACCACGCCAGCACCCCGATTTGAAGCACCGTCGCCGCGAACCACAAAATCAACTCCGTATGCTCCAGGCTCGCGGCCGCAGCGGCGTGCTGCGGATCGACGAGCGCGTACGCAGATCGCGTCAACAGCGCATGCGTCGAAAGCGTATCGATTTGCCGATCCAGGGCGTTCGGGCGCACTGCTATGGCAGCGAAGAATGCCGTCATCGCGGCCCTGTTCGCTAACGGTAAACCGCAAAGCCTCCGCGCGCCGCGAACGAGACGCAATCGCGCCCCGAGCGCTTGCTGTGATACATGGCCGCATCCGCGACCTCCAGCAGTTCGTTCGCGCTACCGGCATCGAAGGGAAACGCGGCCACACCGATGCTCGCGGTGAGCGCAACATCGACGCCGAAATCGTGTGCGCGAACCGCCTGGCACAGCTGTTGCGCACGCTCGATCGCAACGGTCTTTTGCACGTCGCGCAAGATCGCGCAGAATTCGTCGCCGCCGTTTCGCGCCGACGTATCGACGCCTTCAAGCGTGTGCATCTTGAGCAGCGCCGCCATGTCGCGCAGGACGGCGTCGCCCGCAGCGTGCCCGAGCGTATCGTTCACTTGCTTGAAGTGATCGGTATCGATGAACCACAGCGCAATGCACGATTTACCCGACATCATCGCCGTTTCGATATCTTCGGCGAGCCGCGCGCGAAACGAGCGTGGGCCGTGCAATCCGGTGAGCGCATCGAACGTTGCATTTGCGCGATCGCTCTCGCGATCGAGCGCAAGCAGATACGGTGCTGCGGCGTGTTCGACTGCACGCACAACAAGCTCCGCGTTCGGCAGTTCGTCATCGCGCGAACCTGCATACACCACGGCGCACGCACCCGCGCCGGCGCTCATCGGAACGGCGATCGCCGATCGATCCGATGGAATGACGGCACCCTTGCCGCGCAGCTCGATGCGGTGCAAGCGCCGTGCGGCAGCGGCGGGCAGCGAAATAGGATCGTCGCGGCGCACGAGCGCGCCCGAGAAGTGCTCCGCGCGCGCTCCGCCTGCGTAAATGCACCGCAGCGATTCGCCGGCCGGAACGAACACGAGAATCGAGTCGACCGACGGTTCCAGCACGCGCACGGCGCCTGCGAGCGTACTCAAGACGGAATCGGTTGAGTCGCGCGAGGCCGCTGTAACGGCGCGCGCGGCCTGCAAGAGCCGGTCTTCTCGCTCCGCCATCGTCTGCACGAGCGTCTCGAGGCCGCGCACCCGCATGCGCAAGCGTGCAGCGTAGGCACAAATGGACAAAACGAGAAGCGCAGCACCTAGCACTGTCAACACGTGGAGGTTAGTGCCCATCTCGCTCTCTCGGGCCGCTATCGAGGCCAACCGCCAGGGATTAGAACTGCGCGCGAGTGGCCGGTTTCTCGAAGCAGCCGCCGCGTTCGCGCGCGGCGTGCAAGCCCAGCCCGACGTGCCCGAACTGCAATTGAATCTCGCCGTCGCGCTCACGCACGCGGGCCGGCTCGATGAAGCGCGCGACGCGTACGCTCGCGTGTTGCAACTGCGCCCCTCCGACGTCAGCGCCCACTGGGCGATGTACGAGCTCGAACAAATGCGCGGCAACCTGCGGGAGGCACTCGCGCATCAAAACGCAGCGCTGGCGCAGCAAAGCACGTTCAGCGTTTATGCGCCCGCGGAAAAGCGTCGCGTGATTGCACTGATGGCTCCGGGCGATTGGCAAGCAAACGTTCCGGTGGACTATCTTATCGATACTCGTGAAACGACGCTCCATAAAGTGTACGTTACAAGCGAACAGCAATCCGCGGCGCTGACGCTTCCGCGCGCGGACGTCATCCTCACGGCCATAGCGAACTCACCGCACTCCGTCGAACATTTGCGATGGGCCGCATCCATCGTGCAGCGCAGCGGGTTACCGTGCATCAACGCGCCACAACTCATCGAGCGCGCCGATCGCCGGTACGTCTTTAGCGCGCTACGCACCGTGCACGACGTGCGTGTTCCCGAGACGCAGATCGTACAGCGCAGTGCAATTGCCGGCAGCGTGCAGTTTCCCGCCGTCGTACGGCCGCTAGACTCACAGGCCGGCCGCGACTTGGCGCTGCTGCGAAGCTTGGATGAGTTAGATGCATACCTCAACCGTACGGAGGCCGGCGCATTTTACGTCATGCCGTTCGTCGACTATTCCAATCCCGACGGTTACTTTCGCAAGTACCGCCTTTTCGTGGTGGACGGCACACCTTATCCGTGCCACCTGGCAATTTCCAAGCATTGGATGATCCATTACTACAACGCGCCCATGCGCGAACACCAGTGGATGCGGGATGAAGAGCGCGTCTTCATCGAACATTTCAACGATGTGTTCGACCGGCGGCTTCGCACAGCTATGAGCGCCGTGGCGGAGCGCCTGGGCCTGGAATATTTAGGCCTTGATTGTACGATCGATCCCGATGGATCGCTGCTGATTTTCGAAGCGGACCCCGCCATGATCGTGCATGCGGCCGACGAGCCCGAGAAATTCGCCTACAAACATAGCGCGGCACGCGATATCTTCGCGGCATTTGCATCTCTGTGCGATGATGCTCGATCCCGCTGACTGGGAGCGCTTCCGCAGCGCGGCGCACGATGCGCTCGACGACGCAATCGATATGTTGCGCGACGTAAGGGCAATGCCGGTTTGGCAGCCCGTTCCGGAAAACGTAAAAGCCGCACTGCGAACGCCGATGCCGCACGACGGCAAGCCGTTCGACGAAGTGTACGCAGAGTACAAAGAACTCATCGCGCCATACGTCACCGGCAACATCCATCCAAGGTTTTTTGGTTGGGTGCATGGCACCGGAACGCCGGGCGGCGCGGTTGCGGATTTGCTTGCAGCGACGATGAACTCCAACGTCGGCGGACGCGATCACGGCGCGGTGTATGTCGAACGGCAAATTATCGCGTGGTTTGTCGATCTTTTCGGCTGGCCGCGCGATGCGAGCGGCGTGATGACGCTGGGCACTTCGGCTGCAAATGCCATTGCAGTCTTGGCAGCGCGCACACGCGCGCTAGAAAACGTGCGCGAACGCGGCGTCTCCCAGAACGAGCACGCGCTGGTGGGGTACGCTTCGAGCGCAACGCACAGCTGCGTTCGCAAAGCCTTTGAGGGAGCAGGCCTTGGATCGGCGGCGCTGCGCGTGCTTCCCGTCGATGCGTCGCACCGCTTCGATTTGGTCGCGCTGCGCGGCGCGATCGCAAGCGATCGTGAAGACGGTTTGCGCCCATTTCTCGTCGTCGGCAATGCGGGAACGGTGGACGTCGGTGCCGTCGATCCGCTCGGTGATCTCGCCGGCGTGGCCGCGCAAGAAGGTTTGTGGTTTCATGTCGACGGCGCATTCGGCGCAACGGCATGCATGTCGCAAAAGCTGCGACCAAAATTCAACGGGATCGAGGCAGCCGACTCGATCGCGTTCGACTTTCACAAATGGCTGCACGTACCATACGATGCAGGTTGCGTACTCGTACGCGATGCACTCACGCACCGCGCCACGTTTGCGAGCGAAGGGCCATACATTACACGCATGCCGCGCGGTCTTGCCGCCGGCGAACCGTGGTTCACTGACTACAGCCCCGATTTGTCACGCGGATTTCGTGCGCTCAAGGTGTGGTTTACGATCAAGGAGCACGGGATCGACGGTCTTGCGCGCGCAATGGAGCGCAACTGCGAACAAGCGCGGCTGTTTGCCGCACACATCGCAGAAAGTGAAACGTTCGAGCTCGCTGCGCCCGTGGAGCTGCAGATCGTGTGCTTCCGGCCGGTCGTTCCGGGCTTGTCCGATGCGCAGCTGGACCGGCTCACCGACGAGGCCGTGATCCGGGTACAAGAGAGCGGCGTTGCCGTGCTTTCGTCCACGACGATCGAGGGCAGGCGCGCGATGCGGGTTTCGATTACGAATCACCGCACCACCGACTTTGATTTAGTGGCATTGCAAGAAGTGCTCACGGACGTGCTGGAGGAGCTTCTATCTACGCTAACCGGTTGATGCGCACGCGCATTAACGAACGCCTTGCGCGGGCCGCCCAATATCCGGTCACGCTGATCGTCGCACCCGCGGGGTTCGGCAAGAGCTCTGCCCTGCGCGACTTCATTGAAACCTCACGCCTGGAGGTTTTGCGGTACGACGTCAGACGTGAAGACAACACGCTGTTGACGTTTGTCCAACGGCTTGCGCAAACGCTTGAGCCGGTCGCGCCGGGGGCCGTCGCCTCATTTCCGTCGATTCAAGAACGCGTGCTGGCTTCCGCAGAACCCGTGCGTCAACTTTCCGATTGGTTCGGCGAACATCTCAAGCTCGCCGTCTGTACGATCGTCATCGATGACCTGCATTACGCCGCCGCCGATCCTGCGTCTATCGCTTTGCTGGCCGATCTCATCGAGCGCTGCGGCGACCGCATAAAGTGGATCGTTGCTGCGCGCAGCGACGTCGGCTTGCCCATCGGAACATGGATTGCGTACGGCCGCATGGATCTTCCACTCGGCGAAGATGAGTTACGGTTTACAACTGAAGAAGCGCTGGCGGCAGCCGGCACCGACGTCGTCGGCGATGCGCATGAGATTGAATCGCTTCGTCAGCTCACCGAAGGATGGCCGGTCGCGCTAACGATCGCACTGCGCACACGCACGCATTCGCGCGATCTGCGCAGCGCATCGCTCGGCACACGTGAGATGGTCTATCGCTACTTGGCCGAACAAGTTTTTGCCGGTCTGACGGAGGATCAACGATCGTTCGCGCTAGCGACGTCCGTGTTTCCCGCCTTTGATATTGCGATTGCTGAACGCTTCGGTGAATCTGCGTCGTGGCTGCACGATTTTCGAGCGAGGGTTGCGTTTCTGAACGAAGTCGCGCCCGGTCAGTTCAGGTATCACGATCTCTTCCGTGATTTTCTTGAAACGGAGCTACGCCGCGGCGGCGAGAGGGCATGGTCGGCGGCGGTCTGCAAGGCCGCGCAAATCCTTGAATCGCGCGGCGATCAGCCGGCGGCACTGACATTGTACGCAAAAGCGCACTCGTACGACGACATCCTGCGCATCGTGAATGATTCTGGGTTCGCGCTGTTTGAACGCGGCGAAGGCGAACGGCTCGCGGCGGCGTTGGATGTATTGCCCGAACGCGCAATGACCGGGCACGCAGCGGCTCTTGGCCTGAAAGCCGTCATTGAGGCAGGCCGCGGCCGGTTCTCCGTCGTCGAGCCAAGTTTCACCGCCGCGATCGAGGCAGCGGCAGAGAATCTACCGCTGCGGCTGTTCTTGGTGCACCGCTACGCCATTGAACTGGTACGGCACGAACGCGACTGTTCGGCGTTCTTGGAGCCGTACGCGTTCGATGAAGCGATCGACAATGCGCAACGCGCGCCGCTGCTTGGAACGCTTGCGACAGCGTATGCGCGCGCCGATCGATACCAGCAAGCCGTTGAAACGATAGAACGAGCTCTGGCGTCGATGAATCCCGCGATGCATACCGACTTGCAAGCGAGGATATATCAGCAGGCGGCGTACGTGTATCACACGGGCGCTGCTACCGAAAAGACACGGTATTATGCGGACGCCGCGATATCGCTTGCGTCTGCCCATAATTTGCACGATGTTGCGGCGCGAGCTTACACGGCGCTCTTTACCGTGACGTATAACGAAGACGACGATCCGATTGCGTCTTTGAGAATTCTCGATAAGCTTGAAGAGCATGCCTTGAAGGGTGCCAGCGTTCAGCCGCATCTTTTTGCGCTCATCAGCTATTATGAAATCGAAGCGGACCTCGGCAATGAAGCGGCGTTAGTACGCTTCGGGGAGGCGTTGCGCGAGCAGCAAGCGATTCTGCCGCAAGCTCGCATTGAAGCGCTGGCGCCCGCGAACGCGTTTCGCGCCGCCTGGCACGCACACTTCGATCAAGCCTATTCGTTCGTCCAGCCTACGCTCGCGAATCTAACGGCGCCTGACCGGCGTGCGCTTCGCGCGGCGGAAATAGCGGTGTATGCCTTGGCCGCCAGACGCAACGAAGACGGTGATGAAGCGCTCGAGCAGGCGGCACGAGCGTTAGAGCAGAGTTTGGTTCCAAACCGGCGCACGGTGCGTGCGCGCTGTTTCATTGCGCTGGCGCAGCTGTTGCGCGGTCATGCCGCGGCGGCGCATCGGCAACTCACCGAAGCCGAAAAAAACTTGCTTCCCTCTATGCGCCGTTTACGGGTCCTCATTCAGGCGCTGCGCACCTTGCACCGGTCGTACCTCGGGGAGGCGGAAGAGGGTGCGCTCCATGCGGCGCTCGAGCGTTTGCGCTCTGAAAAATTTGGCGGAATGGCAAATCTGTTGGAAGTGCTCCCGGTAGGACGAGCAGCCGGGCATGCGTATGGAATGTTGACATCGGCCGAGCGGCAAATACTGCAACTGCTCGCTTCGGGTGCCAGCACGAAGGACATTGCCAATGCTACCGCGCGCAGCCCGCACACGGTGGACACGCATATCCGTTCGCTGTGCCGCAAGCTCAACTGCAGCGGGCGCCGTGAAGCGGTGGCGTTAGCAACCGCTCAGGGCTGGGTATAACAGCACACTCTTTGCGGTGGACGATGGGGTCTTGTTGCTATTGATGATGCGGAAGCTTACTGCGATCGCCATTCTCTTCGGGATCGCAGCATGCAGTGGCTCGCCTGGCGCGGGTGTAGTCCCCGCAGGTTCGCATTCGCCGATCGGCGCGATGGACAACGCGAGCGCGCTGCCGGGCGACAACGCCAGTGCTCTGCCTGGCGACAACGCCAGTGCGCTGCCCGGCGACAACGCTAGCGCGCTCCCCGGCGATAACGCTTCCGCGCTTCCGGGAGCCAAGCTTGCCTGCAACGACGTCTTTGCAGTCGATCAGGCGAACTGTACGGTAGCTATTAATTTGAATGTGGCAGCTATCGCGAATGCCGCAACGCCAGCGACGCTGCTACCCGGGCTTCACCCCACCGACTTGCACACGGCGTATGGTCTCCCGCAGGGCACGGGGACGCCTACGGTTGCAATCGTCGACGCTTACGACAATCCGAATGCCGAGTCTGATCTAGCCGTCTACCGTGCCGCGTATGGATTGCCGGCATGCACGTCGGCGAATGGCTGCTTCACAAAGATGGACGAGCACGGCGGCACCGCATATCCGTCATTCAATGGCGGTTGGGCACAAGAGATTTCGCTCGACCTCGATATGGTTTCGGCGGTTTGCCCGAACTGCAAAATCTTGCTGGTCGAAGCAAACTCTAGTACGTTCGACGATCTCGGCGCGGGCGTTGACGCCGCCGTGGCTGCCGGCGCCAAGTACGTCAGCAACAGCTATTACGGTCCGGAGTGGAGCGGCGAGCGCAACTACGACGTTCACTATCACCACTCGGGCGTCGCTATTACAGTCAGCTCCGGCGACCAGCGTTCCACGTTCTATCCGGCAGCATCGCCAAATGTGACGGCCGTCGGCGGAACGTCATTGAGCTACGCAAACGGAACTTGGACGGAATCAGCTTGGGCCTACGACGGCGACGGGTGTAGCAAGTACGAGCCTAAACCTTCGTGGCAAGGAAACACCGGTTGCCAATACGCGCGTTCTGCCGTTGACGTTGCAGCCGTCGCCGATCCGCAAACCGGTGTCTCCATGTACAACGCGACTTCGGGGGGATGGCTTGTTGCGGGCGGAACGAGCGTCGGCGCGCCGATTGTCGCTGCAGCTTACGCGCTCTCCGGAAATCCACAAGGCCCGGCGTATTCCTACGAACACCGGACCTCATTCACTGATATTGCGCCGGCCGGCTACGACAAGCCGACCGGACTTGGGTCACCGCGCGGGGTCGGCGGTCTGTAGCGCCTCGTCGACGTTTTCGTAAATAGGATAGAGTTCATCGACGCCGGTCACCGTGAGCAGCCGGCGGACAAACGCTGAACGAACCGCAATCGCCGCCGCAGGCATGCCCTGGGCGGCGCGGTGTTTGTGGGCAAGAACCAGCGCGCTTATCAGCGAGCTGGTGACGTATTTCGCACTTGTGAGATCCAGCACCACTTCGGGCTGCGAATACGCCGGCTCGAGGCGGTCGCGCAATTCGCTCACCCGATAGATGTCCCACTCCCCCGCTAGTGATATGACCATGCACGTATCGTACCGCGAGAGCGGCCAAGCCCGCCCTACTCAATTTTAGGTATGTCGGCTCGAGGTGCGGTTTTCGTACGCTCTTCACCGGAGGAGTCTACGCACGTATGAAACGACTTGTCGCGGCGGCATTGACCGCCGGCATCATCACCGCTTCGTGTTCCGGACACGGCGGTTCTGCACTACCGAGCGCACCAGCACCGGGGACCCCAAGCACTATGGGTGTTCACGGCACGCGTGCCGCCACAACAGCCGTTAATGTTCCGGTCGGGTTCGCGCTCACCGGTACGCAGGCCATCACGGGCCTGACGAACGTCACGGACAACGGTCCGCTTGACGCATCGAAAGTTCTGACGGTGCACGTTGCACTGCAACTGCACAATGTCGATCAACTCAAACAATCGATCGCCGCGGGACAGATTACGCCGCGTGCGACGTTCATGAGCACGTATGCGCCGACCGATGCGGACGTGGCGCAAGTCTCGCAATACCTGAGCTCGCAAGGTTTTACGAACATTCACGCGCAGGCGAACCATCTATTGGTCGATGCCAGCGGCACCGTCGCTACGATTGAAAAAGCGTTCAGCACGAAGATGGAATCGTATACGGATGCCGGCGGCAACGCCTTGTTCGCGAACACGCAAGCGGCGCTGGTTCCACAAGCGCTCGGCAATACCGTCGTCGCAGTTCTGGGACTGAACAACGTTCAAATGCAGAAGCCGAAACCGCAAGCCAAACCTGCGAAAGCAACGCCGACGCCCGTACCGACAGCAACGCCGACTGTTGCGCCGACGGCCACGCCGGCTCCGACGCCGACGCCGACGCCTACACCTACGCCGACCCCGGTCCCAACGGCAAATTCGTGCACGCAAGGTTTGAATGCCGAAGGCTTGTGTCCGCGCTACTACGATCCGGCGACGATTCAGTTGACCTATGACGCGGCAACCGCACCGACCGGAGCCAATACGCGCGTCGCGATCTTCACTGAAGGCGATCCGTCGCAAGCGATCAGCGACTTCCGCTGGAACGAGCAAGTATACAAACTGCGCCAAGTTCCGGTGAACCTGATCCAAATCGGTGCGCCGAACAGCGATACGTCGGGCAACGGTGAGTGGGTGCTCGACATGACGGCGGTGCAAGGCTTGGCGGCGGACGTGCAGCAAATCGATCTGTACGACATGCCGTCGATGTCGTTCGCGGACATGGTCGTGAGCTACAACAAGTGGGTGATCGACGACACCGACCCGATCGGCAACAGCTCGTTCGGAGGCTGTGAAGTCTTCCCGTACCAAGACGGTTCGATGCTTGCCGCAGACGAAGTGCTCGTTGAAGCTGCATCGCAAGGGCAAACGATGTTCGCCTCGAGCGGCGACAACGGCGGATACTGCACCGCAGCCGTCGGCACGAACGGCGCGCCCGGCGGCGTACCGATGGTTGAATATCCCGCTGCCTCGCCGTATGTCGTCGCAGTCGGCGGAACGGATCTCTTCAGCAACGCAGACGGCACGTATTTGGGTGAAACGTCGTGGGAAGCCGGCGGCGGCGGCCTCAGCCAATTCGAATATGGTCCGTATTGGGAAGCCTCCGCGCAACCCGTCAACTCCGCAGGCGTCGTCACGATGCGCGGCGTGCCGGATATTGCGCTGGATGCATCGATCGAAACCGGATACCTGGTCTACTCGTCCTCGCAAGCGGTAAACGGATCGTGCACGCCGTGCGTCTCAGCCGGCACGAGCCTCGCATCGCCGCTCGCCGCGGGCGCATACGCTCGCATGCAATCGGCGCACGGTAATTCGCTCGGATTTGGAGCGATACGTTTCTACCACATCTACGCGAGCAATCCGAGCTCCAGCGAACTGAGCGCGGGTCCGCCGCCGACTTCACTCGTGGGCGGATTCCACGACATACTCTCAGGCACGAACGGCGACTACACGGCCGCGCCGCGCTACGACTACACCACGGGCCTTGGTAGCTTCGACGTCGTGAAAACGAACGCGATCATCGGACAATAGGAGTAAACAGCATGAAAAAATTGTCTGCGGTCGCGCTCGCGGCCGGAATCATCACCGCGTCTTGCTCGGGTCATGGGGGGCAAGCTGCACTGCCCCCTGCAGCCGGAATGCAAAACGCCGGAACTAACGGAGCAAAAAACAGCACGGTTGCCGTCGCAGCTCCATCGGGGTGGGCAACGACATCTACGCAAGCGGTCAGCGTTGCAAATGCAACCGATGCCGGTGCACTGAGCGCAACGACGCCGATGACGGTTCGTCTGGCTCTGGGCGTGCACAACGAAGACTCGCTCGCAAAGGCAGTTGCATCGGGGCAGCGTTTCTCCGATGCGCAGCTACTCTCTCAATACGCGGCAACCGATGCCGAAGTCTCGCAAGTGACAAGCTATCTGCAGTCGCAAGGCTTTTCCAACATCACGGTAGAGCCGAACCACTTGCTGATCAGCGCGGACGGTACGGCTGCAAAGGCGCAAAGCGCATTCAACACCTCGCTGCACGCGTTCTCGCTGGCCGGCAAGACCGTGTACGCGAATGTGGCGCCGGCATACGTGCCGGTGTCGCTGGGGGGCATCGTCGTTGCGGTGCTCGGTTTGAATAACGCTGCACACATGGCGTCAAGCCCGACGGATTGCTTCCCGACGAACCCGCCGCCGGGCGGAACGCCGTGCGTGCGCAGCTATGACGCGCACGCGATCCAGACGTTCTATAACGCCGGCACCACGCCGACCGCTTCAAACACGACCGTAGCGGTCATGGCGGAAGGCGACGTTTCGCAAACGGTTTCGGACCTTGCGTATGCCGAACAAGTTCAAGGGCTTCCGCAAGTTTCCGTAACCGTCAAGAAAATCGGACTATCGAGCCCGGATACGGCGGGCGTGATCGAATGGGATCTCGACACGCAATCCTCGACAGGTATTGCCGGCACCGTGAAAGCGCTGTACTTGTACGACACGACGTCCCTAACCGATTCGGATATCGCCAACGAATTCAGCCACTGGGAATCGGACAACTTAGCGCAAACCGGCAACGCGTCGTTCGGCGAATGCGAGGTCTCCGCGTATCTCGATGGTTCAATGAAGGCCGACGACAACGTCATGCTCTTTGCAGCAGCGCATGGCCAAACAATGTTTGCGTCGAGCGGTGACACGGGTTCGTCGTGCGCACTGCTTCCCACGAACGGTGCACCGGGTTCGGGACCGCCGCTGGTCGAGTATCCGGCCGCATCGCCGTGGATCATCGCTGTTGGTGGTACGACGGTTACGTCGAACGCCGATGAAACGTACGACGGCGAAGTTGCGTGGAATGCCGGCGGCGGCGGTCTGAGCCAATTCGAAAACGCGACCAGCTGGATGCAACCCGTTCAGCTGACAACCGGCATCCTGGCCGCAGGCAACCTGCGCGGCGTTCCGGACATCGCAATGGCTGCGGATCCAAATGCCGGCGGATACCTGCTCTATTCCGCGACACCGATTCAAACCACAACCGGCGCATGCGGTGAACCGTGCGGCGTCGGCGGAACAAGCGAAGCATCGCCGCTGTCTATGGGCGTGTACGCGCGCATCCTCACGGCGCATCCCGGCCTAGGCTTTGCCGGTCCGCATCTGTACGCGAACTACCAGAAGTACGAAGGCGGAGAGACCCTCGTGCAAGGCCCGCCGCCTTACGAAACCTACGGTGGATTCCACGACGTCATCGCGGGCGCAAACGGCGCGTACACCGCCGCGCCCGGTTACGACTACACGACCGGCCTTGGAACGTTCGACATCAGCAACCTCAACGGAACGATCCAGTAACGAACGTTTCGTCCCCGGTGTGTAAAAACGAAGGCCGCTCGCGTAGAGCGGCCTTCGCATTTTCACGGCCGCAAGCGAGCGCCAACCGCCTCAATTTTTGGTATGTCGGCGTATGCGGCGCGTGACGTACGGTAGAGCGTGAGAAGGGAGACTTTGATGAAACGTTTTGTTGCCGCGGCGCTGACCGCGGGGATCGTCACCGCTTCCTGTGCCGGCCACGCCGGCGGTCCGCTCCCGCAAATGGGAACGGCCGCGCAAGGCAATGGTAGCAGCATCAGGCAAGCGGCGCTGGCAGCTGCGCCGGCCGGGTGGGCGAACACGAACACCAGGGCGCTGTCCATTGTGAACGCCACGGATCTAGGAACCGTGCCTGCATCGCAGAGCATCACCGTGCGCCTGGGTCTAGCCCTGCACAACAAGACTCAGCTCGCGCAAGCTGTCGCGAGCGGCCAGCAGATCGCCGACAGTACATTCATGGCGACGTATGCGCCTACGTCAACCGAGGTTTCGGCTGTGACAGGCTATCTCCAGAGCCACGGATTTTCAAATGTCAGCGTTTCACCCGACCATTTGTTAGTCAGCGCGACGGCAACCGGCGCGCACGTGCAAAGCGCGTTTAACACGAGCATTCATGCCTTTTCCGGCGGCGGCACGAACTTCATCGCCAACATCACACCGGCGTACGTGCCGCAGTCGCTCGGCGGAATTGTCGTGTCAGTTCTCGGCCTGAACAACATGCAGGCGTACGCCACCAAGCAGAAACCGACGAACTGCACGGTCAAAGGTGTATCGACACCTCCGCAGGCGTGTTTGCGCTGGTACGATCCGGCAACGTTCCAGATTGCGTACGACGTTGGCAACGTTCCCGCCGACACATCGGCACCGATCGCGATCATGGCCGAAGGCAATGTCACGCAAGCGATATCGGATTTCCGCCTGAACGAGCTGAAAGACAATTTGCCGCAGGTGCCCGTTAACGTCGTGCAAGTCGGACTTGCCGGCACCGACACCGCCGGCAACGGCGAGTGGACGATGGATATGACGTACTCGACCGGTATCGCGCAAAAAGCTCCGGCGTTGTATTTGTACGACACGACCTCGCTCACCGATTCCGACATCGCCAATGAATTCAACGCATGGGTGACACAGCACAAGACGAACGTCGCGAGCGCGTCGTTCGGCGGTTGCGAATTCTTCCCGTTCCTGGACGGCTCGATGGTGCTCGTCGATGAGGTTCTCGTCGAAGCCGCGGCCAAAGGCATGACGATGTTTGCATCGAGCGGCGACAACGGCGGCTACTGCAACAACTTCGTCGACACCAATGGCGTTCCGGGCGGCGGTCCGTTCGTGATGTATCCTGCGTCCTCGCCGTACATCGTTGCAGCCGGCGGCTCGGAATTGTACACCAACGCCGATGGCACGTACAAAGGCGAAGACGTATGGCCGGCGGGCGGCGGCGGACTCTCGCAGTTCGAGTACGCACCCTATTGGGAAGCGCAGGCGCAACCGGTTGCCGCGAATGCCGCAAGTATGCGGGGCGTGCCGGATGTCGCAATGGACGCGGGAATCGGTCCGCTCGGAAACGCGATCGTGTACAGTAACGCGCAAGCAGTGAACGGCGGATCGTGCACGAGCGGATGCGTCACGGGTGGAACGAGTCTCTCTTCTCCGTTGTCAGCGGGCATTTGGGCGCGTTTGCAAAGTGCACACGGCAACAGACTCGGCTTCGCGGCGATCCGGTACTACCGAGATTACAGCTCGCACGCTGCCGGCGCGGTGAGTGCCGGACCGCCGCCGACCAGGCCTGACGGCGGATTCCACGACCTGCTCGCCGGATCGAATGGTTTGTACACCGCCGCGCCTGGATACGACTACGCGACGGGCCTGGGTTCGTTCGACGTCAGCGTGCTAAGCAGTCAGATCTAAGTACGGTAACAAAAAGGAAGGCCGCTCTCCCCTAGAGCGGCCTTCGCGTTTGCTCACAATCTCTGGAACTCATGGAGTGTTTCGACCCGCATCACGCTGAGCCTGTTCAGCGTCTGCCCGCTCTTCATGTGCAACGCGCTACCCTGCGTCAATTTTTTGTGCAGCGCGCTTTGGCAGAGGACGCGCCGGATTTCCGGCGACGCGCTCCCCGGGCGGTACGTCTTTAGTCACAACGGCAGAAGCACCGGTGAGCGCTTCATCGCCAACCGTGACCGGCGCAATCAGGGAGGTATTCGATCCGATGAACACGTCGCGGCCGATCGTCGTTTTGTTTTTCCGGACGCCGTCGTAGTTGCACGTAATCGTGCCGGCACCGATGTTCGTGCCTTCGCCGATCTCGGCGTCGCCAAGATAGCTCAGATGTCCGGCTTTGACGCCCGGCGCGAGTTTTGAATTCTTGATCTCGACAAAATTTCCAATGTGCACGTGATCGCTGAGCACGGTTTGGCCGCGCAAGTGCGCGTACGGCCCGATGTGAACGTGGTTCTCTACCTCGCTATCCGTGATCACGCTTTCGCGGACCATAACGTGCTGGCCGATCTTTGCACTCGAAAGCCGGGCGTTCGGCCCTATCACGCAATGCGAACCGATCTCAGTCAAGAGCCCGATGCTCGTGTTGGGATAGATCACGGTATCGCGCCCAATCGTCAGTTCCGGCTCCAAATATGTCGTGTCGGGATCGATGATGGTGACGCCGTCGCGCATATGCATGACGCACAGGCGCCGGTTCATTTCTTTACGAGCCAGGGCCAGCTCCGAGCGATCGTTGATTCCGAGCACGTGCGTGTGATCGTCCGCCGGCACCGGCACGACGCGAGCGCCAGTGCCTACTAGATCCGCAATCGTATCGGTCAAATAATATTCTTTTTGCGCGTTGTCGTTGCGCAGGCGCGAGACCGCATCGCGCAGCCGCGATTCATCGTACGCGTAGATACCGGCGTTCATTTCGTCAACGTTGAGTTCTTCCGGCGTGGCGTCGCGCGCTTCAACGACGCGATCCACGTTCTCGCCGCTTCGAATAACGCGCCCGAAATTAGAAGGTAGCGGCATGCGCGCCGTGACCATAGCGAGCGCAGCGCCATCGAGGCGCGAGATCACCTGGCGATAAATTGCCCCATGCACGAGCGGCATGTCGCCGTAGGCGATCAGCATGCGGCCATCAGGCGCTTCATCCAATTCAGCGAGCGCAACTTGTACCGCATGGCCGGTGCCGAGTTGTTCGCGCTGCACGATGCCGCGCACGCCGAACTGCTCGATACGCGTTTGCAACTCATCGTTCGTCACGACGACGATATCGTCCACACCCGCCTCACGCAGCGCGGCGATGACATACCACAACATTGGCCGTCCGCAGATCTCGTGCAGCACTTTGGGGGTCGTGCTTTTCATCCGCGTGCCCTTGCCGGCAGCCAGAACGATCGCCCGAACGGTCATGAATGTAACGCCTCCATGGCAAGCCGCAGACGACGCAGCGTCTCCGTTTTACCGAGAATTTCCATCGCATCAAAGAGCGGCACCGACGCCGGGCTGCCCGTCACCGCCACATAGTACAACCGTGCGACGTCCTTGAACTTTCGTCCGAGCTGCTCGGCAGCGGCTTTCAGACCGTTCCCTATCGCGGCTTGTCCCCACTCACCATCCAGTGCTAACAACGCTTGTTCGGCAAACAACAGCGCTTGGCGAGACTCTTCCACGGAGAGCTTGGGCTGCACGAGCTCCGCCTTTTCGACCTCGGGCATATCGTTGAAAAATGCAATCAGCGGCGCAAAATCAGCCAGCGTCTCGATACGCGACTGCGCAATGCGCGCGATATGCTCGCGTTTGCCTTGCGCCATCCCCTGCGGCCAGCGGTGCCCATAGTCGTCGATCAGATGCATGAATTCATGAAGTGTTTTCGTGCGAATATGCTGACCGTTGAGCCAGTTCAGCTTCGCCATATCGAAAACAGGACCGCCCAGAGAAATATGCGTCAACTCAAAATGCTCGGTCATCGCCGCGATCAATTCCTGAACCCCATGCGCGCGTTCGATCAGGGTATCGTCATTGCGCCCATCGATGAGCATCCCTAAAAAATGCAGCAGCGCTTCGGCCAAATACCCGCGCTCGCGATAATAGAGAATAGAAGTAGGGTTCTTCCGCTTACTGAGTTTACTCTTATCCGGATTGCGAAGCAGCGGTAGATGACAAAGCCGGGGCGCTTCCCACCCAAAGTATTGGTACAACAGCAAATGCTTGGGCGCCGAGCTGATCCACTCTTCGCCGCGGACGACGTCCGTTATCCCCATGTCATGATCGTCGACGACGTTGGCAAGGTGATACGTCGGAAACCCATCCGACTTCATCAGCACCTGCGCATCAACGCTTTTCCACTCAATCTCAATGCGTCCGCGAAGCACATCATCAAAGACGCAAACACCCTGATCCGGCACTTTCAACCGGACGACAAACGCAATTCCCGCGTCCAGGCGCTGCTGAATCTCATCGGGCGTAAGCCTTAAACAGAGGCCATCATAGTGCGGCGGCACTTTCGCCGCGCGCTGCGCGACGCGCATCTCTTCGAGCCGTTCCGCCGTACAGAAACAGCGGAACGCTCCACCGGTGCGCAGCAGCTGCTCGATATGATCGCGATAGATCTTACTGCGCTCACTCTGCCGGACCGGCTCTCCATCCCACTGCAAGCCAAGCCATCGAAGCGAACGCAGGATCGCCGCTTCGGACTCACGCGTACTGCGCGCCCGATCCGTGTCCTCGATGCGCAACACAAACGATCCGCCGTTCTTACGTGCAAGACAAAGATTGACCAGCGCAACGTAGGCTGTGCCGACGTGCGGATCGCCAGTGGGGCTGGGCGCGACTCTGGTTTTTACGTGGCTATTGTGCATGATGTCGAAAAGAGATCCCGTGAGGTAGTGCGTCGATTGCGACTGCCGAAGGCAGCGCGCGTTTCATAAAGCGATCGAACAGTGGAACGGTAAATGCGGTGCTGCCGTGATCGGGCGCGTAAATCATTCCCTTTCGGATCAGCGCATCCCGGATTCGCGAAACGCTGCTCGAGGACTTCGCACCGGCCGCAGCGGCAATGTCTCCCGTGGCGTGAGGTCCTGGACCGAGCTCCGCCATCGCTCGCAAGTAGTGCTGTTCTTTCGGCGTGAGCCGGTCGAAACGCACGCGAAAGAAGCTGCGATCGAGCCTGTGTTCCACTGTGACGGACGCCAGAAAAACGTCGTCAATCGTGATCGGCGATCGCTTTGCCGCCTTCCAAGCATCGTGGGCCCACTCTTGAACGAAGTAGGCGTAGCCCTGCGTTACATCGGCGATGGCATCGAGAGCGTCATCCGTGAACTCAACGTCGAGCTTCGCCGCAGGCTCCGCAATAGCGCAACGCACGTCAGACGGCGAAAGCGCACCGAGCTCGCGAAAGTCAAAAAGTCTCTCCGCGTACGTTTTCGCCTCGCCCGCGAGGCCCGCAAGATTCGGTAGACCGGCGCCGGCAACGACAATGGGCAATTCGCGCTGAACCACGCGGTGGATCGCCGATATTAGCGCTCCGAAATCCGCACCGTTCAGATACTGAATCTCGTCGATCGCAATGAAGAGCGCAGTGCTGCGCTCCTTTGCTGCCTCGCCGACCGCCAGCAAAAGGTCGCGCAGGTCCAGCTCGGGGTCGTTCGTATCCGCTGTGCCGCGCTCCGGCGCAATATCGACCCCGAAGGTGAACGATCCATTGATACCGGCGGTCAACGAGAAACTCTTGAGCACGCGGAGCGCTCGCGCGACTTTCTCACCGGCGCCTCCGGCTGCGTGAAGGCGTAGCACGGTGGAACCGAGCTCGCGGGCGAGCTTGGCGCGGAAGCTCTCGTCTTCCGGTGCCTCGAGAAAAATCGTCACCGCGCCGAGTGCTTCGGCCTTGCGCTCGAAATGGTTCAACAGCACCGTTTTACCGACGCCGCGCAACCCTGTGAGCATGAGGCCCTTGTCGAAGCGTCCGCGCAGGGCGCGGTTCAACGCGAGCTCGATTTGTGCAGTGAGATCGTCGCGGCCGACTAAAGCAGGCGGGGGACTACCCGCTCCGGGTTGGAACGGGTTGGAAAAGAGATCCATTTATGCGGATTTTATCACGCTTTTCCAATTTTTCCAAAAACTGGAAAATTTGGCATAAGGCAAGTGGTTTGCGGCGCTATCCGACGAGTTGCCGCCGTTTCCCGCACTCGCGCGCGACGAAAGAAATGATGTCCGAGAGCGGCGCGCCGGGTGTGAAGATCTCCGCAACGCCGCGGCGCTTCAACTCCTCGGCGTCCTCCGGCGGAATCGTGCCGCCGCCGAAAAACACGATGTCGCCGGCATCCTGCGCGCGCAGCTGCTCGACAATCAGCGGAAAGAGCGTCATGTGGGCGCCCGATAGGATCGAAAGGCCGATGCCGTCGGCGTCCTCCTGGATCGCTGTCTGGACGATCTGCTCGGGAGTTTGAAAAAGCCCGGTGTAGATCACTTCCATGCCGGCATCGCGCAGCGCGCGTGCGATAACTTTTGCGCCGCGATCGTGCCCGTCCAGGCCCGCTTTGGCGATGATAATGCGCAGTGGTCTAGGCATGCGCCCCCGTACAGGTGCACTGCCGATCGTCTTGGCGATCGTGCGACTCCATTTCACGCGCCAACTTCAGGGCTTCCTCGAGTTTCGACATGACTTCTTTGAGCGTGCCTTCGGCGGCACGGCGTTGTTCTTCCGACTGAATACGCATCAGAAGCTCGCTTTCTCGGTGTAGCGCCCGTACACTTCGACCATTGCCTCAACGATTTCGCCTTCTGTGGCATAGGCGTTCACGGCGTCGATCAAGTGCGGCATGAGATTGTCGTTCGGATCTTTGCACGCGGCTTTGAGGCGTTCGAGTGTATCCCGAACGGCGTTGTCGTCGCGCGTAGTGCGCAAGTCTTGCACCGCGCGCGCTTGGCCGCGCTCGATTTCCTCGGTGATCTTGAGCAGCTCGATGTCGGGCTGCGCTTCCTGTTTCTCGAACGCGTTGACGCCGACGATGATGCGCTCTTTGGTTTCGAGCGAGCGCTGATAGCGGTATGACGCGTCGGCGATCTCGCGTTGGAAGAACCCGGCTTCAATGGCTTCGATAACGCCGCCGTACTCTTCGATTTGCCGGAAATATTCTTCGGCTTGTTTTTCCATCTCGCCGGTCAGCGCTTCGACGAAATACGAACCGCCCAGCGGATCGACGACGTTCGTTACGTTCGTTTCGTACGCGAGCACTTGCTGCGTGCGCAGCGCGATTTCAACGGATTTTTCCGTCGGCAGCGCGAGCACTTCGTCCATCGAGTTGGTATGCAGCGATTGCGTGCCGCCGAGCACGGCCGCCATTGCTTCGTACGCCACGCGCACGATGTTGTTTTCGGGCTGTTGCGCCGTCGCGCTACAGCCGGCAGTTTGCGTGTGGAAGCGCAGCTGCCACGAACGCGAATCTTTCGCGCCGTACCTATCGCGCATGTGCCGCGCCCAGATGCGGCGCGCAGCGCGGTATTTACAAATCTCTTCGAAAAAGTCGATATGCGCGTTAAAGAAGAACGACAGGCGTGGCGCAAACGAATCCACGTCCATGCCGGCTTTCATGCCGGCTTCGACGTATGCGAATCCGTCCGCGAGTGTGAACGCAAGCTCTTGCACAGCGGTGGAGCCTGCTTCGCGGATGTGATAGCCGCTAATCGAAATCGTATTCCACTTCGGCATCTCATCGCGGCAGAAGCGCATCATGTCGACGATAACGCGCATGTGCGGACGCGGCGGAAAGATCCACTCTTTCTGCGCGATGTATTCT
>CAZERJ010000030.1:0-26143 GCA_964514445.1 uncultured bacterium | reverse complement strand
AATACTCTTACTCTGCAAGTGCCTGTTTTATCCCCGAAACGTAGTAATATTGCTGTACCAGCGAACGCGCAAACGCCGAACGCTCCGCTTGCGCATCGAAGTATCCCAAGACCCACGGCATGCGCGTGAGCGCCGAATGCAGTCCAAGCGAAACGCCGGTCATCCCGAGCTTCGCTTTCACCTCAAACTTGGGATGCTTGCGGTAAAAGCGCACGGTGGAACGGCCCGCAAGCTTCATCTTCTCCAATTGATCGCCGTGTGGAACGTCTTGGCAGTGATAATTCACCGCGCGCGGTTCGTACACGATCGTAACGCCCGCTTGCTGTAACCGGAATCCCAGTTCCAGATCTTCGTGGCCGTAACCGGTGAAGGTTTCGTCGAAGCAGCCCACGCGCAGCAAATCCTCGCGCAGCACCGAGGCGTTGCCGGTCAAAAAATACAGCCAGCTCAGTTTCTTGCGCGTCGGCGGATGCAACGACCCGCGCAGCTCCGGACGATCGCGTTTGCGCGCATAGTCGTCAAGATCTTTGACTTGCACTTCCAGACCGACGACCGCAATGTGCTGCGCCTCGCCGTGCCGCTGGAGGTGCGTTGCCAAGAGTTCCGGGTCGGCAATAATGTCCGAATCGTTGAACAGCACGATGCGCCCGCGCGCGGCTGCAATCCCGGCGTTGCGTGCCATCGCACGCCCCGTGTACGAGCCGGGTAAGTGACGCACATTCGGATGCTCGCGCGCAACGCCGGCCAGATACTCCGCCGTGCCGTCGTTCGAATTTGAATCGCACACGAGCAGCTCGTACTGTTCGCGCGGCAAACTTTGCGCGAGCAGCGACGGTATGACTTCACGCAGCGTGTCGATACGGTTATACGTCGGAATGACGACTGAAAGTTCAAGCATGCAATAATTGCGTTACGCCGTCCACCACTCGCGCGCGGAAGGCGCGCAGTTCCTCGGGCGTCTCGTGTAAAGGCTTTTCCACCAGTACGCTCGGCACACCGTAAGGAGCCCATTCCTGCGAGTTGAGACGGAAATAGCGGTGTTCGAAGGCTACGACGGTTGGCCTGCGCACCGCGCTTGCGACATGCGTCGCGCCGGTATCCACGGTCACGACAACCTTTGCCCGTTCGAATGCCGCCGCCCACGGGTGAAACGCCAAGCCGCCGAGCAGCACGTCGGCGGCGCGGCCGTCAGCGAATGCCATCATATATTGCTCGGCCTCCGGCGCGTACGTTGCAACGAGCGGCAGTCCGAACCGCCGTAAATCGCGCATCAGTTTCAGCGTCGATTCCAGCGTGCTGCCGCTCGCAAACCACCGCGGCGCCAGATGCACGACGATCGGATCCGCCGGCATGAACGCAACCGCCGCGCGATCCTCGTCGCGAAGATCCAGACGCAGGGATTCATGCCGGTTCGTTGCGCCGGCAAGCGCGACGAGATCGAGCAGTTGATTGACTTCATGGCGGACGTGACGATGCGCATCGCGATCGCTCAGATCCGGATCGGCTTCCGAGATCATCATACGATTCACGTAAAAGCGCGCAGCAAGACGTGCCGTCCAGCGCCGCACGTACGTGTATCCAACGCGCACCGGCGCTCGCGTTGCTCCGGCAATGCGCAGGTCGGTCATGCGCGGTGCAAGTGCAATGGCGAGATCGACGCCGCGAAACTTTTTGCCGAATGCGTGCGGATTATCGTGGGGGCCGATACTGACGACCTCGTCCACGTCGGTGTTGCGATCCATGACGACACGGTTGTAGGCGCTGCATACCATGGTAATGCGCGCATCCGGAAACGACGCACGCACCGTCGCGATCGCCGGCGTCGACAGGATGAGGTCGCCGATTCTATCCGTGCGCGCGAGCAGTACGTGCACGGTGAAGCTCGGCAAAGTACGCACGCCGCACGTGCGCTCGCGCAGCGCGCAGCTCAGCGTTGCTGAGCTTTTCTTCGCCGTGCAGGAGCCGCTCGATCGGCGGTTGCGGCCGCACGCCGTCGATCCAGCGGTGCAGCAAATCGGAAACCGGATTATCGCCCGTGGCCAGCGCCGTACGCCAATGCGGATGCAGCTCGCCCAGCTGCACGGCCGTGCGCGCTTGCGCCTGCGCCTGACGCACCATGTTCGCAATGTCGCTGCGGCGTGGACGCGGCTTGTAATGATAAGCCAGCGCGTGTTTGTTGAACGTCGCGCGCACGCCGGCAAAGCGCAGACGCAAGCCGACATCGATATCTTCCCAGCCGTACTCCGCAAACGTTTCGTTGAATCCGCCGACGGCGCGGATCGTCCGGAGCGGCACGGAGACATTCGTGGTCCAAAAATAGTTGCCGCTGTAGTTCTTGATCGTGTAGATCGGCGGGGGTAAATCGTCGAAATTCTCAACGTTAATTGCCGCGCCGCGCACGATGCGATCCGGGTAGCGGCGGTGCGAGCGTAAATGTTCGGCAACGAATGCGGGAATCGGCAGCACGTCATCGTCGATGAAAATGATGCGCTCACCACGCGCAGCGGCGATGCCGGCGTTGCGGCCCTTTGCTAGGCCTGAATTCGGCTGATCGATGACGGTGAACGCGCAGGTCGCGCGCGCCTTTGCACGTTCGATCACGGCCGGCGTGTTGTCCGTGGAACCGTCGTTCACGAGCACGACCTCGTATTCGTCGCGCGTGGTTTGCTCGAAGCATGCATCGAGAACACGTTCCAGCAGCGGCGCGCGATTATACGTGCAGAGCTGAATGGTCGCTTTCATGCGGCCTCGCGCAGCGATGCGGCGGCGGCCAGAATCCGCGAAACATCCAACGCTTGGACGCACGCGTAATCGGGGCACGTTTCTTTGCGCTCGCCGCGGCGGCATGGATAACTCGCGCGCACGATAGCCGTGCATGCCCCGCGCGGCGCCCACCGGTCGGGAACGTCTGTTTGGAACGGAAAGATCCCGACGGTACGCGCACCGACAGCCGCTGCAACGTGCATCGTGCCGGTCGAAATGCCGGCAAAGATCAGGCTGCGCTGCGCGAGCGCACCAAAGGCACCGATATCCAGCGCGCCCGCAATATCAATCGCGCCGCTGTTTGCCGCAATTGCCGCAGTGATCGTTGCATCGGCGGAACTTCCGCTGAGCAAGACTTGCGCGCCGTATTGTTCGCGAAGCGTTCGCGCGAGACGGCTCCAACCATCGGTCGGCCAAAAACCGCGCTTGGTGGCAATGGCATTCGTAGCATGCACAATCGCGAACCGGTCCACGCCTAAGCGCGCAAGCAATTCATCCGCTTGCGACCGGTCCTGCGCCGTCGGCTCGAAGCCAGGCATTGTATTGCGTGTATCGCAATGCAGCGCGCGCGCATAGTCGAGTAAGATCTGCGTCCAGTGCGAAGTCACGTCGCCAAATTCGCTGCGCACGTTCACGCGATGCGTGAACCGATACGAGTACAACCGCCGCGACTGTCCGACGCGTACCGGAATGCGCGCGAGTTGCGGAACGTGCGCAGTACGCGGCGTCGCCCACGTGACGACCGCCGCGGCATACTGGCGTTCGCGAAGCATCGCGGCAACCGTGTTCTCATCGCCTTCGTCTTGCAGCACGTCGTCAATGTCGGGCACGCGCTCGAGCGCGGCGGCATGCGATGGCAGCGTCAATGCATCGACCGCTGCAAAGCGTTCGCGCAGTGCGCGCGCAACGACGCTCGCCAGCAGCGAGTCGCCGATGCCGCCGCCGGCGCAATACAGCAGCGCTTTATCGCCCACGTGCGGCTTCTTTCGTCGCGCGGGCAAGTTCGGTCGTGTAAATGCCGTCGAGCAAGCGCGCCTTGGCGAGTGCGCGCAGCGGTCCGGGCGTGCGTTCGTCCTTCGCCACACCGGCCCACCACGGCAACGTTTTTTCGAGGGTACCCGCTCGCGCTAAGTTTGCGGCATAGGCACCCGTGGCCATGCGCACGCGCATGCTTGGATTTTTTGCAACGAACCGCACCGCCATGCGCGCCCGTTCGATCGCTTTGCGCATCTCCGATTCGAGCGTTGCATCCTGCGGCGGTTTGATATGCCAAATGTACGCGTCCCAGGCGAACTTCGCGCGCATGCCGCGTTCGCGCAGGCGCACGCCGAGATCGGTGTCTTCCCAGCCGTACAGATGAAACTGCTCGTCAAACCCTCTGGCTTGCTGCAGCGCAATCTTCGGAATCGAAACGTTGCACGTGCATAGAAACGCGCGTGAAAAATTGGCAAGCGTGGGTTTCGGCCGCTCGTGATAGGACGCCACATTGAGGATCGGTCCGCTGACGACCAGATTGTTCGAGGTGTGCGCTGCATCGTGCGCTGCAAGAAATCCGGGCGGCGCGTAAACATCGTCATCGCAGAACACAATGAGATGACCGCTTGCAGCTGCGATGCCGCGGTTGCGCGCAGCACCGCGGTTCGGCCGTTCTTCGTACACGTAGACGATGTCGTACGGCAGGTTCGCGCGCGCGTGTTCGACGATCTGCGGCGTGGCGTCGGTCGAACCGTTATCAACCACAACCACTTCGAACGACGGCGCGCCGATCTGCTTGCCAAAGGACGCAAGCGCGTTATCTAAGTACGCGGCACGGTCTTTGGTGGCGATGACGACGGAAAGGCGCAAACGAATTCCTATACGGCAGGGCGCAGCGAGAGTAAGCCGGCAGCCATTCGAGCCGACGCGCCCACGTGTTCGCGGTACAGGTTCCGTAGCGCCTGCGACGTGCGTTCCTGCCAGGCGGTATCGTCCAGCCGCTCGAGCGCGACGCGGGCCACGCGGCCGGGCGTCAGCGTACCGCGTAGTTCCAGCACCAGATCCTGCTGCGCGTCGATGTTCGGCTGGGTGTGAAAGCGGAAGCGCCTGGCGTATTGCTGGACGATAGTGCGCTTGAGCGGCACGCCGGCCAGCGGAATGCGGTTCAGGTACGTGAGCGGCCCGTTGATGGTCACCAGCTCCGGCGCATTCATGGCGGTGCACGAAATGACGGGCGTCCCGATCGCCGCCAGTTCGATCACCTTCGTGCCGGGAATCGTCACCGCCAAGCGCGCACGCGATGCGGCCGCGATCGCTTCTCGAACCAGCGGAACGCGGATCGACCCGTTCGTGAGCGAAAGTGTCCCGTTCTCGCGCACGAGCTCGCCGCGCTGCGCAAACACGCGCGGATCGCCGCCGCGCTCGACCGCGTAGCGCACGGCGTCAATCGAAGTGAATGGCGAGATACCGAACGCAACGCGCAGCTGCGGGCGCTCGGCGAGCATACGCAGCGCCGCGGTAAAGAAGAACGGCACGAGATGCTCGACTTCGTACCCACGTGAGCCGGGCATGAACAGCACGTCGAGATCTGCATCACCCGCGTTCAAGCGCGCTTGCCGCAATGCGCCGTCGATCGCAAGATTTCCACAAACGGTAACGCGATCCGGCGACACGCCTTGACGGATAAAGCCGGCGGCATTCGGTGTGTCGACGGCAAACGCGCGCGCCGTGCGTTTTGCCAGCTTGCGATTGGTGAATTTGTACGTCGCCAGCGCGCCGCCGAAACGCTTGTGTAAACGCCCGGCGTGCATTAAATCACCGCCGAGATAGACGACAGCATCAACCCGTTCGGGCACATCAGCTACGCGCGCGCCGAGCGCAACGCGCACGTAGGTTTTCGGATCGAAAACATGGGCGTTAGGAAACTGCTCGCGCACATACCCAGGCTCAAAACCGCTGGCATAATCGTCGGGGACATAAAAGACAAACGTCTGCGTACCCGGTGCTTCTTCGTACAGCGCGCGAAGCAGCGGCGTGAGCCATCCCGCCGTTTCCCCCGGCCCGTTGCACGTGATCGCCAGGCGCATCAGCGTTCCGGCGGACAATACCGCGCGAGAATTCGCGCAATGGTATCCGTGGTGCTCGTCCCTTGGAGATGCGGCGCCAGGCGAATCTCGCCGCCGTTCTTTATGACCACCGTGCGCTCAGGCAACTCGTCTTCGCGGTACTGCGCGCTTTTGACGTGCACGTCCGGTTTGATCGCATCGAGCAGCGCCTCAGGCGTGCTTTCCATGAACTCTACGACGGCGTCTACGCTACGCAACGCAGCAATGACACGCGTGCGTTCTTCAAACGGTACGATCGGACGGCGCTCGCCTTTGAGCCGGCGCACGGATGCGTCACTATTTAGGCCGACGATGAGTGCATCGCCTTGCTCGCGCGCCCACGCAAGGTACGACACGTGGCCGGCATGCAGCACGTCGAACACGCCGTTGGTAAACACCACGCGCTTACCCGCAGCGCGTTGCTGCTCTCGCCACGTAACCGCGTCTTCTTTTGCCAGCAGCGGCGCAACGAAGCTATTCGGCTTCATGCGAAACGAGCGAAAGAATCTCCGCGGGCGATGCGGTCGCCGTGCCGAGCTTCTCGACGACCGCGCCGGCCGCAAAGTTGGCAAGCTGCATTGCGGTTTGAATCGGTGCATCGGCGGCAAGTGCCAGTGAGAGAACGGCAGCGACAGTATCGCCGGCACCGCTCACGTCGAAAACGGTGCGCGCAACGGACGGAATGTGCAGCCGCGCGCCGTCGTGTCCGAACAACGACATGCCCTGTTCGCCGCGCGTAATCACGACGTAGCGGCACTTCAAACGCTCCAGCAGCACGGCGCCCGCGCGTTCGAGCGACGCGTCGTCTTTAATTGCGATGCCGCTTGCCTGAGCAGCCTCGTGCACGTTCGGTGCGACGCACGTCACGCCCGAAAACATGCTCAAATTTTGCGGTTTCGGATCGGCGATCACCAAGCCGCACTCGAGCGCCGCTTCAACGATGTCGCGCGAGAACAGTCCCTTCGCATAATCGCTCAGCACGATCGCATCAACGCTGTTCGCACGTTCGCGGACAACGTCCGCAACGCGCGCGCGATCCGCCGACGAGAGCGGTTCGACGGATTCCCAATCTGCGCGCACCACTTGCTGGTTGTGAGCGACGATGCGCGTCTTACGCGTCGTTGGGCGGTCGTGCACGACTACGACGCCATCGGCGTCGATCGCTGCGCGGGCGAGTAAATCGCGAGCCGAACCGGCAAACCAGTCTTCACCGATTGTCGCAATCAAATCGACTTGTGCGCCGAGCGCTCGCAGGTTATTTGCGACGTTGCCTGCGCCGCCGAGCGTAAACGAATGATCGTTCACCGCGACAACCGGTACAGGCGCTTCAGGTGAAATACGGGTGACCGCGCCCCAGATCCACTCGTCGACCATGACATCGCCGACAACCAGAATGCGGCGGTCGCGCATGCGATCGATGAGCGTGCGCGCATCGACGGGCGCGAGCATCATAGTTCGAGGATCTGCTGCTCGACGAGATCGCAGATGATGTGTGCCATCGTTTGGTGCACTTCTTGCACAATGGCGGCGTAACCGTACGGCCCCATCAGCACCAAATCCGCATAATCAACGACTGGTCCGCCGCCGTTACCCGTAAACGCGACGGCCACCGCTTGGCGTTTGCGCGCTTCATCAAGCGCGAGAATGATGTTTTTTGAGCTTCCGCTTGTCGTCAGTCCGATGACAACGTCGCCGGCCTGCGCGAACGCTTCGATCTGCCGGCGGAATACTTGATCGTAGCCGTAATCGTTGGCGACTGCGGTGAGCGTGGAGGTGTTTACGGAAAGCGCTTCGCTGTTCAGGCCCGGCCGTTCGCGCAAGAAGCGTCCGCTCAGCTCGGCAGCCATGTGCTGCGCTTCCGCGGCGCTGCCACCATTGCCCATCCACAGCACCTTGTTGCCGCGGCGCAGCGCTTTCACTATGGCATCGGCGATCGCCTCGCACTGTTCGCGGTAATGCGCTGCATCGTAAATGCCGCGGCGATCCGCGAGCAGTTCGTCGAAGCTGCGCTTGCCTTTAATATCTACGGTTCGATCCAAAACAGCTCCTGACCCAGGGAAACGAGCTCGCCATTTTCCGGAATAATCCGTGAAACGACGCCCGCGTGATCGCTCGTGATCTCGTTGAAGAGTTTCATGGCCTCCAGAATGCAGACGACCTGACCGGCCTCGATGCGATCGCCCGGTTTGACGAACGGTTCGGCATCGGGCGAGGAGGCGCGGTAAAACACGCCGACCAGCGGCGCGGTGACCTTTTTGACATTGGCCGGCGCCGCCGCCGGCTGCGCGTTCGAGGACGGTGCACCGCCGGCATGCGCCGCTACGGCAGTTCCGGGCGAGGCAGCCGCAGGCATGACACCGCCTTCGCGCCGCACCAGTTCGAAGACTTTATCGCCGACCTTGACTTTGATGGCGTCGAGGTCGTGCTCGTGCATGATCTCGACGAGTTCTTTGAGCGTTTGCGTTTCGGGCGTGGGCTCGGTGCTCATGACGTCAGCAGTTTCACTAAGGAAGGGACGAGTTCTTCTCCCAGCGGCAATGAGGCGTCCTCA
Source organism: uncultured bacterium (assembly GCA_964514445.1). Taxonomy (GTDB): domain Bacteria; phylum Vulcanimicrobiota; class Vulcanimicrobiia; order Vulcanimicrobiales; family Vulcanimicrobiaceae; genus DASSRQ01. The sequence goes on along the minus strand of CAZERJ010000030.1, from coordinate 17,749 downwards.
CGGGTTTGCAGGTCACGCATTTGGACGCGGCCTTGCGCCAGTTCGTCACTACCCAAAATGAGCGCGTAGCGCGCATTGTTGCGATCCGCGATTTTCAGATGTGCGAGCAGCTTGCGATCCTCGTAATCCATGTAGACCGGCACGTCGCAGGCATAGCGCAGCACTGCGGCCATTGTAACGAGCAGCTGTTTGGCCGCCGCACCGAGCGCAATCAATTGCATGCCTTTGCGTTCGGGCTCCGGTGCCACACCGGCGGCGTCAATCGTCATCAGCAACCGCTCTTCGCCCAGCGCGAAGCCGACCGAGGGTATCGGCGGTCCGCCGAGCGAGGCAATGAGATCGTCGTAGCGTCCGCCGGCACACACCGTGCTTTGCGCACCAATCGCATCGCTGACGAATTCAAAGACGGTGCGCGTGTAATAATCCAGCCCGCGCACAATCCGCGGATTCACGGCGAACGGAACGGCGATGTTCGTTAAATAGCGTTGCACCGCTTGGAAATGCGCGCGGCACGGCTCACACAGCAGATCGATGAACGCGGGCGCGGTGTCGATGAACGGCTGATCTTTCGGATCTTTGCTGTCCAGCAAACGCAGCGGGTTGCGCTCAAGGCGGCGCTGCGAATCCTCGCTGAGCTCGTTCGCAATGGGGCGAAAATGCGCAAGCAGCGCATCGCGATATAACGGCCGGCAGTTCGCATCGCCGATCGAATTGATGTTGAGCGTAACCTCCAGGCCGTACGAACGGAATAAGTGCATCGCCATCGCGATCACTTCCACGTCAGCTTCAGGTCCCGCAACACCGATGCACTCAACGCCGAACTGATGCGCCTGCCGGTAGCGTCCTGCTTGCGGGCGTTCGTAGCGGAAGATTGGCCCGATGTAATACAACCGCTGCGTCGTGCCGAGCTGAAGCAAATTGTCTTGCAACGCCGCGCGCACGACCGGCGCCGTCCACTCGGGGCGAAGCGTCATCGAACGGTCGCCCTTGTCGGTGAACGTGTACATTTCTTTCTCGACGATGTCGCTTGTCTCGCCGACGCCCCGCACGAAGAGCTCGGTCGATTCGAACATCGGCGTGCGGATTTCGCCATAGCCGTACCGGCGCGCCAGCTGATGGAAGCGCGCTTCCAACTCTTGCCAGCGCGCGCTTTGCGGCGGCAGAACGTCTTGCGTTCCGCGCGGAGCGACGATCTTCGAGGCCATAAGCGGGTGGTGGTTCGCACTAGCGGAAGGCCGCCCTGCGCGTGAATGACGTACGTGGAAAGCGCGTGGATCGCGGCGTCCGCAGCGGCGTTTTTCGAGGCCGTGCCTTTCCTGCTCGGAGCGGCGCTGTTGCAGCGCGCGCCGTTTCTCCGGGCGCTGCGGGCGGCCCCGTACCTGGGATGCGGGTGTGGGACGGGTCCGTCCGCACGCTCTTTGCCCGCCGCGCTGCTGACGGCAATGAGTTTCGGGCCTTGGGTGGCGGCGGCGCGATGGGTTGCGGCCACAGCGCTCGGCAACGTCCGCCCGCCGCGCGACCGCAACCGCACGTGTCACCCTGAGCCCATCGAAGGGTCGCCGCTAGCCGCGTTAGCGGCGTTATGGCCGGCTGTACTTTCCGCCACCGCCGCATCGATGCTCGCCGGAGTCGATGGCATCAGTGCTTTAGCGCCCGCGCCGGCACTGATCGCCGGCGGTCTAGCAGGCCTCGCCGCCTCGCCCTGCGCCCTTGGCATCCCCGCCGTCGCCGCCGCACTGCGCGCCGTAAACCCCAGCTTTGCGCTCGGCTTCCTTTGCGTCGCTGGGATCGCCGACATACGAGCAATGATACGCACGCATCATCACGCACGTCCGCAGCACGACGCCCTGGCCTACGCCATCGCCGCATTAGCGTGCGCGTTGGTTGCGCTGCGCTGCGGCGCGCAGCTCGTGCATCCTTATATCGCGTTCGCTCTTGCGCCAAGCGCAATCGCTTTTGCGATTCTTGCGTTTGCGCATCGCACACAAACATACGCGCCCTCGCGGATCGCGCCGGCGATCATGCTCGCCGGTGTCTTTATCGCTGCTCCGCCGCCGGAATATCACGCTACGGAGACGACGCTAGCCAATGTTTTTGCGGGCGAACGCGTCATTTTTACAGGCGTCGCGACGCAAACGCATGGAGTGACGACGATCGTGCGCTTTGCGATTACATGCTGTCGCGCCGATGCTTCGCCGGTCGTCGTGCGCCTTGCCCGTGCAACGCCACAGTTGCATGGCTGGGTACGAGCAGAAGGCGCGATGATCCACGACGGTTCCGGTTACGCCTTAAGCGTGCATCATCTCCAATCCATCGAACGTCCCAATGATCCGTTCGTCTACCGCTGATTACGGTGACGACGGTACGCTCAGCGCGACCATCTTTTCCAACGCAGCGACGCGTGAACGGAGCGCCTCCGCCTCGATGTGATCCAGCGCCGTGGCGGCGTTTTTCGCAAGTTCATGCAGGGGTTGTACCTCGTCGCGGTCCAGGTCGGCGCCGTTGCGGTGGGCGCCGTAGACGACGAAGCCTGCGATATCGCCACGCATGGCAATAGGCATTGCCAGAATCGCATTGCGCGAATGTGCGGCCGCCGATTGCGGCACTTCGTCTAAGCGGATCTCGTGCAACTGGGCCCGCAGCGAAAGGACGAGGATATCGTCGCCGTCGATAGCGCGCGGAAGTGGTGAGCTCTCACCAACCGCGTACACTTGGCGATACACATGCTGATCCGCCTTATACAGTGCGGCTAGCGTCAGGTGCAGCGCGTCAACCGGAAGCCGCACGAGCGCCGCGCGAATCGTCTCTTCGGTTGACGCGTGAACAATCGCAGCGGCGCTTTGACATATTTGCCGCTCGGCAAGATGGCGATCGCGAAACAGGACGGCATCGAGTGCGGAGTCGAGTCGCTTTTTTACCGTTTCGAGTGAGAATGAAATCAGCAGCGCGACGGCGACCTCGATCAATATGCCGACGTTGGATTCGAGAAATGTTCTATTCAGAATCTCGTCCAGGAGCGCAAATACCCCCGCGGTGGCGGCGGTGATCGTTCCATAAACGAGCGTGCGGCTTAGAACGAACTTGACGTCGACAACGCGCTTGCGGAACATCGCGTAAGCCGCAACCAGCGGAAGGATAGCTTGCAAACTAATGAGCGCCACGTACTGCCCGTAGCTGATATACGACGGGAACAGTGCGCCGGCAACGTACTTCGCGGGAACGCTTATCACAAGCGCCGTGACCATCCACTTCAGCCGTTGACGTGATGCGTTGTCGTCTCGCCGGTATGAGTCCGCAAGCCCCGGGAGCATCGCTGCGAAGAACAATGCATCGAACGCCATGTCGATCTCGTTAGGGAAGTCGAATGCTCCGAGCATCGCTGCAACTTGCAGACACCAATACACGACGCTAATCAACGCGGCGGCGAAGACGATCGTCCTAACGCGGCCCTTTAAATGCTGCCCCGCAAACGTCCACGCGAATAAAATCCCGCCTATTGGCGAGAGGACATCGGAAAACGATACCGCGGCGATGAGCGGCGGACGAACACTCGAGGGCAGCAGATAGTTCGATACGGCGCCGGGCAGCGTCACCACCGTCAAACAGTAGAGAAAAAATCCCCACGTCGCCGGTTCGGGACGCATCAGCAGCAGCGCAGTTGCTACCGATATCGTGAAGGCGGCGAGCGCAAAACGGACGGCAACCAGCGCTCGCAGCGAAGGCGGCTCGTGGACGGCATGCAGGACGACACGGTGTGGGTGCGTTCCCAAAACGGAAAGTTGGAGCGGCGCACCCGCGTACGCACCCAAGCCGCGAACGAGTGCGTAACGCGCACGTTGTGAATGGTCGCCAACGGCGACGCGGTCTCCAATTTTGAGGCCCGCGCGATCGGCGGGCTCGCCGAGCGTGATGCGACTGACGGTCCCGTTGTCCGTTGCGAATCCGTATTCCGCGATGCCCAGGCCGAAAATGCGGCCGATATCGGGTAAGTTCAAAGCGTTCGCAAAGACGATGAACGCTGCGACAACGAGGAAACGTGCACGGCGCGATAGACGCAAATTCCGAACCTCGCGCGATTCTTCGCTGGCGCTACTATAAATACTTTGCCAGCCATGCCTCCCACCGGCGGTTCACATCTTCGGAGCGCACCGGATCGCGCGGGAAATGCCCAATGACCGGATAGATCACGAATTGTACGGGCGTTCCCGTTGCGCGAATTTCGTGATAGAACTCGTACGAAAGCGGCGTTGGAACGCGATAGTCGCCGGCATCGCTCAAAATCAGCGTTGGTGTACGCACGTTGGATGCGTACGTGAGCGGTGATTCGCTTGCGTATAAGCGTTGTTCGTCTGCGCTCGTCCACGGCGCGGGTCCCATGAAGATCGGCGTAAAGTCCTTTGCATCGGTCAACGCGCCGTATTGCGCCCAGTCGTTCACGGCTGCGCCCGACACCGCGGTACGCCAACGGCGATCGTGTGTGATGAGCCACGACGTCAACAGTCCGCCCTCGCTCCAACCGGAAACGCCGATGCGCGATGCATCTATCGGATACTGCCGGAGCGCTTGCGCAAGGCCGAGTTCGATGTCGCTGCCGGGCACGCTCGTGATATGCGGAACGGTTGTGCGCGCGTATCGCAACCCTAGATTGTCACTGCCGCGGTAGTTCGGTTGAAAAACGAACCATCCGTGCGCCGCAAGCACTTGCGCAAATCCGGCAAACGCCGTTGTTGATGCCGCTGTCGGTCCGCCGTGTATGTACACGACCAGCGGTGCGCGCATTCCGCGTCGCCATCCGGGCGGAGCGGTGATGACGCCGTCGGCCATCAAACCATCGTGTGTGCGCCATGTAATACATGTTGTCGCGCCAAGGTGGTAGTGCGAAACCCATGCGTTGTAATTTGTCAGGCGAACCGGCGCATTCGCGCCCGCCGCGAGGACGAACACTTCGCTCGGGTGATCCGGTGCCGCCGCGGTAAAGGCAACTACGCCGTTATGCGAGATCGAAGGCGAACTACTGACGGAAAGGCTTCCCACCGGCAACACGTGAACGGCGCCCGCGGGCGTAACCCGAAAAAGCTTTCGCTGCGTTGCATCGTTCGCGGCGACAATCAGCGCACCATCCGGCGCAAACGTTGCACCCGTGACGTTGCGATCGAGCGCACGCGTAACGATATGCGCGCGGGCGCCGTACGAATCTGCGACTGCCACTTCGCTTTGCATCAAGCCGTTAGGATTGCCGGCGGTAAATGCGATTCGTCCATCGAGCGCGCGTAACGGTTCGGCCTGGAGCGACGACACGCTCGAAATCTTCGTCGCTTTCCCGCTCGCCGTATCGATGCGCACGATCTGCCGCGCAGCAAACTGCTCGGGTGTAAAGCCGGGCGTAACGCGCGTCACAAAGAGCGCCCGCCCGTCGCGCGCGTACGTAAAACCACCGCCCACCGTCAAGTTTCCCGGGCCGATGCGCCGGGATTTGCCACCTTGCAAGTCAACTTCGTACATGCGCGTCTGCGGCGGCGCGCTTTGCGCCGTCCACGGTTCGTCGACGACGGCGAACTCGTCTTTGTGCGCTTTCACCGCTTTCTCGTTCGCGGGCACGGAGACGCTGTACGCGATCGCGGCGCCGTCGGGACGCCAATCGAATGCATCCACGCCGTGTTCTTCGCGCGTCATCTGCACCGGCTCGCCGCCGTTCATCGGCAGCACGTAAATTTGAGGTTGCGCTTTTTCATCGTCGCTATCCGGTGCAATATACGCTAGGCGCGTTCCGTCCGGCGACCAAGCGACGTTGTCGATCGTCTTTCGCTCTTTCACGAGCATGCGCGTGCGCCGCGTTGCAACGTCAACCAGTACCAAATCGTACAGGGAGCGATCTTTCTCGAAATCGCTGCGCCGGAGCAGCAGCGCGATCGATCTACCGTCCGGTGAAATCTGCGGCGAAAGTACCGAGATCGTTCGCCGCAGATCTTGAAGATGCAGCGTCTGGAGATGAGCGGCTAAAACGGCAGCAACGATCACTTCATCCACCTATCAAACCAGCCAACCCACGCTCGCGAGGTTTGTTCGCGCCCGACCGGATCGGCTGCGAAATGTCCGTACCGCGGAAACGCGGTGAACTGCACGGGCACGTGCCTGCTGCGAAGCGCATGGTAAAACATGTATGCTTGTGAAACCGGAACGCGCTGATCGCGCGTGTCGCTCAAAATGAGCGTTGGTGTTTTGACGTTGTCGACGTACGTGATGGGCGACTCTGCTGCGTACCGTGCCCGGCCGGCTTGCGTAAAGGGTAACGTTCCGGCGAAAAACGTTTGCGCGAAGTACTCGTTGATGTCCGCGAGCACGGCTTGTTCGTACCAGTCGTTCACCGCCGCGCCGCTGACCGCCGCGCGCCAGAAATTCGCGTGGCCGATCAGCCACGATGTTTGTAAGCCGCCGCCCGACCATCCCGAAACGCCGATTCGCGATTCGTCGAATAGCCCCAGTTTGCGTAGCGCTTCAACCGCCGCAAGGTTGTCGCGGCCGGGACCGCTGGTGACATTACCGACGATCGATTGCAAAAATGCATCGCCTTCGTTGTCGCTACCGCGGTAATTCGGGCGGAACACAAAGTAGCCGTGCGTTGCGAGCATTGGGGCGATGCCGCCGCCTTCAATGCCGCTAAAACCCACCGTCGACGTGCCGACGGGACCGCCGTGAATGTCGAGCACCAACGGGTATTTGCGGCCCTGCACGTAGTTGAGCGGGTACGTCAACACACCGTACGCCGTCATGCCGTTATCGAGGTTCCACGAGAATTCTTCGGAGCGCGGAATGGCGTAACCGGCGATCCATGCATTGTCGTTTGTCAAACGCACCGGTTCGTGTCCGGCCGGCGGCAAGTAGTAAATTTCCGATGGGTGGTCGGCACGTACGCCGACGAACGCAATGCCGCCGTCCGGTGCGACGGTAAAATCCGCCGCAACGTCGACGTCACCGGTATAAATTTTTGCGCTCGATCCGTCACGTTGCAACAGCCACAGCACATTGTGAAGACGATCGGATGTTGCAACCGCCAGGCCTTTGTCGCCTGGCAGCCAGCGATAGTCGTGTGCGTTACGATCCAGCGCTCGTGAAGAAAACACTTCCGCTGCACCATTGATCGTCCGCACGCAAACGTCGTTTTGTAAAAACAACGATTGATGGCGGGGGCACTGCACGGCCAGCGCCGTTCCGTCGCGCGAGAGCTGCGGTTGCGAGTCGATGCCGAAGCCGAGTGCGGCGTCGGTCTTTGCAGCTACGTCATGCACGTACGTCGTTTGCTGCACGAAATGCGCGAAGATCGGGTCCGGCTGGCGTTGATAATAAATGCGCGCGCCGTCTTTGGACCACACCGGCTCCGTATCCGCAACAACGCTCCACGTTCCAGAGGTAAGGCGCTGCTCATGCGAGCCGTCGGCATCGACGATCCACAAATGCGATGGCTGCGGTGCCTGCACCGTCAGATAGTCATTGTCGGTGATAACAACCGCATCCAAATGCTTTTCGATCTGCTTTTTGTCCGGCGGTTCGTCTTGCGTGACAAACGCCAGCGCGCGGCCATCGGGCCGCCACGCGAACGACTCCACGCCTTGTTTCGCGTTCGTGATGCGCTGCGAATCGCCGCCGTCCATGGGCAGTACGTAAAGTTGCGGTGGCTTCTTTTCTTGCGCCGACGCCAGATACGCAATGCGCATTCCGTCGGGCGACCAACGCGGCTGCGCCACACCGGCACGATCGTGCGTAAGGACACGAGGCGTACCGCCCGCGGTATCTGCCAAAACGAGCTCGGTATCGTAGCGATCGCGTTTCCAGTCGATCCGCGAACGCACGAAAACGATGCGCTTGCCATCCGGCGAAATTTGTGGCGAACGGACGCTCACCACGCGGCGCAGGTCTTCAAAGGTCAGCATCCGCGGCTGCGGCGCAGCACCCAGGCATACGACCGCGACGAGAGCCGTCACGGCAAAAAGACGCGGTTTCATACGCGCGTTTTGGCAGCGGTAGCCGTCTCGCCCTTTTGCACGCGCACGCGTACCGGTATTCCGCGCAGCACGAACGGCAGCGCCGCGACGGGCGCAACCGCGCACGCCAGAATCGCTTCCCCATACGAAAGCCCGGCGCTCGTCAGAATACCTGCGAGCAGCGCGCCCGCGGACGTGCCGATTGCAAAAGAGAGATTGTAGGCGCCCATCGCGGCCCCGCGCGTGCCACGCGTGCTGCGCTCGAAAAACAAGGCGATGCCTACCGGGACGACGGCCGACCACGCGATGCCGAGCAAAATGCCGGCGCCGATCACCATCAGCGGCGTGTAGGCGAATGCCGCCAGAACGCAGCCGCCAACTTGCAGAATCGCCATGGGAATCGTCATCGGCCGCGGTCCATACCGCTCGACAAAACGTCCCGCGGGATACCGAAGCGCAGCAGCGCTCAGCGCAATCGCCGTAAAGATCACTGCACCGTTCGCAACGCCTCGATGCAGAAACGTGACAACAGCCAGCGCCGTGTTCACGCCGCTTTGCAACGCAGCCGCACTCAAAAACGCAAGCGGAGGCAGCCATACCGATCGCATCACGATGAGGCGGGACCGGCGCGGGATGCGCACCTCGCCCGCGCGCGGTAACAGCCACAGCAGTGCGCCGCCGGCAAGTGCGATCGCAGCGGCATAGACAAACTGCGAACGCTGCACGCCAACATTCCATAGCCACACACCGATCGCCGGCGCGGCGGCGAATTCGAGATTCGCAATTAGGCCAAGTGTTGAAACCGCCGTCACCGAACGCTCCGCCGGCACGACCTCGGCAACGTACGCAAACTCTCCGGTAACATAACTCATGAACGCAAAGCCGCGCACCGCCATCAAAGCGCCGTTCAGCAACGCTCCGTGAACGAAGGCCATGCCGAAAACCGAGCCCGCAATCAGCAGTACGGAAATACGAACGGTTCGCAAGCGGCCGATGCGATCGACGATAACACCGACTGGGATACTGCCAAACAGCTGTGCGAACAACCCCGCGCCCATCGCAAACGCAATTGCGCTGTGCGATGCGCCGTCGCGCAGCATGGCGACAGGAAGCGATCCCAGCGGCAAATCGCCGGCAAAGCCGCTAATGAGTCCCGATATCAGTAAAATGGAATACGCGCGCGATTTCACCCATCGTTTACGTGCTATGCGCCGCTAGCGTGTTCCTAGGGCTTTGCTAAAACGACAATCGTGAACGTTACGGGCGTCTGCGAAGAGCTGCCCATCGGCGTTAGCGTGATCGGATAAACGCCCGGTTTACTAGCCGTGTACACGCCTTGCACGCCACGCACGAATAACACGCCCGGTGCTCGCACCAACGCTTGTCCGTCGAGCTGGACGTCGTAGCCTTCCGTATCGCGCATGGCAATCGTAATCTTGTCACCAACGTGCACGGCTAGCGTTTGACCGTTTTCAGCGCGTGAGAGCGTGTAGTCCACGAGCGCTAATTCGCGATCGATCACATCAAGCATTGCGCCGGCCTGCGGATCGTGACGCGCCTGCGCCGCTTTGGCGGCATTGAGCTGCGCGGTAAGGAGCGGCCCTTGGCCGGGCGCAAGGCGGTTACCAAAAGCGTCGGTTGCGATTCGCTGCTCGAGCAGCTGCACGCGCTGCGGAAATGCTTGCGAGACGATTGCCGGCGGCGCCGGTGTTGCAGCCGCCGCCAAAAGTCCGGTGAGCGCAAGGAGTGCAAACGGTCTCATATTCCTGGAAACGAAGCCTCCTCAGGAAAGGTTAGCAGTGCGGCGCGGCTCGAGCAATTCGACCGGAATACCGTTCGGATCTTCGATAAACGCGATGGCGCGCGAGCCGCCGGGCGATTTCTTCACGTCCTTGAGAACCTTCACGCCTTGCGCGCGCATGCGATTCACGTATTCCGCGAGATCGCCCTCAACTTCAAGCGCCAGGTGCTCATAACGGTTGCCCAGTTCGTATGGGGCATGATCTTCCAAATCGTACACGAGCTCGATGTACGCATCCCACGAATCGCCGACGAACGCCATATCTGCATTGCCGGGATAATGATACGGGCCGTCCAGCAGCTTCATGCCCAGCGTCTTGGTGTAGAAGTCGATCGATTGCTGCATGTCGTTCACGAAAATCGACGTATGCAAAAAGCGCGGCATTATACAAAGCCCTCGTCTTCATCGGCCTGCCAGCCCGAATATGAAACGCCGCTGGCCTGCGCGATCGCTTCAATGTCGTGGATCGTATCGAGGTACGCATTATCGACCACGGCTTCGTGTTCGAACGCGACTTGAAACGGGACATGGCCGAGCAAGTCGATTTCGGGATCGGTCAGATCCAATGCCGCGCCCCCGACCGATGCGGCACCGCCCGTCGGGCCGTACTTTTCATTCAGCGCATCGGCGCAGCGCTGCGCCGCCTCGCGCGTTTCCGATGCGAACAAATGCAACACCGAACGCGGCGCAAGTGGATTGCGCGCGTGCTGCCTTATCTCTTCAATCTCGGCTTGATCGATTTCGTCATCATCGATCTCAACGTCGGCGTCTACCGTCTCGTCGCTTTCCATAACGGCCACTACCGCCAGGCGGCGCCCGTTTCCCCTTGCGTATTAATGCAAGAAATAGCGGTGCGTGGAAAAGACGAGTGAGACATTGAGGCGGTCGGCGGCTTCGATCACTTCGGCGTCGCGTACCGAACCTTCAGGCGCGATAACTGCCGTGCATCCGGCGCTTGCCGCTTCCTCCAGCCCGTCCGGAAACGGAAAGAAACCGTCGCTCGCGCACGCTGCGCCGCGCGCGTGTTCGCCGGCGCGGATGCCGGCGATGCGTACCGCGCTCACACGGTTGGTTTGGCCCGCGCAAATGCCGCGCGTTGCGCCGCCTTTGGCGATGACGACACCGTTGCTCTTTACGTGGCGCACGACGTCCCATGCAAAGGCCAAATCGTGCCATTCTTGCGGCTGCGGTTGCCGCTTGCTCACGACGCGCCACGACTCTTTGCGGAAGTTCAAGTCTTCTTCTTCGGCGAGCACGCCGCCGAGCGCGCTGCGTAGCTGCAGTTCGTGCTGAAGCTTTTGCGGTAGGCCGTGGCCATAACGCATGATGCGCAAATTTTTTTTCTTTTTCAGCAGTGCGAGCGCATCATCGTCAAACTCGGGCGCCGCCACAATTTCAAGAAAGAACTCCGAGAGCGCATGCGCGGAGGCGATATCGATCTTTGCATCCACCGCGATGATGCCGCCGAAAGCCGAAACCGGATCGGCGCCAAGCGCGTCGTTGACCGCCATCGACGCGCGCGAACGCTGAGCCACGCCGCAGGGGACGGTATGTTTGACAATCGCAGCGCGCACGAAGCGTTCCGGCTCCGATCCGATGTCGGCGCCGATCGGTGCGCGCGAGAGCAGCCGCAGCGTCGCGTCGAGATCGAGTAGGTTATTGTACGAAAGCGCTTTGCCGTGCAGTTGTTCGGGCAGCAGCTCGCGATTTTGCACGTAAAACGCTGCGCGCAGCTGCGGATTCTCGCCGTAGCGCAGTGGTTGTGCGAGCGGCATCGTTAGCGTGAGCGCACCCGGCAGATCGCTCGGCAACACTTCGCCCGCCGTTGCCAAATAGTGCGCGATCGCATTGTCGTATTCGGCCGTGCGTTCGAATGCCGCAATTGCAAGGCGACGCCGGGCGTGTTCGTCCAGCCCGTCAAGTTCGAAGGCGCGCAAGAACTCGCCGTACTGCGAGGGGTGACTCAGGATGGTTACGTGCGCAAAATTTTTCGCGGCGGCGCGCAGCAGCGAGACGCCGCCGATGTCGATCTGTTCGATCGCTTCCGGCAGGGTCGTGCCTTCTTTGGCAACCGTTGCCTCGAACGGATACAAATTCACCACTAAATACTTGAGATCGGCGATGTTATATTTGCGAGCCTGCTCGTTGTGTTCGTCAATCGAACGATCGTATAAGATCGCACCGAACACTTTGGGGTGCAGCGTTTTTACGCGGCCGCCGAAGAGCGCGGGAAAGCCGGTGAGCTCCTCCACGTCGCGCGCTTGCACGCCGTGCTCGGCCAAAAACGTTTGCGTGCCGCCGGTGGCGTAAATGACGACGCCGCGCGCAGCCAGCGCGCGCGCTACGTCTTCGGCGCCGGTTTTATCGGAAAGTGAGAAGAGCGCCGCCTCACGCAATAGCGGGCTCCGGCTGCGCCAGCGGCGCACGCTGTTCTTCGGTCAGCTGCGCCGAGATGATCGAACTCACGCCGGCCTCGCCCATCGTGACGCCGTACATGCGGTCCGCCAGTTCCATCGTCTGCTTGTTGTGCGTGACGATGATCATTTGCGAACTTCCGGCCAGTTCGCGCACCATCTTCGAGAAGCGCTCGACGTTCGCGTCGTCCAGCGCAGCGTCGACCTCGTCGAGCAAATAGAACGGCGACGGGCGCACTTTGATCAGCGCGAAGATCAGCGCCGCGGCGGCCATCGCACGTTCGCCGCCCGAGAGCGTGGCAAGCGGCATGAGCTTTTTGCCCGGCGGCTGCACGGAAATTTCGATGCCGGTTTCGGACAAGTTTTCCGGATTGGTCTGCCACATCTTGGCCTCGCCGCCCGGGAACAACTTGGTATACATTTCGCCGAACGCGGCCGCCACTTGTTCGAGCGTTTCGTTGAACTTGGCTTGCGTTTGCGATTCGATCTCGCGGATCGACTGCAGCAGCGTCTCGCGTGCCCGCGAAAGATCGTCGAGCTGTTCGCGCAAGAATTGTTCGCGCTGCGCAAGTTCTTCACGATCCGCTTCGGCGTTCAAATTGACGTTCGAGAGGCGCGCGAGATCTTCGCGCAGCCGCGGCAAATCGTCGGTGACGGTGTCCGGTTCTTGCGCGTAGCGTTCCTCGACCGTATGGCATTCCTCATCGGTTGCCGGATTTTGCGCGAACTGCGAGACGAGCATCCCGAGCTCCGCTTCGATCTCCGCAAGACGCGTGCGGAAGCGCTCACCGCCGTTTTGCGCTTCGCGCTCGGCAACTTCTGCGGAGCGTAGATCGGCCTCGAGGCGCGTAACGAGGTCGCTCGCCGCTTCGCGCGCCTTGCGTGCCGCATCCAGACGCGCATCCGCTTCCGTGACGCGCTCGCGCAGGCTGCCGAGTTCTTCTGCACTGCGCTGCGTTTGCTGCGAAAGCGATTCGATCTGCGCCGCCATCTCTTGGCGCGCGCTGGCAGCGCGCTCGCTATCTTGATCGAGAATGCCCAGGCGCGCGCGTGCGGCATCGCGTTCGGCGCCGATTGCAGCCACGCGTTCGCGCACGTCGGCAGCGTGACCGCTGACTTGCGCTTGCGCCGATTCCGCTGCCGTGATGGCTTCACGCGCTTGCGCAAGGTCGGCCTCCAGGCGCACGCGTTCGTCTTCGCCTTGCGCATCTTCCGGCACGATGTCTTCGAGCGAGCGTTCGCGCTCGCGCGCTGCTTGCGCCTGATCGTGAAATGCCGCGGCCGCAGTCCGCGCTTGATCGAACTCGCGCTGCATTCGTTCGGCCTCTGCCGACGCACCCGCCATCTCGCCGCGCACTTCAGTGAGATCGAGTTCGATGCGCGCAAAGCTCGCCTTGGCGGTTTCGCGCTGCGCGAGCGTACGTTCAACCTCACGCTGCGCGAAATGCACCGCTTCTTCCAGGCGCGCCAGTTCGCTTTGCATGATGGTAAGCTGTTCCCGCAACGTTTGCGCGTGCACGCGGCGCGAGAGAATCGAGCGTTCACGCTGGTAGCGTCCGCCTGTGATCGCACCGCCGCCGGTGATCTGCTCGCCCGAAAGCGTGACGACGGTATCGCGCAAGCCGCGCCGGCGCACTAAATGAATGCCCGTTTGCAGCGTGTCCACGACGAGCACGTTGCCGACCAAAAAGCGCACAATCGATTCGTATTGCGGCTGCGTGCGGATCAGCGAGTGCGCGTAGCCGATGACGCCGGGCACCTCGCGCAGATCGGGCGTGAGTTCTTTGCCTGTGCGGTTCTGAAGCGTGTCGAGCGGCAGGAACGTCGCGCGTCCGAGCTCTTTGACGTTGAGGTACTCGATCGCGCGTTCGGCGTCTTCCGAGGTTACCGTGACGATGTTCGATAGACGCGCGCCGAACGCAATGTCCATTGCGCGCGCATACTGCTCGTCCGTGGTAATCAGATTGGACACGATGCCTTCGATGCCGCGCAGTTCGCCGCGCTGCCATGCTTCGACGACGGCGCGCGTTCCGGGCACGTGGCCTTCCAGCGCATTTTCCAGTTCTTCAATGGTGTGCAGGCGTGACTGCGCCGCGGCCACGTCGCTGGAATATTCGCGATGCTCGGTTTGCGCACGCGTCAGTCCACTTTGCGCCTGAGCGCCTTCGGTCTCGGCACGTCCCACGGCCGTGCGCGCATCGACGAGCTGCGACTCCAGTCCATCCAGGCGCGCCTGCAGTTCCGTGAACTTGTGCGTTGCGGCGCCGGCGGCAATTTCGAGCTGCTCGGCACGCTCGCGCGCGGTTTGCGATTCTTGTTCCAAACGTTCGGCTTCAGCGCGCGCATTTTCGCCTTGAACGCGGCGCTCGGCGCGCAGTGCCGCGCGCTGCGATGCCGCCGCTTCGACTTCACGCAGCTGCGTGAAGATCGCATCCAAACGTCCGCGTGCCGAAGCGAGCGCGGTTTGCGCTTCGAGTTCGCCCGCACGTGCCTGCTCGAGCTGCGCTTGCAGCGGTTCGAGTTGCGACTCGAGATCCGCAATCGATGCCTGCAAGGTCTCACGTTCGCGCGCGACGCGCTCGACGTCTTCGGATGTCTGCGTGTTCTGCGCTTCGAGTGCTTCGCGGCGCGCCACCGCTGCGGCATGATCCGCTTCAACGCGCGCGAGCTGCGCGCGCAGCTCTTGTCCGCGCGAGCGCTGTTCTTCGAGCTCCAGCTCGGCTTCGTACGCTGATGTGCGCGCTTGCGCGAGCTCCGCACCGAGCGTCGCCGCCCGTGCCGCCGCAGCGGTGCGCGCCTCTTCGTTGCGCTCGAGTTCGGCTTTGAGCTGCTCGCGTTCGGCCCGGCGTGATGCACCGGCGCGCAAGTACGAGAGAATCTCAAGATCGCGAACGCGCTCGGACAGCTTGCGGTAGCGCTTGGCGCGCCGCACTTGCGTATCGAGTTCGGGAATGCGGCGTTCGAGTTCGGCGACCAGATCGTTGATGCGGATCGCGTTCTGCTCGGTTTGTTCCAGGCGTCGCATCGACTCGTTCTTGCGAGCCAAAAATTTGTTGATGCCGGCCGTTTCCTCGAACAGTGCACGGCGATCGGTGGGTTTGCTCGTGAGAATTTGATCGATCTGTCCTTGCGAGACGATCGAATACGATCCCGGCCCGAGGCCCGTGCCCATGAGGAGATCCATGATATCGCGCAGCCGGCATTGATTGCGGTTGATGTAATACTCGATCTCGCCTGCGCGGTACGCGCGGCGCGTAATCTCCACTTCGCTAAAATCGATCGGCAGTTTGCGATCGCTGTTGTCGAACGTGATCGAAACTTCAGCAAGGCCGAGCGGCTTGCGCTTCTCGTTGCCGATGAAGATGACGTCTTCCATTTTGCCCGAGCGCAAGCTCTTGCTGCTCGTCTCGCCCAGGACCCAGCGGAACGCGTCGATCAGATTCGATTTTCCGGATCCGTTCGGGCCGACGATCGCCGTGATGCCGCCGCCGAATTCCAGCGTCGTGGGCTCGGCAAATGTCTTAAATCCGAACGTTTTAATTTTCTTGAGTTGCATGTGTCAGTCCAAAGCGTTCCTGGAGAGCCGCCAGCGCGACGGCCGCCGCTTGCTGCTGCGCGGCCTTTTTCGTGGGGCCCGTTCCCGTTCCAAGCGTCTCGCCACCGACCTGCACGGTCGAGGTAAAAGTTCGCGAGTGATCGGGTCCTTCGCCCTGCTCGCTGTACGTCGGCATACACGACAGCCGCGCCTGCGTGAGCTCCTGGAGCTGCGTCTTTGCATCACCAAGGCCCGCACGCTCGACATCCAACCCGGCGACGTGCTCGCGCAGCACGAACCGCTGCGCCGTCTTCATGCCGCATTCGACGAAAAGCACCGCAACGAATGCTTCGAACGCATCGCCGAGCGTCGAGCGCCGCTGCGCGCCGCCGTGCGCGCGTTCACCTGTGCCCAGCAGTAGCAGCTCACCGAACTCCAAGCGCTGCGCGGTTTGCGCGATCGTGCTGTCGCTGACGATCGCGGCTTTTCGTTTTGCAAGTACGCCTTCGGGTTCGTCGGGATACTTCTCGAACAGCCACTGCGCGACGACAAGACCCAGCACGGCATCGCCCAAAAACTCCAGACGTTCGTTCGAGTGTCCGCCGAACTCCATTGCAGCGCTCTCATGAACGAAGGCGCGCTCGATTCGATCGAGATTCGCGTCCTTACTTTTTACACCGGCGAGATCGAGCAGCGCGCGTAAACGCTTGCGGCGCTTTTCACCCGCCATTTAGACGCTTTCGCGTACTTTGCCGAACACCAGAACGCTGTTGTGCCCGCCGAAGCCGAACGAGTTCGAAAACGCGACGCTCACCGTGGCCTTGCGCGCAACGTTCGGAACGTAGTCGAGCGTGCATTCGGGATCCGGGTCTTCGTAATTGATCGTGGGCGGCATCACGTCGTCGTGCACGGCCATCGCGGTTGCCACGCCTTCAAGTCCGCCGGCGGCACCGAGCGCGTGTCCGTGCATCGATTTGGTGGAGCTCACCGCAACTTGCGTATCCGCGCCGAAAACGCGTTCGATCGCCTGCGATTCCGCCGCGTCACCGAACGGCGTCGACGTTCCGTGCGCGTTGACGTACTGCACCTGCGCGGGCGTCACGTTTGCGTGTTCAAATGCCCTGCGCAGCGCAATTTCAACGCCCCGGCTTTCGGGATCTGGTGCAACCAAATTGTACGCGTCCGCCGATTGCCCGTACCCGAGCACTTCGCAGTAAATCTTCGCACCGCGAGCTTTTGCGTGTTCGTATTCCTCGAGGATCAGAATGCCCGCGCCTTCGCCGAGCACAAAACCGTCGCGCTGCTTATCGAACGGACGGCTGGCGCGCTGGGGATCGTCGTTGCGCGTCGAGAGCGCTTTCATCGTTGAAAAGCCGCCGACGGCCATCGGCGCGATCGTCGCTTCGCTGCCGCCGGTCACCATCATCGGAGCCTCGCCGGAGGCGATGTAATTAAACGCCGTTACGATCGCGTCGTTGCCGCTCGCGCATGCACTGGACACGGCAAACAGCGGACCGCGCAGTCCATATTGCATCGAGATGTGCGCCGCGGCGGCATTTGCCATGAGCATCGGAATGAAGAACGGGCTGATCTTTGCCCATGTCCCGTCTTTCTTCGCCTTCTCTGCGCTCTGCCAAAACGTAAGAATGCCGCCGATGCCGGTTGCGATGATCGCGCCGCTGCGTTCGAGCAGCTCGTTCTCGGAGAGGTTGAGCTTGGAATCCTCCAGGGCTTCCTTGGCCGCAACGAACGCCAGCTGCGAGAAGCGGTCCATTCGCTTGGCCTCTCGCTTGCCGATCATCGCTTCGCCATCGAAGTCCTTGACCTCGGCGGCGAATTTCGTCCCGAAATCGGTCGTGTCGAAGGCTTGAATGGGAGCGACGCCGCTCTCGCCTGCGACCAGGCGACGCCAGAACTCTTCCTTGGTATTACCGAGCGGTGTGACGGCGCCCAGGCCCGTGACGACCACGCGCCGCCGTGTGTTGCTGCTCAAAACGAGGCATGGTTACGGCGGGTGGGG
>CAZERJ010000029.1:0-26327 GCA_964514445.1 uncultured bacterium | reverse complement strand
GCTGGTTCGAGTCCAGCATCCGGAGCCAAGTAGGAATCCCAGTGGAAAGAAGCGCTGGGATTCCTTTGTTTTATATGGCCTTCCCACCCCGCTGGCCTCGACGCGTGACGAAATTCGTAGTGAACTGCTTGCGCCTATGGCCTGTGCCGCCCGCTGCCGCCGCGTAAGCCATACCGTTCTCAAAGTGTACGTACCGCACGACGCAACGTTGAGGGGTTGCGCCGTGGAACATCATGTTATCGAATCCGCGATACCAGTGATTAATGGTCACGCCCGGTGAAAACAGGCCGCGATCGACGATGCGTTGCGTTGTGTTGTCGTAAGAGACCGTAAAGACCACTTCGTTGGCCGGTGTCGCTGCGCGATTGCGGAATGTGATGTAGATTGCATCGAGTGCTACAAACCGCTTGGAATTATTTATTACGCAGCTTTTGATCTGAATGGGCGCCGTTGTGGTTATCACGACCGATTGACCGCCAGAGCGATATAATCGCGATCGCCGAGGCCACGTTCAACTGCGCCTTCGGCCTCGGGGAGGAGTGCCTGCAGGAGCGGCATCGCCGCGCCCATCGAATTGGCGGCGTCATGGCCGAGCTGAAGATCTTTTAGCAGTGCATTGAGAGCAAAACGCGGTGTCGTATCGCCGGAGAGCAGCACCGCGAGCTTACTCTGGACGGCCCGCTCGAATGCACCGGTGAGCGATCGTACCGCAAGCGTATGATCGATGCCGGCGCGGACGCACAGGTTGAGCACTTCCCCGAGAGTCTCCGCGACGACGCCGAGTACGATATTATTCGACAACTTTAGGTAACCGCTCGCACCGACCGACGGCATTTCGGTAACATTTCCGAGCGAATCGAGGATCTCGCGTACGCGCTGAACATTCTCTTTCGTCCCGCCGGCAAGCACCGTGAGGCCGCCTGCGCTCACGGCATCCGGATTTCCCAAAACCGGAGCGGCGACGAACGGCCGGCCACGTTCGCGGGCCGAGCGCTCCAGCACCTCATACATGCGCGGCGAGAGCGTCGACATCTCGACGAGCGTTTGTGCCTCGCGTAGCGAGGGGATGATTTGGTTCAAAGTAACGTCACGGGCGGCGTCGTCGCCCCAAAGCGAGACGATGACGACGTCGACCGCATTCAGCAGTTCTGCTAGTGAGCTACGAGGAGTCGCGCCTGCGGAAGCAAGTGCTAGGGCGTGCTGCGATGCGCGATCCCAAACGGAAACCGAATAGCCTTTTTCGAGAAGGCGGCGCGCGAAAGCGCCTCCCATTTTTCCGTTGCCGACTACGCCGATATTCATTTGTTGTTTCATGAGCGCATCGTACCGTCGCACACTTGGAAGGTTCTGCAGCCTTTCGCAGACGTTTCTATGCTGCGGCGTTTTCCGGCTTTTCGGCATAGAACAATCTGAGGACGCTCTAAGAGCGTGCGCAGATCGTTGCGATAGGCTCTCTACAAAGGAAAGAACAGTGAGGCGTAGCGCAATGAACGGTATTCTGGTCTTCGAGTCGGTCCTAGCGGCAATCCGCGCCGGCTTCCAAATAGAGTCGCCCTATCCCGATTCAGAAGGTTTTCTCCATGCTCGAATCCGTGAGCGTTCCGGTTGGGCCGTCGCCCTGGTGCGTCCATGCTAGCGATTTTGTGCGCAAGCAGCCGCAGCAGATCGAGCTGTATCGTACTGGAGCGACAACACGCTGGGACGAAGCCCAGAGTCACCGGAGAAACCCGCGGTACGCTACCGGCATGGATACTATTACAACCCGTGTCGAACTCGACACGCCCAACGACCTCTCGCGTGAAGGCCGCAGCGCCATCGCGGAGGCCCTAAATGCACTCGTGGCTGACGCATTTGCGCTATACCTCAAGACAAAAAACTATCATTGGCATATGTCGGGGAGCCATTATCGTGATTACCATCTGCTCCTTGACGAACAAGGCGATCAGATTTTCGCTATGACCGACGCGCTGGCAGAACGCGTCCGTAAGCTGGGATTTACGACGATCCATTCCATCGGCCAGGTAGCGTCTTTGCAAACGATTGCCGACGATAATCGCGAATTCGTAAAACCGCTGGATATGTTGAGCACGTTGATGGAGGACAACAAGCGTTTTGCATCGGCCCAGCGTGCGGTGCACGGCATCTGCGATGCGCATGGCGACGTCGCCACCGCCAGCATGCTCGAGATTTACATTGACGAAGCCGAACGCCGTACGTGGTTCCTGTACGAAACGACAATTGGCGCCAAGACGGAGTAGCATTATGCAACAATCCAAAGCAGAAATCGGCCTTGGAACGTGGGCCATCGGCGGATGGATGTGGGGCGGCGCAGACGACGACAATGCAATTGCCACGATCCATCGGGCGCTGGACTTAGGCATTACGCTCATCGATACTGCCCCGGCATACGGGCAAGGCCATTCGGAAGAGATTGTGGGCCGCGCACTCAAAGGCAAGCGAGACGGGGTACGTATTGCGACGAAGACCGGCCTGGAGTGGGACGCGCACGGAAACGTGCATCGCAATGCATCGGCAAAGCGCATAGAAAAAGAACTGGAAGACTCGCTTCGGCGATTACAGACCGACTACATCGACATTTACCAGGTGCATTGGCCCGATCCGTCGACGCCGGCGAAAGAAACCGCTCAAGCGATGCAGGCACTTTTGAAGAGCGGCAAGATCCGTGCGATCGGTGTGAGCAACTTTTCTCCCGCGCAGATGGATGAATTCCGCAGGTATGCGGAGCTGCACGCCGCGCAGCCGCCGTACAATCTGTTCGAGCGCGAAGCGGAACGCGACGTCCTTCCGTACGCCGGCGAGCATGGCTTGATGGCGCTTACGTATGGCGCGCTTTGCCGCGGGTTGCTCAGCGGCGCGCTGCGCGATGACTCGGTATTCAGGGGAGACGATCTCCGGCGTACGGATCCGAAGTTCCAACCGCCCCGGTACGCGCAGTATCTTCGCGCAGTCAATCGCCTCGATGACTTTGCGCACGCGCGATTCGGCAAGCGCGTCATTCATCTCGCACTCCGTTGGGTGCTCGATCGTCCAAACGTTAGCGTCGCGCTGTGGGGAGCTCGGCGACCACAGCAGCTCGAGGCGCTTCCGGGCGCGCTGGACTTTGCACTCGATGCGCGCGCTCAACGTGAAATTGAAGCGATCGTTGCCGAAGAGGTGACGCAGCCAATCGGTCCCGAGTTCATGGCACCGCCCGTAACGAGAGCTGCATAGACGCGCTTCTCATTAGGGCTGCTACGGCGGAGGCGGTAATCAAACCGTCTCCGCTTGCGTATGCAGAATCTAACTCTGTCTTCGCAGCGTGTAGCCGACGCCACGCAATGTTTGAATGAGCGGCGGCAAACCGGCCGTGTCGATCTTCGAACGAAGATACGAGATATACGTTTCGACCGTGGCGGGGGTTACATCGCGGTCAATCCCCCACACCAAATCGAGCAGCTGCGATCGGCTGAAGACCTGTTCCGGATGACGCGCGAGTGTGAGAAGCAAATCGAACTCACGTGTCGAGAGTTCCACCGTCTTAGCCCCTCGCGCGGCTTTTCGGTGACCGACGTCGATAGTGAGATCTGCGTACGATACGACTTCACGCGTCTCCATGCGAGGCCGGCGCAACCGCGCGCGTATGCGTGCGGCGAGCTCCTCCAAATCGAATGGTTTGGCGACGTAGTCGTCGGCGCCACGCGAGAGTGCGGACACTTTATCCGGCACGGTGGTACGGCCCGTAAGCATGAGGATAGGAACGTCGGTAAGCCTGCGTATGGTCGCGATGAGCGAGAAACCGTCGACTCCCGGCATCGCGATGTCGAGGAGAATCGCCTCGGGCGACCAGTCCCGTATCGCATTCGCTGCGATGCGCCCATCCGGCACGGCCTTTACTTCGAAACCGAGATTTCCCAGCCCGTACTCGAGAAGCTCCCGGATATCGGGCTCATCGTCAACGGCGAGGATGCGGGGAAACGCTGAAATCATGAATCGTCCCCTCCAGTTGGAAGCTTAGCATAGTCTGCCACCTTGAACGATTCTGGGAAAATGCGACCGTCGTTCCCGGGATATCCGTGTAGGCTTATCTCGTGGAATCGGAATCTCGCAGGGTACTCGTTGTGGACGATGAGGCGGATATCGGTGATCTGCTCGCCTATGGCTTGACCGGAGCGGGTTTTGAAGTGGAGTTGGCGCCGGATGGATCGTCTGCTCTGCGAGCAGCCGAGTGCCGGCCGCCCAATATCATTCTTCTCGACGTCACCCTTCCCGACGGCGACGGCTTTGCACTTGTGCCGAAGTTGCGCACGCTCACTAACAGTCCTATTATCTTTGTGACGTCTCGCGCGGGCAGCGGAGATCGCCAGCGCGGCTTAAGCTTGGGCGCAGCAGATTACGTGACGAAGCCGTTTGACATGGACAACTTGATTTCGCGGGTTCGGTCCGCGTTGGCCTGAAACGCATGGCCGCGGGCGCACTGCATCGTCATCTTCGACGAACGTACGCCGTGATGATCGCGCTCATGCTGGTGGGCGCGGCATGTTTCTTAGGGTTGGCCGCGACGGTCGCGCAGGTGAACCGGATTGCCGTTCACGCCCGCGATTCGCTCAAAGTCTATGCGGAACGCGCGCAGCGCGAGCCGAAGATCTCGAGCCGTACCGATGTAGAGCGAATTATCGCCGGGACCTCGCATCCGGGATGGATGTTAAGCATCGCCGTTGACGACGTTCGATATCTCGTCCGGTGGTCGCCGTTGCGCATCACCGTCGAGCCGCGGAACGCGATGCTCATCCACCCGCCGCCGCGCCCGACCGCGCCCATTACGGCGCTTGCATCTTTCTTTGGAGCGGAGTTACCGGCGCATACGAGCGTAAACGACGAAGACATGGAACTCTTCGCCGCTACGAGTGTGCAAGCCGCGGTGCTTCGGACGTTCGCAGCGACTCTGCTCGTCGCGTTGGCAGCCATTCTCTTCGCGCTTCGCGTTGCGGAGCGCATGGCGCGCGAAACGCTGCGGCCGCTGGGAGCGCTGCATGAGGCACTTGGCCATATGGCTGAAACGCTGGACCCGCACGCTGTTTCCGGTACGGAGCGGCGCGACGAAGTCGGAGACGTGGTCGCAGCCTATAACCGTGCAGTCGAGGCAGAGCGAAAGGCGCGAAGCGAGCGCGATGCCGCTAAAGCGCGCACGCACGAATTTATCGCCGACGCGGGGCATCAGTTGCGTACGCCGCTGACGGTACTCTCGGGTTTTGTCGACATCCTTCGTAAAGGGCAATTGCGTCATCCCGACGACGGACCCCGAATGTTGGAAAAGATGGAACGCCAGATCGGGCTAATGCGCAAGCTCGTCGAGCGGCTGATGCTGCTCGAGAGTTGGCACTCCACCGATCCGCATCCGTCCTGCGAGCCGACCGATGTCGGACAGTTTGTTATGTCCGTCGTCGACCCGATAGCCGCAGCGTGTCCGCAAGACGACATACGCGTATGCGTGACTCCGAACGCCACTGCTTGCATCGACACCGCAGAACTCGAACATGCGGTCACCAATATTGTGGCGAACGCCATCAAGTATGCTCCCGGCGGTCAGATCATCGTCGACGTTACCACTGATGAGAAATGGGTCTACATCGCGATCGCGGATCGGGGGCCGGGAATTCCGCCGGAGACCCTGCCGCACGTTTTCGAACGCTTTTATCGCGGTACCCGCGACGTACCGGGATCCGGCTTGGGCCTGGCTATTGCCAAAACGGCCGTGGAACGGGCGCACGGAACGGTGCGCGTAGAGAGCGCACCGGGAGAAGGGACGCGTTTTACGATCGCTATTCCGCGCGTCGTATCCACCGCTGCTGCGCCGGTCGCTATTTGAACCAGACCTTCGCCATCATTCCCTTGTCTTCGTGACTGAGGATATGGCAGTGAAAGACACCTACGCCGCGGATAACGGGATTCGTAAGGTCTAGCACGACGTCGATGCTTCCGTCCGGCGGGACATTCATCGTGTCGAGCCATACGGGATGTGCTACGTACCGGCCGTCGACGGCAAAAGTCAGAAAATGCACCTGATGAATGTGGAACGGATGCATTTCGTGCGTGCGGTTAATGATGTGCCAATGAGTGAACGTTCCGACGCGGGCCGTAACGATCGGTTTTGCATCCATGTGAAAAATTTTTCCGTTAATATAGAAGCGGTGGTGCCCCTCGGTAAACGTGGCGGTGAACGAAGGATGCGTATGTTCGATGGTCGAGACATTAACACGGTCATATACGGGCGGAACTGTCGAAATGGGAACGCTTTGGATCGGCTCCATGGAACGGCGGGAATCGATGTCGGCGAGAACAGCGGCCGAGTTGATGTCGCCCGACGGACCGGTGTTCACGCACAAAGTGCGCAGCACCGCGTGCGTCCCCGCAGCGGGCCCTGTAACGATTGCTTCAACGCGTCCGGCCGGCGGCACAAACACGTGCTGCATCGTGATGATCGGACGCGAAGGATCACTGTACGCGAGCGGCGATCCGTCGAGCGCGACGACGTGAAACGCGCTGCCGTCCAGCTGTAGATCGAGATATGCGTTCGGTTGGGCGTTTACGATGCGCCAAAACTGTCGCTCTCCCGGTGCAATCGCGATCGTTGGCCGAACCTGCGTGTTCACCGTCGGAAACTCGTCCTCAACTTCACCGGAGCTTCCGCAGTCCTTGGCCGGAACGTCGAGATTCTCGCGAAGCGCTGCCGCAATGCGAGGTGCATGTTCCTCATCCACCGTCCTTATAACGAGCACGCGTTCGCGCAGCCCGCGCACTTGCGGAACGTACCGATCTATCCCATCGACGATAAGCGCAAGCGACATTCCATCCATATCCTCTTGAGCGCTGTCGCCGTGCGGATGCGTGTGAATCCAAAAGAGCCCTGGAGGATGATTGGCCGGCAGATCGACGTCGTAATGCAGCGTCTGTCCAGGCATAGCCATCATTGAAAGCACGTCGTCTTGTGGCGCCTTCGGAGAGACCTCCAGCCCGTGAAAGTGCAGGTTCGTCATATCCGTGCAGGTCCCCAGGGCGCATTGCTCCATGGTATGTGCAGGCAAATCGTTCACGTACGTTACTTTGATCTGCTGACCCGGCCAAACACGCACCGTGGGCAGCATTGATGACCCGTTATAGCGCAAAGCGGCATGATGTTCCGGTGTTTCCACCGCCGTCAACGTTAGTGAGGTGACCCCGTGCGAGGGCAATACCTGCGGGGGGTCGGGCAGCGGGCGTGTGGACTTGTCGGCGGCAAAAAGCGTCAAGGACGCGAAGAACGCCGCGATGCTGAAAAAGGCGCCGGCATATCTACTGTTCATAAATTCGGTTCCACCTCGAATATCCGGCTCAAACCGGTAATCTCAAAGATGCGCCGCATGCGCCGATCGACTCCGACGATCTTGACCGCGGCGCGATCGACTTTGTTCGAGTGCCGCTTGAGCCGCATTAGGAAGCGAAGGAACGTCGTATCGACGTATTGCGCACTGGACAAGTCGATAACGACGCAATCAGGATCTTTAAGGCTTTTTTCGAGGCGAGAAAGCTTAGCGGCGCAGGTGAGGTCGATCTCGCCGGACATCCGAACCAATAATTGGCTTCCGGTAGGAACGCTTTCGGTAGTCATAACGCGTTCAGCCTAGCCGCGAATCCTGGGATGAGCTGCCGGTAGATTCGGAGGCTCGTCCAAGGGCGCGGAGCCATACTACTCGGCGTGATGAAGCCGTCGATCCTCCTCGCCGTTGCGCTCCTGACCGCTTGTTCAAGGGCACATCCGGCACCGCAGCCGACGCCGCAGCCGGTCCAAGTATCCGTCGCGCGCGTGATGTCGATCGCGCCCTCGCAAACGCTGGCCGGAACCGCCGCGCCGTATCAAAACGTGGCTATACAAGAGACATCGCTCTCCGAGCCTGCGATGTCCGTGGACGTGAACGAAGGCGATGTGGTGAATCGCGGGCAAGTGCTGGCCACACTGAACACTGATGATCTCCAGGCGAATTTGCGCGCGGCGCTTGCGAACGCGCAAAGCTATGGCGCGCGGGTGAGCCAGTACACGTATCAAGGCGCGGAGAGCATCTCACAGAGCGGCGATCAGGTCCGCTACGCTCGCGCGGCACTATTGCAGGCGCAGCAAACTCTTAAATACGACGAGAGCAATCTCGCAAGGGACCGCCAACTGTACGCTCTGCAATACATTCCGCTGATGACGCTGGAGCAGCAGGAGACGCTGGTCCGCAACGACCGGCAATCGGTGCAGTCCGATCTCGCCAACGTGAGCTCGGCGATGAGTGCAGTGCAGGCCAACGGTACGATGAGCCAAGGCGCGCAAGCCTCAAACGTGGAGAATTCGCGCGCTAGCCAGGCGATGGCATACGCGCAGGCGGATCAGCTTCGGGCACAGATCGCGCGCGGGACAATCGTCTCGCCGGTCGACGGCGTCGTGACGAACAGGAATTTCAATCCTGGCGAGTACCCGGGAACACGCCAGATCTTCACCGTGCAGCAGATCGATCCGATGTATGCGGTGTTCCAAGCATCCGGCGCACAAATCGTCGGCATTGCAAAAGGCGCTCCCGTTGCGATTTCAGCCGTGGACGAGCCCGGAAAAACCTACGAAGGCCGCGTTGTTGCGGTATTGGGCGAGGTAGCGCCAGGATCGACGAACTTCATCGTCAAGGCGCTATTCCGTAACCCGCACTACGTGCTGCGTTCCGGTATGGTGCTCTCGGGGACGCTACGCTCAAGCCCTACGAGCGGCATCGGCATTCCATCCACGGCATTTCTCGACGATTCTCACACCAGCGTCCTGATCGTCGCTCAGAATGGAACGCTGCGCACAGCGAAAACACAGGAGCTTCGTACCGACACCACGACGTCGATCGTTAGCGGCATCGTGGCCGGGACGCGCGTCGTAACGAACGGCCAACTCGGCCTCACACCGGGCCAAAAGGTAGCGGTGGCGCCGTAATGGGTCTCACGCGCGTTTTCTTGCAACGTCCGACGCTCGTCTTCGTGCTGCTTGCGCTCATCTTGTTGAGCGGCGTGCTTTCACTACGTGCATTACCGGTTCAACAATATCCAAACGTCATTCAGCCGACGATTACCGTGAACGTTGCGTATTCCGGAGCTCCGACCACCGTCATGCGCACTGACATCGTGCAGCCGATCGAGAACCAACTCGCGGGCACGCCGGATTTGACGCGGATCCTAAGTGTGGTACAGGCGGGGCAGGCGCGCCTGAGCGCGATTTTTTCTCTGAACTCGTCGCTCTCGACCGACATCGTCAACGTTCAAAAGGCGATTCAAGCGGCGCAGCGTCAACTTCCAACCACGGTGCAGCCGCCGACGATCAGCGTCAACGATCCTGCCCAAGCAGTCGTCGTCACGCTGGAAGTCAGTTCCACAAAAATGGACATCGGGAAGCTTTCGCAGATTGTCACCAATAATATCGCCCCGGCCATTCAGCAGGTTCCGGGTGTCTCGCTAGTCAGCGCAGGCGGTACCGTTACTCCCGCATACGAAATAAATGCCAACCCCTACAAACTTGCGGCAGCGAATCTCACGCTGACCGACTTGTACGCTACGATAGCAAATAGCAATTTCCGTGCACCGGGCGGATACGTGTATGAGCGGAACCGCCAAACGTCGATAGACGTGCGCGGCGACATCCAAGATCCAAATTCGATTTTGGATTTGCCCATCGCCGCAGCGACTAGCCCAGTCGCCACGATCTCGCCAACTGCCGGTGCAACCGATGCGTGGACAACCGGCAGCAACGCGTATCGCGTGCGCGACGTTGCCTCGGTCGTGAACGGGTATGAGCCGCGCCTTGCGTATGCGCAGGTTAATGGCACGCCCGCAATATTCGTGCAAGTGCAGAAAACGGATCAGGCCAGCGAGGTAACCAGTTCGCAGGCGGTACTCAATGCGCTGCCGCAGTTGCAACGGCAATTTCCCGACGTTCAATTCCACGTATTGAACGTGCAATCCGCGTTCACGAAGCAACAGGTGGACGGTGTGCTTCGGACGCTCGTTGAAGGGATCATGCTCACGGGCATCGTGATGCTCTTCTTCCTAGCGAAATGGCGGCACGCACTCGTCGTGCTGGTCGCGATACCGACCTCGCTGCTCGTGGCGCTCACCGCGATGAACCTTTTCCATATGACTATCGACACGGTGTCGCTGCTCGGCATGACGCTCGCGATCGGGATTCTCGTGGACGATTCGACCGTCACGTTGGAGAATATCGATAGACACGCGGAACTCGGTGAAGCTCCTGTGACAGCCGCGCTTCGCGGACGCTCGGAAATCGGCATGGCAGCCATCGTTATCACGCTCGTCGACGTCGTCGTGTTCTTGCCGATTGCCTTTTTGAAGAGCCAGGTTGGCGAGCAGCTTCAAGAGTTTGGACTTGTCGTCGCGATATCGACGCTGACCTCACTGTTTGTCTCATTCACTATTACGCCGACGCTTGCGGGACGCTGGGCTTTGCTCTCGCAGTGGCGGCCGTGGCCGATCATCCGAGCGTTCACAAAAGCGTTCGACGCAGCGCGTTCATGGTACGCAAGGTATGCGCTGCGTTGGGCGCTGCGACGCCCGGTTGCCGTAGTGGCTGTTTGTGCAGTCTCCTTTGTGGCGGCAGTAGCGCTTGTTCCGCTGGGACTGGTCGGAGAAACGTACATCCCGCCGCAGGACCGCGGTGAGATATTCATCCAGGCGGTGTATCCGCCGGGATGGCCGATTACCGATGTCAGCCGCAGTATTTTCAACCTCGAGAAGACGGTCCTTCGCAGTCGCGATCTGCTCAACGAAGTTTCGGTAGCCGGGTTCTACAACCCGTCCTTCGGCGGCTCCGCAACGCAGACCAATGTCGCGCAAATCCACATTTGGCTGAAAGATGGCCGGCGGCACTCCACCGCGTATTGGGTTGCGCAATACATGAAGGTTGCGCCGGCGATGATGCAGCGCGCGCAGGTAACGGTCGTTCCCGTTACGTCGTCCAACGGCTCGAACCAGCAGCCGATCGATGAAATTGTATCAGACGTCACCGGCGGCGATCCAACGCCGTATGCTCAACGCGTCTACGAGCTCTTGCTGCACACCTCGGGGGCGACGAACGTCAATAGCACCGCGTCCGCGCTCGCGCCGCAGATTGCGCTTGAGTTCGATCGCGCGAAGATGCGTGCGCTGAACGTGAACCTGAACGCTGCAGCGACTGCCGCGGAAGCATCGTTCGGCGGCGCAATCGCTACACAGTTCGAAACCGACTTGGGGTTGGAGCAAGTGCAGCTGATGTACCCGCTCTCCCGGCAACATTCTATTGCCGATCTGAATGCCGTACCCGTGCGCTCCACGAATGGCAACATCGTCCATCTGGGCGATTTCACACGCATCGCACTGGAGCCGGCGACGCCGCTCATCATTCGCGTCAATCGCAACAACGTCGTGCACGTCAACGCAAATGTTGCTGACGGCTACTCGCTCTCTAACGTTCAAGCAGCTTTGACGAAGCAACTGCCCTCTCTGCATCTTCCGCACAACATCACGGTACAACCCTCACCATTCGGCCAGCAGGACTTCATGCGACAGGTACTCGTCGGCTTGGGTAGCTCGCTGATGTTATCGGTCATCCTCGTGTTTTTGCTGATGGTCGCGCTCTACAATGCATATAGTTCGCCATTTATCATTCTGTTCTCGGTTCCGGTGGCGGCGGTGGGAGCGTTAGGCGCGTTGCTCCTCACGCACCAAACGCTAAATTTGTTCTCGATGATCGGTACGATTCTGCTCGTCGGCATTGCCACGAAAAACGGCATTCTGCTTGTCGATTACGCCAATACGCTGCGTGGGCGTGGTTTAAACAAAATCGCGGCAATTCAGGAAAGCGCGCGTACGCGATTCCGCCCTATCGTCATGACCAGCATATCCATTATCGCCGCAAACATTCCGCTGGCGCTGGCGCTCGAGCCGGGTTCGAGCGTTCGCAGTAGTTTGGGTGTTGTGGTCTGCGGTGGCGCGCTCAGCTCCCTCGTGCTAACGCTCGTGCTCGTCCCCGTGATGTACGTGTGGCTTGCGCCCAAGCATCTGCGCACGTCGCAGCTCGCGACCGCAAGCGGCGCGAGCAAAGTTCCATCACTGGTTGCTTAAGCGCGAATCTGGGATGGCTCCGAGGCGTACCAAAGCAGCAGATGCTATGACTATAAGTATGAAGGATGAGTTTCTGAATGCACCGCGGCGAGGAATGACGATTCGTATCGTCGAGCCGGCCGCGGTGAAGCTGCGGATTGTGGACGAGCGTCGCCCGCTATCGTTAGCGCGTGTAGCCGCGAGCGACGCGTCCATCAACAACGACGCGCATGCAGTCGCGGCCATCGCCGTCTGTGTAGTGTTCCTCGTCGGCTTCGCTGCTCTGGTGACATGGGGTTTAGGAAGCGCCTTGAGCGCGCTGCCCTGGCTCACATCATAGGCGAACGCGTCTCTCAAACGGCAGCGAACTCTACAAGCCGGAAACCGCCGGCCTCTATTGTGACGGCCTTTCCGCTGAACTCTTCCATTGTCAGCTCACCGGCGTCTTCCCACTTGCGGCGTTCGCTGTCGTAGCCGCGCACGTGAAGTCGCAACGATACGGGCAAGAGGTTTTGCATCGTGACCGGCGCGTGCACGGTTTGCGGTGTGCTGTTCCCGAGAAGCAGCACTGCTCCGCTGTCGCGGGCGAGCGCGATGACTACAACGCCGTCGGCGTAGATGCGGACCAGATCGGAAACGTCCCGTTCGTATAACATGAGCTCCCAGTCGCTGTCGACAGGCGTTGTCGAATAGATCCGAAACCCGGCCGACGGTTCCCGAACGATGAAGTACGAAAGCAGGGACCCTTGAAACGGGAGCTCGCGCAGGCCGACCCAGCTCCAGTGCGCGGGAATCAGCGGACTGACGCGTGGGATGTCCGGTCGCAACACCAAGCCGCAGACACCTTCGATTGCCGCCCACAAGAAACGGGGCGGCTCCCACGGCGAGAGGCGCATACCGCGATTCTCCAAGCTCTCCCCATCGAACCACTCGCTGAATTGTCCCGGGACCGTGTTGTTTTGTTTGGGCTGCGTGCCGTAATGGGCGAACGACGAACGCAGCGCGTTTACCATAACTTGGGGATGGTAACGGGCCGCGCCGAACGCGTACCACCACGTTAGTCCGGGCCAGACGCCGCCCAATAAACCCGAGGAAGCGGCGGGATCGAAGCGCGGGTCGTAACGCGAAACCGTGCGCAACCCCGCCGCGGTCCAAAAATCCGGATAATTCAACCGCGTCAGAATGCGAAACGCAACATCGTCGCTACACGCGCGCATGATGACCGGAAATATCTCGTCGCCCGTGACGTCCGTGTGCGGATTTCCCTCGACGTCGATATTCAAGTAGTACAAACCGTTGTCGGGGTTGATGAGGTGCTGTTCCATCGCCACCTTCATGCGCTCGGATGCGCGCGCGAACTCACGCGCGTCGTCCTCATGGCCGCCGAGGTTTTCAGCCAAATGCGAGGCTGCGCGAAGCGCCGCAACGCATTCCGCGTTTAACTCGGTCACCGCGCCGTTGATTTTGTACTCTGCAATGATGTTACGCCATCCGGCGATAGTCCAGACCCCGCCGCGCGGATCGTTCGCGGTGCAGAACACCAAGCCACGATCGTCCATCTGCGATATGATGTATCGCGCCGCCCGCGCCACCGACGGATAAATGCGCGTGAGCCAATCAACATCGCCGCTCGCGCGCGAGTGATGGTTGACGGCGAGGATGTAGAGCGGCGTATCGTCGTTGATATTCAGGCCGTAGTCTTCTACACTTCCGTCGTCCGCGTCGAAATATTCGGGCATTTTGCCGCTCGCGTACTGGCGCGAAGCGATGTTGTCGAGCACGTCTTGTGAGAAATTCGGCAAGAAATGGTCGTTACCATAGACGAACCAGGCGCAGTCCCGCACGACAACGTACGCGTACTTGCCAGGATCGTTTGTAAACCCGCGTCCGGTCGAGTACGACGCCATCACGCGCCGCATGTTGACTTTACTCCAAAGCGCGCCTTCATTGATGACTTGGTCGGGCGTGAGCACGCGCGCGCAGCGCAATTGGTTTTCCAGTTGCTCGATCGTCTGTGCCAGCATGCGGGCGGCCGGGACGCCGGCGGAATACGCCGAGAGTGCCTGCGCGGTGCCCGACGCGCAGACGTGGATTGCGAGCGCAATTTCACGCCGCTCCTGCGGCTCCATCGTGAAGTCCAATTGCAGGTGGCCAATGAGATCGCCTTGGGCATCGACGTTGTCAGATGCGCACCGAACCCGTGACGGATCGTACGCGGCTCCTATGTCGAGGTTGGCGCCGTATGCGGTCGGCTTTTCGGAGAACCCGAGCACGCGCACCCATTCCGGATGCGAGGCGTTGAATGCGAGCAGCGCACCGTTTTGCTCGTCGTAAGCGGCACGTACGTCAGGCGGTGTGGTTCCGCGCAGCATCGCTGACGCGGATAGCCTTACGGGATGCGCAATCGCGTCGTCGTTTCGGATGCTCACGATAATGTACACCATCGGCGGATCCTTGGTGCCTGCCGGGCACGCGCCAAACGGCAGAAACGTCGTCTCTTCCACGCTGAGGACACCGGCGAGTTCGAAGCTCGTTCGCTGATACGCTGGATGGATCTCGAAACGGCGGGAACCGTTAGCCGGAAAAATGCCGGTATATGTTTCGGCCTGCCGTCCGACGTCGGCGGGAGAGAGATCGCTCCCAAATAAGCGTGCGTGAGCGGCGTAGCGCACCGAGACGCCGCCCAATAGGGAGCGGCCGATCTCGTTCGAGAAAACCCGTTCTATGGCGCCGTTACCCTTCGTGTGAATCCACAGCACGCTGTTGCCGAAGCTCGCCCCCATACCGAGTTCGGACTCGGACAAGAAATACGCCGGTAGCCGGGCGGCATAGCCGCTCGCAAGTCCTGGGATTTCCGCAAGCGCTACATCGATGCTCATAGGTGCTCCCTATTGAAAGGTGCCTATGACCAAAGATAAGCGATCGATCAATAATAGCACTTGCCTAGCGCCCGGCAGCTGTCATGAGACGCTGCAGACAAGACGCCGGCATCGCACGTTGGTGTACCGGCAGCTTGGATATACAGCTATGCCGGTCAACATGCGTTCCTACCGGTTGAACTGGCCCTGCAATGCAGTAGCGGTGCGTCAGTCGCCGCATCGCGCATTGCATTGCGGCGTTTACGTCATGACGCTACTTGTGATTTCGCATATTCACGAATGCCAACCATAACCGAACGCACAAACGGCAGGTACGATGCCCGCCCGCCCGCGCGGTCCTTCATGTGGACCGTCGTTGAGTCGCTCGTGCGGAACACTTCTCCGACGATCTCAAGGCGCGCATCGAGTTCGATACCGGCTCCTATGATCACGTGATCGATGGGCCCTTGCGCAAGGGCCGCCTTGACTTCGTCGAGGTTCGTTGCGCCTAGAACCTTGAAGTCGTGGAAGTCCACATTTTGCTCAACCTCATCGTTGCTCGCTGCAAGTCGCGCCACGAGCAGCACTGTGCTGCTAGCCATAACTCTCCTTAAACAAGCGCAGACATTGCGTCGCCGAGGATTTTTTCTGCGCGGCTTCCTTCCTCGGTTGACAAGTTGTTGTAGAGCTGAAAGAGGATTCCGTTCGTCGTCCACGTGACGGCGCCGCGGTTGCGCAGCTCGTCGTACGTGACGTAATCGCCCAGTTCCGACGGGCAGCCGCACGCGTCGGCCGCGATGACAATCGAGTAACCCGCTTGCAAGGCCGACATCACCGAGTGATACAGGCACACATCGGTCGTGCTTCCGCCTATTACGATGTTTCGCCGGCCCGTCGCCTTGAGCGCGTTGACGAAGGCCGGTACGTTGAACGCATTGAGCTCGCCGGAGCGCCGAATGCGAGCGGCGTACGCTTTCGGCGCCGCCTCTTGAATCTCGGGAATCGAGGTTCCTAAGAAACCGACGTTTTCTCGCGTCGTCGTCACCACAAGCGGAATGCCCATTTCCTCACCGAGGCGCGCGAGAATCCCCGCGTTCGTCGCGACGACGTTGCGAGGAAGGCTGTGCACCATGGCAAGGACACCCGGCTGATGGTCAACGAGCACGATTACCGTATCCGACGGTGAAAAAGCGAAATTCTTTGCTCCGTTGCCCGGAGCAGTTGCATTATTCACGATGGTTTTTGCCTTTCCGTTGTTCCCGGGTCGTTCGCCGGCGGTGTAAGTGGCGGTGGGCGGATGACGGCATGAGTGGGATTTGGGGCCTCATGGTACCATCGCGAATACTAATATGTCAATCGATTGCTTTAATTACTTTATGTTGCCTGAAAGGTGCGCTATGATGTACTGCATATGACGGCGATTTCGAAAAGGGATGCCCGGCGCGTCGCCGGAGCTAAAACGCGTGCGCGTTTGCTCGACGTGACCAAGTCGCTCATCGCCGAACGCGGCGAAGCGGCAGTGTCGCTGCGCGATATTACAAGTGCCGCGAGAACGAATGTGGCGTCGGTCAGCTATCATTTCGGTTCGAAAGACAATCTGTGCCGGGCCGCCGTCGACGCCGCAATTGAGCAAGTTGCGCGCGAGCATCTGCGCTCGATCCGTGCGCTACCGCCGGATGCTACTATCGAGCAAATCAGCCGGGCCCTCGCGACGACGATCGTTGCGCATAAAACATCGCGATATCCTATGGAGCGCACGTTGCTTGCCGTCGGTGCCCGCGCGATCTTGGCCGGTAGAGATCAGACGACATTCACTCGATCGGCGCGCGAACTCGCCAAGGAAATCATGGCACGCCTGCGGCGTGCGCT
The DNA here is from genome assembly GCA_964514445.1 of uncultured bacterium. Classification (GTDB taxonomy): domain Bacteria; phylum Vulcanimicrobiota; class Vulcanimicrobiia; order Vulcanimicrobiales; family Vulcanimicrobiaceae; genus DASSRQ01. Next base: position 9,459 of record CAZERJ010000029.1, on the reverse strand, counting down.
GCCGCACGTCGAACCGGACGAATTGCAATTTCGCTTGGACGCCGCGGCGTCCGTGCTGCACCTTGTCGCTGCCGGCGCACTCGAAGCGCACGCTACCGGCCTGAGCCGCGCTAAGCTAACACGCTGGCTTGTCGCCGCCGTGAGTGGGTGTATTAGCGCAATGTGATAATAGCGCCGCCCGCAGCATACGTTCGATTATCTCGGAGCGCCGCTTCCTCTCGCCGAACTATTTTTTCGATATCGCCACTTCATAACTATTCATGCTCAAGCTCTCTGTAGATCCTTTCCGTGCTGCTCGTTTGGAGGTCCGGCATACGCGGCGCGCTTTCCCCGCAATCCGATAGACCAACGCTCGGAAGAATCGACGTCCGCTCTATCGTGTAACGAGTCTCGGAATGAAATGGTTAGAATGGCCACGTCATCAAGCGGCTTGTGATCCTTGAAAATGGCGTCTTCAATTGCGCCGGCCGGATCCGCGAGCCGTTGGACCGCAATGTTTTTGGCCGCTTCCAGCATGCGCTGCTCGCCCGCGATCACGTCGTGGTCGTATTCTAGCAAGCCGTCCGTGTATAGGACGAGTAGCGACCCGTGAGCCACCGTCAAACTGAACGTGCGATACGTGCTTTCGCGCTGGATGCCCAAGGGGAGACCATCATACTGTAACATCTGCGCCGCTCCGTTGTGATCTACGAGAATCGCTGCAGGGTGACCGGCGGTTGCATAGGTCACTTCAAGCGTTCCCGGATCGATGTAGCCGCAGATGGCAGTTGCGAATTTCGTATCGCGCTGCATGAGCGTTTCGTTCGCATGCGCCAGGACAGAACCCGGATCGCTGTCCTGCAGCGCCGCCGCGATGATGGCTTGCCTTGCACGGCTCATGGCGACGGCGGCTTCGATTCCATGGCCGGCAACGTCGCCGATTGAAAACATCACGCGCCCGTGAGGCAACTCAAATGCGTCGTACCAGTCCCCGCCCACGAGCGACCGCGCCGCAGCCGGCAAGTACGTCGCGGAGAACGCCATGTTCGAAATCGCGGGAAGAGGCTGTTGCAGGAACGCTTCCTGAAGTTTGGCGGTCAACTCGTGCTCCGTGTCGGCCCGCAGTGTCTCGACATCGAGCCGCCGGCTGATATTCGCCTGGCGAGCACCGTAATAGAGCATCACACCGACGAGCAGAAGAAAAACGAACCCGCCAAGCAGTACCGCCTTTGCGATAGAACCTAAGTGCGCGCTCGTTAGCCAATAAGCCAACAGCAGATAGCACACGAGGAGCAGCACGAGAACTGCAGCGTTCCAAGCCGACGTTCCGTACAAAAAGCGGAAAACAAACCACTTTCTCATTTGCTAAAGAAGGCCACCGAGAAAACGACTAGTACGCCTAAACGGGTTCGCCGGGCGGAGCAACGGGTCCCCGCGGAACGTTTGACGGTTCAATGAACGAAGCGTTGTTCGGCGATCGCACGATCGACATCGTAGCCCTGCTCAAGACGAACAGCGGCACAAACGTTTCAGGTGTTACGAGTCAAGTTAAAGTCAAAGTAAAAACCGCCAGTTAGCGTAAAATTCGTTTAAACAGCGTAACAAACTGGGCGCCGCCCGTAGGACCAAACGACGGCCGCCAGCGGCCCAGCATCCGGAGCCACCTCAGCGGTCGAAACCCTCGTGAAAGGGGGCCTTCGTCGTTTTCGGGGTTCGCGGCCTGCGAGCTTGCAAATTCGCGTAAACGCAGTACAACAGGATCGGTAAGGCTGCAGTCGTGGTAACGGGCAGTGAACCGGTGCTGTGGTTTACTCGAACTGTAAGGCGACGGTACTCGTGGCTAACGCATCATCTTTTGCCGAGTTGCTGGCAACACATCGTCTGGCAGCGGGCTTGTCACAGGAGGCGCTGGCGGATCGCGCGCAGATGAGCGCAAATACGATCGGCGCGCTTGAGCGCGGCAAGCGGCGCGCACCGTATCGCCGAACTATTGCGCTTCTCGCTGAGGCCCTCAAGCTCTCCGCCGTCGATCGCGCGGAGCTCGAAATGGCTTCGGATCGCGCGCGCGGCCGCCAAAGTGCGACCAAAAAACACGCATCCGCCGATAACCTTCCGGTTAAGTTGTCGTCCTTTATCAACCGCGAGTCTGAAATGGCGGAAATCAAGTCTTTACTCCGAGAGCATAGGCTTCTAACGTTGACCGGCTCGGGTGGCGTTGGGAAGACACGATGCGCGATTCAGGTGGCCTCGCAGCTCTTAGACGAAGGCCTTAAAGAAGTTCGGTTTGTCGATCTCTCGCCCGTTCGCGACGACAACTATGTTGCCAGTACCATTGCGAGTGCCGTTGACGCGCCGTCCGTGCCGGTCAGGGACCCGCTACCGGCGCTGCCGGCTAGGCTCCGGCATCGCTCGTTATTGTTGCTTCTAGACAATTGCGAGCATGTTATTGACGGTGTAGCGTCGGCCGTTGCTGCAATTTTGCAAGGCTGCCCCGGAGTCACGATCCTTGCCACCAGCCGGGAACGACTTGCAATCGACGGCGAGCGAGTGTATCGGCTCCCGCCTCTGGGTGGTACGCATGCACTACGCCTACTTTCGGAACGCGCAATAGCGAGCGACGCAAGCTTCGTGTTGACAAGCGACGGCCGAACGGCGATCGCTGCTCAACACCGCGCTCGCGCAAGAAAACAAATCATATTACCACGCGCTCGCGCGATACCAAAAAACGCTGCAGCAAAAATCCGCGCTGCTGCGGGCGGAAGAAGGCGCCCGCATATCGCACGTGAATTCAATAAGAAAGATCACACAACGGTGATGTACGCCCATCCGAATCAAAGCGCCGACCTGTTAGAAAGCGCAATCGAGTATCATGTAGAGCACTCGCGCAGTACGGAACGACGCGCTTTCTGTTGCCCAGCGCATTTCACAACGCAGAGCAAATGACGTTCGCAAACGACGTCATTGCGTTAATGGATGCATTGAAGATCGATCGCGCCATCGTTGGCGGTTTCGATTGGGGTTCGCGAACCGCCAACATCGTCGCGGCCCTCTGGCCGCAACGCGTCGACGCAATGGTATCCGTGAGCGGGTACCTGATCACGAACCTGGCTGCGAATAAGAAAGCGCTGCCGCCAAAGGCCGAACTTGGATGGTGGTATCAGTACTATTTCGCGACCGAGCGCGGCCGTCAAGGTTACTCAGAAAACCGGCACGACTTCAACAAGCTCATTTGTCGGCAGGCATCGCCAAATTGGAAGTTCAGCGACGCAACGTACGGCCGCACCGCACAGGCGTTCGATAACCCGGCGCACGTCGATATTGCGATCCACAATTACCGTTGGCGCCTTGGCCTGGCCAAAGGCGATGCGAAATGGTCGTCGGCCGAAGACAAGCTCCAGCAAAATCTGGTGATTACAGTACCCACTATCACGATTGCGAGCGACTTCGACGGTGCTAACGCATCAGGGGCGGCATATCGGAAGTTTTTTTCAGGACCGTACGCGCACCGCATTCTACCCGGCGTTGGCCACAACGTACCGCAAGAAGCTCCGCAACCGTTCGCTCAAGCCGTTGCCGACGTCGCGTTAATCGGCACGTGAAATAGGGAGGCACCCACTTATGAGTACCGGCACTCAACCGTTTGTTTCCGATATTGCAGAGCTGCGCCGCAGAGCGAAAGAGCACATCGATCGGGGCCCCGTTACGGATAGCTACGAGGTTAACGCTGCTGAGGCGATAGAGTTGTTGCAGACGGCTCTTGCAACCGAGATAGTCTGCATTCTTCGTTACACGATGCACGCGGTTGCTGCGGTCGGCATCGACAGCGAGAGTGTAAAAAGCGAGTTCTCGGAACACGCTGCCGAAGAGCGCGGTCATATGGAGCTGATAGCGAATCGCATCAATCAGCTCGGCGGCACGCCGAACCTTAATCCGGAAGGCTTGGCTACGCGTTCGGCAACGGAATACGGCGAGGCTTGCGACCTTATCGATATGGTAAAGGAGAATCTCGTCGCAGAACGGATCGCATGCGAGCATTATCGGGAGCTGGTCCGCTTCTTTGGTGATAAGGACCCAACTACGCGAGTGATGCTCGAGGGAATTCTAGCGCAAGAGGAAGATCACGCAAACGACATGCACGATCTTCTCGTGGCACACGAAGTCCGGCCATTCTTGTGAGGTCTACGCAGCTTTCGCTCGCCCCGGCCTCATTGATCGATCTTCCCGTCACCGAACGTCGATTGTTGCCTGACGGAACAGGCGTATCTCATCGCGAGCTGCCGGACGAACCTGTTCGACAGAGCAGCCAGGAAGAAAACTGCATCCAGTGAATTTGCAAACGCCGGTTGATATTCGCTTTGCGCTCAAAGAAAGTGGAGTTATGAATCAATTTTCCCGTCAAGATAGCGATGACGATAAAGACATTTACCCGAAAGTGATTAATGACGAAGTGCGCGATGGCATAGAAAAGATGTTGCAACACACCGATCTAACTCCCGAAGACCGTCAGAGCTACGAAAACGCTCTGGCAAACCTCGATAAAGAGGAAAGCGATTCAGGTTCGAGCCAGTATCCGCAGCCATAAAAAGAAGCCGTCGCATGCGCGACGGCTTTTCGTTTGTACTCCTCGTGTTGTGCTAATCGCGCGATATTTCGGCGAGCATTTCGCCGGCCATTTCTTTTGGTAGCGCTTTGGCTATGTCGGCTTGGCTTACGATGCCGATAAGGCGGTGTCCGTCGATCACGGGAAGGCGCCGCACTTTATGTTCTGCCATCGTGCGCATTGCTTCGTCAATCGGATCGTCGGCGCCAATTGTCACCGGTTTTCCGCTTTCGAGCTCGCGCGTGGTTACTGTGGCGGGATCTTTGCCTTGCGCCAAGACCTTCGTCACGATGTCCCGGTCGGTCAGCATACCGCGGATGGTATCACCGTCGCAGATCGGCATGGCGCCGACATTAAGCTGCGCCATGCGCTTTGCTGCATCCAAGACCGTTTGGTCCGGCTTAAGAACTTCGATCTCACCGGTCATGATGTCTCGTGCTCGTGTTTGCATAGGGTGATTTTACCCGGTTCTTTGAAAGCGCCAAAAGTTTCCGCAATGCGAGAAATCGAACGCATGCTTCTGCATAAAAATCGCTTATAATAGACGCAGCGTTCAGGCGCGGAGCGGAGGCAAATATGGCGGTTATAAAAACGAGCCGTTACTCGTTTCCCGAAACGGTCTCGCGCATTTCCGATGCTATAACGCAAGCCGGCAACACCATTTTCGCTACCATCGATCAGTCCGCGGCTGCCTCCACTGTTCAGATGACGTTGCGCCCGACGTCCCTGATTGTTTTTGGAAACCCAAAGGGCGGCACACCGATCATGGATGCATTTCCCGTCTTCGCCTTGGAACTTCCGCTCAAGATCCTGGTGTGGCAAGATGACGGTAAAGTGCTCGTAGCGTACGCGCCGGCTACGCAAAACGCTGCGCGATATTCCGTGACAGGGATGGACGAGCGTTTATCGGCGATGGATAAAGCGATGGAAAAATTTACCGCGTCAGTGTGTTGATACCGGTCGATTCAGTTCGTCTCACGCCGAGGCCGATGGACCAGTTCGCCTGCGCAGTTCGGGCAGCGCATACCGGCAGCTTCGGCGCAATCTAAGCAAAAGGTGCATTCATAAGAGCAAATCAGCGCCTCTGAGCCGGCCGAAAGCGGCTGTCCGCAGCGTTCGCACGAACCTTTCATCACGAGCCCCAACTTTGATTCGATCGGCACGGCTAAACGATAGCCGATACCTGCCACAGTGACGATATAGGCGTTTTCTCCCGCGCGTTCGCCGAGGACTTGACGCAGCAGAAAGATATGCTGTGTAAGATTGGCGTCGGTGACCCATCCTTCGGGCCAAACTTTCGTGAAGAACGTTTCTTTTTCAACCACGTTGCCGTTGGCTTCCAACAACAGAAGAAGAACGCTAAAAAGCTTCTCCGGCAGCGGTTTGGCAACCGATCCGGAAAGCAACATTCGGCGCCCCGCATCGAGCATGAACGGGCCGAACCGGTACGTCAGCCGAGGCGCCGGTTCGCGCCTCGATTCTGTTAGCTCAGCCGCCGGTATGGCGCGCTCGAACATCGCTTGCTCCTGGCCCCCACAAGCTGAAGCGGTGGCATTGAACTCATTTCGCACTGAAGCGCCAAGCAAGCCTGCCCACTCGACGGTTAGCGGGCATCAAAAAACATCAACCGGCGCGAGGCGTTTGTGTTAGGCGATAACCCGTCTGTTAGCGCCGCGTGTAACGCGCGATCGCAAATGCCCAACCACTCGACGTCCGCGTGCGAACTAAATAGCCGTCACGCGTGCGCTCATAGGGTTCGAAGCCTTGCGCCACGGCGGCTTGCAAACTTTCGAAGATGATGATGCCCATTGCCGTGCCTCCGCCTTTACTCGTAAGTATCGCGGCCGGATGTCGCCGGTCGAGGAAAGCTTTGAGAAAAGGCGGAGAGCATTCGAATCACGCTACGTGTGCAGCGCCCGCAACGTGAATTGGAAATTCGGGGCATCGTGCGTGATGCCGATACCGTTAAGTAGAGCTACGGCACTCGTTCGAGCGGCGTGGTCCACCAGACCATGTAGCGGTATCTCGGCAGACTGTTCTGCGCAAAAGCGCTTTCAGCGTAGACGTGAATGAAACGCGCTAAATGGTATTCAACGTCAATGTTACCTTCTTGTAACGCGTTTCCGAGACCATCGCTCGTCATTTCCTTGCGAATTCCGATCAGCGCTTTTCCTTTGACGAAACGTTGGTACAGTTCGAATAATGTGGCACTGCCCGCGGCGGCTCCAAGACCTTCGCCGGGATGACCATCGTACGTGCGCTGATAGATCGCGAAGACGCCCGGGACACCGCCGCTCGGATCGCGCTGCAGGTATGCGGCAACCGACGCGTACTGGTCGGTTCCGCCTTCTTGTAACGCGAAGCTGCCGCGCGAGCCGAAAAGGCCGATCTCCAGCGGACGATCGGGATTCGCCAGAGCGAGCTTCCACTGGAGCGTCTTATCGCCACCGGCGTTACCATTCGATCCCAGCCATGCGACTTCGGCATCGGTCACGCCGCGCACGTACGAAAAACGCGCACCCCAGCGGTTCGTATCGAGCTGATACTGATGCTCGCCAACGGTGAGCTCCGCGCCCGAAATATTCGCAAGGTCAAACCACTGGCTGAACGGTGAAGGCGCGGGCGTTTCAATTTTGCCCGCAAAGAGATGTGCGCTCCCGTGAAGCAGAGCATTATATGACACCCATGCGGTATCGAGCGTGCCGGGCATGTTGTTCTGAACCAGCCACTGCTGCACATGGTACGACCAGTTGCCGGTTACGCCCACCGCATGCACCGCGACGTTCCCGAACTGCGGCCGTGGATGGCTACTCCCGTCTTGCGAGTCGTACGTCGCGTTCACGCCTACCCACAACGGCAGCGAACGCTTGAGGAGCTTATGATCGAGTGCATCGTATCCGGTGCGCTGGATGTACCGCCCGTGCGCGTTAAGTGCGGGGACTTGCGTATGGCATACCGAGCAGTCCGCGCTGTACGCCTGAGCGAACGGAGGCATTGAATGCGCGGGGGCAGCGGCCGCATAAAATAATGCGACGGCGAAGAGCGCCGCGCGCCCACGCCTCATTGTTCGACGACAACGGTGAGCGTCATATTTTCGTGATCTTCGCCGCAGAAGACCTCGCAGTGCAACACATATGTTCCGGGTTGCTTAGCGTCGACGATCACGGTTGTGTCTTGTCCGGGAAGAAGCGTCGTTCGCGGTATCCCGAGCTCGGAAGACTCAATGGCGTGCGCGCCTTCGGTGTGCGCAAATTTGATTGCCGTTGCAACGCCGCGATGCAGGGTAATTTTTGAGGGCGTAAATTTGCTGGGCACGGCGCTCACCACAACGGTAGGCATATTGTCGTTTGTAGTCGAGATTGCGAGCAGCGCAGCTGCTAATGCGAAGTTGAACAACATCATGGTCGGCGATCGTAGGACGCCATAATGAAAAAAACATGAACGGCGCAGCTCCCGAACGCTTTCAGACTTTTTTCATGAATTGCGATTAACGTTTGTCTTGTCCACTCGAGGAGAGGTCTCATGAAGGCAGTTTCGCTCGCCGCCGCAGTCTTGCTGAACGCCTGCGGCGCAGGCTCGAGCACTTTGGGCGGCAGCCCGGCCGCCGCCAACGGCACAAGCGTGATGCCCGAATCCGTAATCCACGGATTCTCGCCGTTGTTCAACCGCGCGGGCAACGTTTTGATCGCCGATCAGTTCAACAATCGCGTTATCGAAATCGATCCGGCGACGCACCGCATCGTTTGGGACTACACCGGCATCATCGGCACGAACGACGCCGAACGCGTTTCGTCGGACACGCTTATGGCGGGAACGGGCGTACCTGCAAATTCTCCGCCGTTCGAACCGGGATGTTCGGCAGGCTGTCCCGACAACAGAGTCATCTTAGTCGACCCTTTTGGGCATATCGTTTGGCAATACGGGCAGTTCAAAGTGAGCGGATCCGGGCCGGATCAACTGAACACGCCCGTGCAAGCGACGGCGCTGAGCAGTGGAAACGTCTTAATCACGGATCAGGGAAACTCGCGCGTCATCGAAGTGAACCGCGAAAAGAACATCGTGTTCCAATACGGGACGACCGGAGTATCCGGCAGCGGCTTCAATCAATTGAACAATCCGAACAGCGCGCAGCTGCTGCCGAGCGGCACGATTCTCATCGCCGACGAGAACAACAATCGCGTGATCGAAGTGAACGGCGCGCACCAAGTCGTCTGGCAGTACCCCGTGCCGGTGAATACCTCGAAGCTAAATGGCGCTGCTTTTGCCAGCCGCCTGCCCAACGGGAACACGCTCATTACGGATTCAAACAACAACCGTGTTGTGGAAATTGACCGCAATAAAAACGTGGTCTGGACCTACTCCACGCTCACACCCGGCGGTAATACCAACCCGCTTCCGACGCGCGCCATCCGCCTGGCGAACGGCAACACACTCATTAGCGATCAGTTCAACGATCGCGTGATCGAAGTGCACAAAACCGGACCGGCGAGCGGCACGATCGTCTTTACACAAGGGATGCTCAACCACCGCGGCAGCGGCTTCGATCAACTCAATGCGCCGTACGACGCAAAAGTCATCGGCGACTATACCGGACTGTCGAATCCTACGCCGTAGCGAGACATAATAAAACGGCTCGTCATCGACGAGCCGTTTTATTGATCCTTACGGAACTAGGCTGCTTTTTTACGTCCGCCTTTGCGACGTCCGCCGGCCGACTTGCGGCCACCCGCCGATTTTTTACGTCCGCCTTTGCGTCCTGCGGCCGCTTTCTTACGTCCGCCCGTTGCTTTCTTGCGTCCGCCTTTACGTCCGCCGGTTGATTTCTTGCGTCCGCCCGCAGCTTTTTTACGTCCGCCTTTGCGTGCGCCCGTTGCTTTTTT
>CAZERJ010000028.1:0-26461 GCA_964514445.1 uncultured bacterium | reverse complement strand
CACAAACGGCCGGTCCGAGCGTTCTTTCACGAATGCGATCGTCTTTTCGTCCGCATGCAGGATGCCGTTTTTGGCGCCCGCCTCGATGGCCATGTTCGCCATCGTGATGCGCCCCGTGATCGACAAATTGTCAACCGTCGTTCCGTGATACTCAATCGCCCGGTACGTCGCGCCGTCGATGCCCAGTGTACCGACGGTTTTCAGCATGATGTCTTTTGCGAAAACCATCTCGCGCAGCGCGCCGTTGTACACGATCTTGATTGTCGGTGGAACGCGCAGCCACACTTCTCCAAGAATGAACGCGGCCGCGATATCCGTGGATCCCATGCCGGTTGCGAATGCACCGAATGCGCCGTAGGTGCACGTGTGTGAATCGCCGCCGACGATGAGCTCGCCCGGCGCCACCAGGCCTTCCTCGGGAAGAACCACGTGCTCGATGCCGCCGCGGCCCACGTCAAAGAAGTGCTTGATGTTTTGCTCTTGCGCAAAGTCTTTCATCAACTTTGCGACTTTTGCCGACTGGGCGTCCTTGGCCGGAACGAAGTGATCCTCGACCAGCGCAATTTTTTCGTTGTCGAAGACGCGGTCGGCGCCTTTAATATTGCGCATCACGCCAATGGCCACCGCGGCGGAAAGTTCGTTGGCCAGCACGAGGTCGACGTTTGCATTGATAATCTGGCCCGGCTCGACGACATCGAGGCCGGCGTGCCGCGCGAGAATCTTCTCAGTCAGCGTCATGCCCATGGCGTGTGGTTCTCCTTATGACATCTCGGGGAAGTCGAGCGTTCGAGTCGAAGCTGGCGCGACCATGCAAGACCGTTCCTTCGGATTTTCCACGCGCGCCATCCACGCCGGTACGCCACCCGACCCTACTACAGGTTCGCGCGTCGCGCCAATCTATCAAACGGCGGCTTATGTTTTTGGTTCAACCGAGCAGGCCGCAGAGCTTTTTCAGCTGCGCAGCTACGGCCATATTTATAGCCGCATCAGCAATCCGACCGTCGCGGCGTTCGAAGAACGCGTGGCAAGCCTCGAAGGCGGACTCGGCGCAATCGCATTCTCGAGCGGTCTTGCCGCGCAGCTCGGCGTCGTCCTGACGCTCGCGCAAGCCGGCGATCGCATCGTGAGCTCGCAAAACATCTACGGCGGCACGGTCACGCAGTTCAGCATTACCGTCAAACGCATGGGCATCGAAACGACGTTCGCACCGGTGGACGATCACGACGCCATTCGCGCCGCTATCCGTCCGAACACCAAACTGCTTTTTGCCGAAACGATCGGCAATCCGTCGGGCGCACTTGCCGACGTCGTGGCGCTCGCGCGCATTGCGCACGAAGCCGGCATTCCACTGATCGTCGATAACACGTTCGCATCGCCGGCGCTCTTCCGCCCCATCGAACACGGCGCAGACATCGTGCTGCATTCGGCCACGAAGTTCATCGGCGGGCACGGCGCGGTGATCGGCGGCGTGCTGATCGAATCCGGCAAATTCCCATGGGACAACGGCAATTTTCCGTTACTCTCGCAGCCAAGCCCCGGGTATCACAACAAAGTGTTCACCGAGACGTTCGGCGAGTACGCCTTTTTGATGCGCGGACGCGCGGAAGTGCTGCGCGACGTCGGCGCACAGATGTCGCCGATGGACGCCTGGATTTTGCTGCTCGGCCTAGAGACGCTACCGGTTCGCATGCGCGCGCACGTCGAGAACGCGCAGCGCATCGCGCGCTTCCTTGAATCTCGCCCGGAAGTCGAGTGGGTCAAAACGCCGGCCATGGGTTCTATCTTCACGTTCGGCATTCGCGGTGGCCGCGAAGCGGGACGGCGCTTCATCGATGCGCTCGAGCTCTGGAGTCATCTCGCCAATGTCGGCGATGCGAAGAGTTTGGTGATTCACCCCGCCTCAACCACGCACTCCCAGCTCAACGACGAAGAGATGCGCAAAGCCGGCGTCGCACCGGAGAGCGTTCGCCTTTCCGTTGGCCTCGAAGACGCAGACGATCTCATGTGGGATTTAGGCAACGCTTTGCAGGCCGCGGTGTCGATGAACGGCGAGGGGCTCGAGCGGCATGGTGAGGCATCGAACCACGGCCAAGGTAGCGAGGCCCCCCGTCAAACCGAAGTCGAGGCCCGCATCTAATGATTCTCACCTCCGTCTCGCAACGTAAAGAATTGCTCCAACGCAGCAAGACCATCGCCATGGTCGGCGCGTCGCCGAACCCGCTGCGCCCAAGCTACACCGTGTTCAGCTATCTGCGCACGATGACGCCGTTCCAAACAACGCCAATCAACCCAACCATCGAATCCATCGACGGCGTACGCGCATATCCCTCACTCACGGCATACGCAAAGGACCACGGCGCACCGGACATCGTCGACGTGTTCCGCAAACCGAGTGAAGTTGTTGACGTGGTACGTGCGGCAATTGCCGCCGGTGCGAAATGCGTTTGGTTTCAGTACGGCGTGATCAACGACGAAGCAATCCGCATGGCTGACGAGGCGGGCCTGGACGTCGTCGTCGACCGCTGCCTCAAAGTCGAAAACGCCCGCCTCAACGGGGGTCTGGCTACCAGCGGTCTGAACAGCGGATTAATCACGAGCCGCCGTGTCTCACGCTGAGCCGCGTGGATGCTCCGCGCCAAGGTCGCTGCGCTATCGAACCACGGCCGAGGTATCGAGGCCCGATGAGTAGCTCCCAATACAGCGCCGAAGCCGGCGCACTGGAAGCGGAGATTCTCAGCTGCATCGCGCGCCGAACCGTGCCGGACTTCGATGATCTCGCGCTGCGCATCTTCGCCCATCAGCTGCGTTACAACGAACCGTACGCGCGCTATTGCGCGCAGTTCGGCGTTACGGCCGCGAATATGCCGCACTCGTGGGACGAGATCCCGGCCGTTCCGAGCGCTGCGTTCAAAGAAGCGGCGCTTTGTACGTTCGATCCGCGCAGCGCCGCCCTGGCGTTTGAAACGAGCGGCACAACGCAAGGCGTCGGCGGCAAGCATTACATGGAAAGCTCGCGCTTGTACGACGCGGCGTTGCTGGCCGGTTTCAAAGATGCCATGCTCGCCGATGCGCCCGTGCGGCTACGCTATCTTCTGGTCGTGCCGAATCCCGCCGAACGGCCGCAATCTTCGCTCGGCTACATGATGCGTGAAGTCTCGCGCGCCTACGGCGATGGCCTCGAACGCTGGTATTTGAGCGGCGATACGCTCGATGTAGATGGGCTCGTCCAGGACATCAACGCCGCCGAACGTGAAGGCGCCGCAGTCTGCATCGCCGGCACCGCGTTCGCATTCGTAAATCTGCTGGACGCGCTGCGCGACGCAAACACCGGTGCATTGCCGCTACCCGCGGGTTCGCGTCTCATGGAAACGGGTGGTTTCAAAGGCCGAACGCGCATCGTCAACCGCGACGAGCTCTACGGTGCACTCGCTCAGCTCTTTGCAATTGACGAATCGCGCATCATCGCTGAATACGGCATGACCGAGCTCACCAGCCAATACTACGACGCCGCCGGCACCTCGCAGCCGCGCATCAAACATGCACCGCCGTGGCTTCGGCCGCGCGTTGTTGGTCCCGATGAGCGCACGCTGCCTGACGGGATCGTCGGATCGCTCGTGCACGTCGATCTCGCTAACCGCTCGTCATGCGTTGCGATTCACACGGAGGATCTCGGCGTACGCACCACCGGCGGCGGTCTGGTTCTCATAGGCCGCGAACAAGGCGCCCAGCTGCGCGGCTGTTCGCTCGATGCCGAACAGCTTCGCTCGCTGCAAAACGTCTGATGACCGCGCTCGCACGCGTTCCCGCTCGCAGCATCATTCGAGCCATTGCCGATGCGGCGGAACGCTGGTGCGATGCCGACCTTCCGCCCCGCGTGCGCGCAACGGATCGGATCGTCGAACGAACGGGCTACTCCGTTCCGGTCGTCGAGTACGCTTTGGATCGCCTCTTCATGCCGCTAACGATGCAGGCGCTGGAAGAAACGATTGTCCGCGAACTCGGCAGCGTTGCAGTGCTGGATCGCTTCTCGCACGGCGCACTTGCTGCTCCCGTTGGCGCAGCGTGCATCATCTCCAGCCGCACGACGATCGGCGTTGCGCTGTGGCCGGCGTTGTACGCGCTATGCGCCAAGTGTGACGTGCTCGTCAAAGATCGCGAAGACCATCTCATCGCATCGTTTTTCGAAACGTTGGCGCAGGAAGGCAGCGAGTTCAAGGACGCCGCGCGCGCGCAAGCATGGGAGGCATCCGATGAGGGCGCACCGCAGGTCGCGCAGTTCGATGCCGTCGTAACCTTCGGCGCCGACGAAACGCTTGCAACCGTTGCGGCGGCATGTAAACCCGGCGCGCGATTCGTGGGATTCGGATCGCGCGCCAGCGCCGGTTACGTCACACGCGAATCGCTCGCGGATGTTGCGGGCCGCCGCGCAATCGCACGCGGCGCGGCACGCGATCTGCTGTTGTATGAAACGGAAGGTTGCCTTTCACTCCACGTGTTGTTCGTCGAAGGCGCCCGCGAAGACGAGAACGTGACGAAGTTTTTGGACGAACTGTCAGCGGCGATCGATGCGGCCGCGATCGAATTTCCGGGTGCACGCTACGACGCCGCCAGAGGCGCAGCGGCCGGCGAGTACCATCGTCTCTCCGCGTTCCGCGCAGCCGGCGGCGAGGGTGCCGTCTACGGAGCGCCCGGCAAGCATGCAGTGGTCGTGAAACACTCGCATCGCGATGCGCCGGCGTTCTTGCCTCGTACGCTCGACGTACACTTTGTCGACGGAACGGCGCAAGCTCTGCAATACATCGAGTTGCACCGTCTCCCGCTGGAAGCGTTTGCCGTTTCTGACGCGCGCGAAGATTTGCTAGCAACGGTAATCGGTGCTGGAGCAGCGCGAATCACGGCGTTCGGCGAACTTCAGCACCCGCTGCCCAGCCGGCGTCACGGCGGCCGCCAGCGGATCGCCGATTTCATCAGATGGATCGAGAACGAGCTGTGAGCATCACGACCGATTGGGGACCGGCGCAGTTCGAAGAGCTGCGCACGCAGATTCCGGGCCCGCGCACGCGGGAGCTCGCGGCGGCACTCGTCGCGTATGAATCACGAAACGTCACGTTTGTCGACGATCGCTTTCCGATCTTCTGGGAGAGTTCGTTCGGCGCGACGGTCACCGACGTCGATGGCAACCGCTACATCGATCTCACCGCCGGCTTCGGTGTTGCGAACACCGGACACAGTAATCCGTACGTCGCGGCGGCGATCCACGATCAAGCCGCGCGCCTCATGCACGCAATGGGCGACGTGCATCCGACGGAAGCGAAAGCCGAACTGCTCGAACGCCTCGCCTCAATCGCGCCCGGCGATCTCAACAAAACGTTTCTTGCCTCGACGGGATCGGAGGCGGTTGAAGCAGCGATGAAGACCGCGGTGCTTGCCACCGGCAAAAGCGCGTTTGCCGCCTACCGCAACGCGTACCACGGGCTCTCAATCGGAACGCTTGCAATTTCGGGGATCGACAAATTTAAAGAATCATTTTCAAAATTGTTTCCGGCGAATACGCTGCTGCTGGAGTATCCGCGCGGCGGCGATGACGATTGCGCGCAAGCACTCGAGGATGCCCGGCGCGCTCTTTCACACCGCAGCGACATTGCCGCGCTGTTTATCGAGCCGCTCCAAGGCCGTGGCGGCAACATCGTGCCGCCGCGGGGCTATCTTCGCGGCCTGCGCGAGATCTGCACGCAGCTCGGTGTTCTCTTGGTCTTCGATGAAATTTACACCGGCTTCGGCCGCACCGGCACGCTTTTCGCGTGCGAGTACGAAGACGTGGTTCCCGATATCATGTGTGTCGGCAAAGCGCTCGCGAACGGGTTTCCGATATCGGCTGCGATAGCGCGCGCAAGCATCATGGATGCGTGGCCGCGATCCACCGGTGAAGCGCTTCATACCTCAACGTACCTGGGCAATCCCATGGGTTGCGCGGCGGCGCTCGCGAATATCAACGAGCTCGAGCGCCAACAGCTGCCGCAGCGTGCACGCGATCTCGGCAAGGTGCTTGCATCGCGCCTGGATCGCCTACGTTCGCACGCGCAGGTTCGCGACGTGCGCGGACGCGGCCTGATGTGGGGAATCCAGATCAGCGATGGTGCGCGTGCGGAGCGCCTCGTTAAGGATGCGTTGCAAGCGGGTGTTATTATTCTGCAGGCGGGGCCGCAAGGTGATGTGATTCATCTCACGCCGCCGCTGATGATCTCACAAAAACAACTCTTTCGCGCTATCGACATTCTTGAGGAGCATCTTTGACCTACAAAGTTGGCATCGTCGGAAGCGGCTTCGGCGCACGCTCGCATCTGCCGGCGTTCAGGGCTCATCCCGCATTTGAAGTAGTCGCGCTGGCATCACCGCGCAGCGCCGAACAGCACGCAAAGGAACGCGGCGTTCCGCACGCATTCACCACGTGCGAAGAGATGCTCGCAGGATGCGACCTCGACGTCGTCTCAGTTGCCGCGCCGCCGTTTACGCATGCAACCGACGTGCTCGCCTCACTGCATGCGCGCAAACACGTCATCTGCGAGAAGCCGTTCGCCATGAACGTCACGCAAGCCGAAGATATGCTCGCGGCAGCCGAGCAGTCCGGCGTTGCGACCGCAATCATGCACGAATTTCGCTGGGTGCCGCAGCGGCTGGCGCTCAAGGAACTGGTCGTCAACGACCACCTCCGGCCGTTGCGCCAAATCGAAATCACGCATCTAAGCACGCGCCTGCGGCCGGGCGTGCAGCGCGCGCGGTCGTGGTGGTTTGAGCGCGAATGCGGCGGAGGTATGGCGGGCGCGTTGCTCTCGCATTTGATTGACAGCGCGACGTGGCTTGCCGGACGCCCGCCGCTTCGCAGCACCGGCTATTTGCGCACCGCAAATCCGATCCGGCGCGACGCGCAAGGCGAATTCAAAAGCACCGTGGACGACGGATGCTTTACGCTCATCGACTACGGCGACGGACTCATCGCGCGCGTTTCGGTGGACGCGACGACGGCGGTGGATTCACTCACCGTCGCGGTGCACGCAGAAAATCGCACTGCGGTTGCGAGCGGCTCAGATCTTTTTAGGATGCGCTTGTTCAGCGTCGACGACGAAGAGACGAACGAACTGGACTGCAAACCTTCGCCTCACGTGAAGATGGCGTCGGTCGATCCGCACGTGCCCTACATCATGGATCTGCTCGACGAGTTCGTCAAACAGATCGAAACCGGAGAGAGCGCTGTGCCGACGTTCGCCGAAGGCGTTGCGACACAGCGCGTCTTGGAATCGATCGGGTTCGCAGCGCCTTAGGGGCTGGGGTCTCCCACGACCTGCGCCATGGCGCGATAGACGTTCAAACGTCCGCAGCCCGCTTGACCGCTTAAACCCGGCATCCCGTTCGCGGTGGAGCACAGAATGGTCTTGATGTTCGCGGGCGCTGCGCCAACGCTGAGCAGCAACGCTGCTGCACCGGCCACATGAGGCGTAGCCTGCGAGGTTCCGGCAATGAGCACGCGGCAATCGTTGCTGCCGCTCGCGCTGCCGAAGTCGGGCTTGCACATCGATGATGAATTGTAAGCAGTGCTCGTGTAGATGTTCTCAACCCAGTGCAAGTCGTCGCTATCGTTTCCGTTACAACACGGATCACCCCCGGGAGCAACTATGCCCCAATTTGAATTCGCGGCGCTGTAATTTGAATAGCTCGCCACTTTTTCGCCAATGCTGAGCGGGTTGGAATCGTCGATTGACGATGCTCCCACGGCGATAACTCCCGGGTCGGCTGCCGGAAAATCGATCGTAGCGTGACCGTCGTTACCGGCTGCGGCAACAACAACAACGCCTGCGGAAACGGCGGCTTGCACAGCACTCTCTTCAGCGGGATCGGAGGAGGACGATCCCAGGCTGAGATTGATGACCTTCGCGCCCTGCACGACGGCATGGTTGATCGCTAGTGCGACGTCGGTTGAGTTCGCTTGGCATTGCGCCGGAGGATTGGGACCGGACGGACAGCCCGTAGCCGGCGGATCGGGGAACACCCTGAAGATCAGTAATGACGCATTGTACGCGACGCCGGCAAAACCCACATTATTGTTCGCTGCAGCGCCGATGATGCCGGCGACGTTGGTGCCATGACCGTCGTTGTCGTGCATGTCTGCCATGTTCGAGTCTGGAACGCCGTTGATGTCACTTTCCGCGTACGTTACGCGTCCGGCAAGCTCTGGATGCGTCAAATCCGCGCCGGTATCAATGACCGCGATCTTTACGCCGCTTGCGCCCAGTGCGGATGAGTAAGTGCGTCCGGTCGAGTTCGTGTTCGCATAACCCCACGCGTTAGCCGCACAAATAATGTGCAAGTCGTACTGACCGGGGACGGCCGAGGCTTCATACAGCGGCGGATTCGTGCCGCCCGAAAAACCTTTGAAGTACGGATCGTTCGTCAGCGATGCCGTCGTGCTCAGCGCCGATCGGTACACCGCACGCGAAACCGATACGACACCGTCGCCCAGCCGTAGCTGTGATGCAACTTCGTTTTCCTTGCCGTACGGCACGTGAACAACGTCCATCACCCGATCCGTCGATGCCAAAGGCTCCGAACGTACCGCAAGCGACGAACGAGTTGCGCCCGCGCGGCGCACGACTTCGAGCACACCCGGTACATAACCAAGTGACGCAGCCCGAGAGGGCATGCGTCGCGGTTCCAACATTGATGTGGACGTTCTCGTCTGAACGGATTGCAGCGCAATTGATTGCGCTGCGCCGGCGCTCGTACACGAGAGCGTTGGGGCGGGCGTGGAGGTTGCGATTGGGGTTGGGGTCGGCAGCACGCCGCCACCGCCGGTGCCTCCACCGCCGCCGCAAGCGACAAGCGAGGCCGCCAAAGCCGAAATGCTAACCCATAACCTGATCCGTCGAACGCCCATAAAAAGCATATCGGCCGAAACCGGCCGATATGCTTGCTTGTCCCTGTACCGTTACTGCTAGAGGGTTAGTGCTTTGGCAACCGCAGCCCCGGCGTCGAGCCGTCCACACCCCTGTTTGCTGTCGCCGATGCTGTGTGCGCTGGAACAAATCGCCGAAGCCACCTGCGCAGGCGTAAGGCCGCTGCGAAGGCCTAGTATGAGCGAAGCGACGCCCGCAACGTGCGGCGTGGCTTGCGAACTGCCCGCAAATCCGCCGCGGCAGTCATTTGCTGCACCCGCAAAGTCGGTTTTGCAGTAGGCGGAAGCGTTGCCCATCTGGCTTGACGTGATGTTCTCCACGTAATGTAAATCGTTTGTATCGGAGCTCGAACTTGCCGCTCCCCCGGGAGCAACGAGGTACGCTCCGCCGGCGCCCGTGTTGCTGCCGCTCGCCCAGTTCGAGTAGCTTGCGACGGCTTCGACGTTGTTCGAACCGTCCGGTCCTTCAGCGCCCGCGGCGATAACGCCCGGATATTGCGCCGGACAATCCAGCACGTTTTTACTTTCGTTTCCGGCCGCTGCCACAACAACGACGCCGTGCGCAATTGCCGCTTCCACCGCGTTGTACTCGGTGGTATCGGTACAGTTCCCCGACGAATCGGGTGTTGCACCGAGGCTCAAGTTGATGACGCGCGCGCCGTTCGCGACGGCATCGTTGATCGCCGATGCTTCATCGACACTCGTCGTCGAACACTGGGCGCTCGAGGAACCCTCACAACCGCCGCTCGGTGTGGTTGGGAAAATACGGTACGCCAAGAGCGGCGCATCGAATGCAACGCCCGCGAAGCCGAAGTTGTTGTTCGTGTCCGCGTCCGCGATGCCGGCCACATTGGTTCCGTGACCATCCGTATCGATGGCGAACGAACCTGTCGTCTGCGTTGAGTTCGACGGATACGTCACAAAGCAATGCTGGCGGATCACTTTTCCGCCGGCAAGATCCGGATGGCTCACGTCAACGCCGGTATCGATGATTGCGATTGCAGCGCCGCGCACAGGCGCGGAGCTGTAATGGCTCCATGCCGTCTCAACGTTGATGACGTGCATGTCCCACTGGCCGGGCGTCGATGACGAGGTATAAAACGGTGCGCCGGGTCCGAAACCGCGATAATACGGATCGTTTGCCGTGATGCTTTGCATGTGCCTGTACTGCGCTTGCTCGACGCGAATAACGCCCGGCGCTTGTTTCAAGCGCGTAACGAACTGCGCCGAACGCGCCGGATCGATCGAGAGCGCCCGCATGCGTAAACCAAGAGCGCTGAACTGCTGCGTGGCCGTAACGGCACGCGCGCCTTCACGCAAGGAAATCTGATCCACCGTTTGCGCGTCGGCGTCCGTTGCATACGTCACGGTGTAAAGTCCGGGAACAAATCGCGTCGTGCCGTCATCGTGCATCGGACCGCGCGCCCCGCTTTGCGCGACTGCGCCGCCGGCGGATTTTGCGCTAGGGCCCGTTGACGGACACGTTGCCGACTGCGACACCGGCGGAGGACCTGGATTGGGTGTTTGGGCGACAGGCGGAATGACTGACGGGTTGTTGGTGCTTGAGCTACCCCCGCCGCCACCGCAGGCTTGTAAAAGAAGCGCCGCGCAGCAAGCGGCGACACCAAATTTAGAAAATTGTTGCTTCACGGTCTGTCCCTTTTACCCGCTTGTACGGCGGGCGCGTAACGCAGCTACGGAAACTTGGCTAAAAAGGTTCCGCCCGAGCGAGGGCACGCCACAAGAAACCAAGCGCTGCCGTGGTTGCTCGCGCTTGAATCGTCCCGCGCTCGCCGCGCAGCTGAAGCTTGCGGGCGTGTACGCCATGCTCGTCCGCCAAGGCCAGCCACACTAAACCGACCGGTTTGTCCGGACTGCCTCCGTCCGGCCCCGCGATGCCCGTTGTGGAAACGCCGATCGACGCGTGCAGCGCCAAACGCACGCCCTGCGCCATCTCGCACGCGGTCTCTTCACTGACCGCTCCGTAAGCCGCAAGCGTTTCACTCTTCACGCCCAGTTCGCGTTCCTTGACGTAATTGTCGTACGCGATGATGCCGCCGACGAAACTTTTCGATGACCCCGGCACGGCCGTAACCGCGGCGCAAATTTGCCCGCCGGTGCATGACTCCCCAATTGCCACCGTTTTCCGGGTTTGCGCAAGCATCGTGAGCACCGCACCCGCAAGCGTTTGATCGTCAACGCCGTAAATGTGTCCGGCCAAACGCTTTGCAATGGTGTATTCGACCGGAGCAATGAGTTCGCGCGCCGCTTCTTCCGACGCGCCTTTGGCCATGATCTTGACGTCGGCGCGGTAATCGTGCGCGAGCACCGCGATTTTAGGATTCTCGAGCGTGCGGAACAGATCGTCGATGCGGTGATCGATCTCCGACTCGCCGATGTTAATCGTGTGCAGCACGCGCGTGTAGATCGCTTGCTCTACGCCGAACGTTTTCTTGAGCCACGGCAGGAGCGTCTCCGCCAGCATAGGCTTCATTTCACTTGGAACGCCGGGCATGCTCGCAATAAATTTACCGTCATCGCGCTGTGCGATGAAACCTGGCGCGGTGCCGAACGCGTTCGGCATCACGATCGCGCCGGCAGGGATCTCCGCCTGCTTGCGATTGTTTTCGCGCATCTCGCGGCCGATGCGCGCAAAGAACGCTTTCATCGCATCGAACGCGGGCTGGTTGAATTCCACGCCGGTTCCAAGCACGTCGCAAATGGCTTCCTTGGTAAGATCGTCAACCGTCGGCCCAAGGCCCCCCGTCGTAATCACGCCGTCGGCGCGATCGAGTGCGGTTCGGATTGCCGCTGCGATGCGCGCCCGATTGTCACCAACGGCATGCGTGCTATAAACGTCAATGCCGGTCGCCGCCAGTTGTTGCGCGATGTGGGCCGTATTCGTGTCAATCAACTGCCCCAAGAGCAGCTCCGTTCCTACCGCGAGGATCTCAACAGACGGCATCGCCTAAAAGTCGACAGGCCGCAGGTAGAATTCGTTAATGGCGGTGTTTGTCAGCATGGCGGTCGTCGGCAAATGCCGCTTCCAGTGCGTCGAATCAACTTTGCGGCGGACGAGCTCCACGTCGGACGCATCGAAACCTCGCTCGATCAGTTGCGTGTTCGAGTAGCCTTCCAGGACGTGCGCCAGAATGGCGTCGGCACGCTCGTACGTGATACCCAAATCGGATTCGTCCGTTTGATTTGCTTCCAAATCGGCACTGGGAGCTTTGTCAATGAGCGGCGCCGGAACGCCGAGATACCGCGCCAGTTCCCACACCTGCGTTTTATACAGATCGCCGATGGGATTGACCGGCGGCGTGTCGTCCGCATGCCAGGTGAAATAGCCCAAAAGGCGTTCCGTTTTATTTCCGGTGCCGATGGGAAGGCCATTCCACTTAGCCGACTGATCGAAGAGAATAAGCATGCGCACGCGCGCCATGACGTTTCCGCGCCGGCGCGAATCGGCATCGGGCTCGTGTTGTAAATATCCGTCGACCGCGCCGCTGATATCGATCGTGGACTCGTTGATGCCGAGCGCTTGCGAGACCAGGTGCGCATCTTCAAGGCTGGACGGACTGGAGGTGCGGTACGGAAGCCTAAACGCGTAGACGTTGTGCGGCTCGAGCGCGCGCGCACACAGGTACGCGGTTACTGCGGAATCCACGCCGCCGGATAATCCGATGACCGCGCGATGCATACCGCGCCGCTCGATCAGCTCGTCCCGCAGAAAAGCGATGAGCCATTCCGCCGTGACTTCGGGGTTGATGCGTGGTGGACGCACGAATGCATCGGATTTTGCTTCAACGACCGGGAGCACGAACGTCCTCCTGCGGAAGATCGGCGATCAGATCGGGCAGCACGGCGCGCAGATCTCCCAGCAACGGTAACGACGCGCGCGCAAGACTGATCTCTTCAAAATCGATTGTCGCGCGCACGATATGTTCCCCGAGCGCCGGCGCTTGCACCAGCGTGCGCCCGCGCGGATCGACCACACGTGAGGAGCCCGTCATGCCTTTGCCGCCTTCAAAACCCGCAAGGCCGCAGTAGGCGATGAAGACGCCGTGCTCGGCGGCGGTTGCGTGCAAAATCTCGCGCCAACGCCCGATGCTTCCCAATTCGTCGTCTTCTTCAATGCCGCGGCCGGGTGCGGCGCTCGGAACAAACAGCATCGTCGCGCCTTTTACTGCCGCAATGGTCGGCATGATTGCATGCCAAATATCTTCGCATATCAGCATCGCTGCCGTTCCGAAGCGCGTTTGAAAAACTTGCATGCGCCGGCCGCGCGAGAGGAAGCGTTCTTCATCGAACACGCCGTACGTCGGTAAGAACATCTTGCGATGCACGTGGACGATGCGATGATGAGCGGCGTTGACCTCGATGTAGACGGAGCTGTTGTAGTATGTTCCGCCGTCGTTCTCGTAAAAGCCGCTAACGATATCGCCGCGCTTGCCGCCGGCTTTATGCCATGCGCGTGCAAGATCGGCGGCAAACGTGTCCGCGTCGAGCGCCAGTTCGTAGACGGCGCCTTCCAAAAAGTATCCGGTCAGCCCACCTTCGGGCAACACCACGATGTCGGGTGGTGACTCGCTGTGCGCAAGCTGCTCGAAAATCTCACCTACGTGCGCGAGGTTTTCCTGGTAGCGTCCCTTGCGCGGTTTGCATTGCACGAGCACAACGCCGGCGCGATCGCCCGGCCCGCGTCGCGCAGCGCTATCCGGCGGCTGCACCGCTTGCGATCTCCGGCTCGATCTCGCCCGGCTCCGCCACGTGCAGCTTTGCGGCACACTCTTCGGCCGGATAGGTCCAAATCTCGGCGAGCGTCGGGTGCAAGTGTGGAATCTTCACGAACTCCGCCACCGTCGCGTTGTAACGCATGGCGACGATCATCTCGTGAATCAGATCCGATCCGTGTGGCCCGAGAATCGCAGCGCCAAGG
The DNA here is from genome assembly GCA_964514445.1 of uncultured bacterium. Classification (GTDB taxonomy): domain Bacteria; phylum Vulcanimicrobiota; class Vulcanimicrobiia; order Vulcanimicrobiales; family Vulcanimicrobiaceae; genus DASSRQ01. The sequence goes on along the minus strand of CAZERJ010000028.1, from coordinate 12,575 downwards.
ATTTTTCCGTCGGGCACGGAGGCCATGACCTTGACGAAACCTTTCGTCTTATTGATACATTCCGCTTTGCCGTGCTCGGCGAAATCGTATCGCCCCATCACATACGCGACCCCGTCACGCTGCAATTCGCGTTCCGTTGCGCCGGCGAGTGCAACCTGCGGATCGGAAAAAACCGTGTGCGCTTTTTGCAGTGAGTAATCGACGGCATTGCGCTCACCGGTGATGGCGTTGCGCGCAGCGATCTCGCCTTCGTAGATGGCGACATGCACGAGCATGTGTTTTCCCGCGACGTCGCCGATGGCGTAGAAGTGCGGGTTGCACGTTTGCATCGTTTCATCGATTTCGATGCCGGTGATGTGATGGCACCGCACGTTGGCCCCATCCAAGTTCAAGCCTTCGATATTCGGCACGCGTCCGAGGCAGTACAGAATCTGGTCGGCCTCGAGTTCGCCGTCGACGCCCTCGTGCACCACATGCACGATCTTCTTTCCATCTCGTGCGCTCACGCGAACGATCTGCGTTTGCGTGTGCACTTCGATGCCTTCGTCGCGGTAGTACTCCGTGAGCGCCTCGCCGATGTCGTGGTCTTCGCCGGAGAGTAGATGCGCGCTGCGCAGCACGATCGACGTTTTCACGCCCATGCGCGCAAAGAATTGTCCGAGCTCGCAGCCGATGTAGCCGCCGCCCAGCACGATCAGCGATTTCGGCAGCTCTTGCAGCTCGAGTGCGCCGTCGCTGTCGATGTAGCCGGTATCAACCAGTCCCGGAACGGCAGCTTCGGCGACCACGCTTCCGGTGGCGATGATGAACTTTTCAGCCTCGATAATCGTGTGGTTGCCGACCTGCAACGTCGTAGGCGAAAGAAAGCGTGCCTTGCCGCGGTAAAGCGGAAACTGCTCGATCCCCTCGATGCGATAATCGGCAAAGCCCTTGATCAGCCGCGACTTGCGGCGCATGATCTGTTCGAAATCGATCCGCACGCCGTCGACGTGAATGCCGAGCTCGTGCGCTTCGCGCACGTCGTAGGCGGCATCGCTCGAAGCAATGAGCGTCTTGCTCGGCATGCATCCTCGCAGAATGCACAGTCCGCCGAGCGGTCCGTGATCGACGAGCGCGACGTCCGCGCCCAAATCGCGCGCAGTACGTGCGGCCGCAAAACCGCCCGACCCGGCGCCGACGACTACGAGTTTGTGCCGGGAGCGTGCTATCACACCTTCGGGGCTACAAGGGAAGCGGCACGATTCCTTTAACAACAAACTCCCGTGTCGGCCGCCATTTACGATCGCGTTTCCCACGGACGCTTTGCGTTCTCGAACGCATTGCTCGCCGCGGGTCCCGCAGCATTCGCCGGCGTGTGCCTTGCAGGCATTACGCTCGGCATTTTTGTTTGGGGCGGCCTGATCGTTCCGTTGCATCGCCCGACGCTCACCGAGCTCTCGTTTCTCGCGGCGTTTCCGCTCGGCGCCGGAGCGGCGCTCGCGCTGTGGACCGCCTACGCGCACTACTTTTCGCAGCGTACCGGCGTGCTGTACGAGCGAGCGCTCCGCTACGATGCCATCGCGTGGCTTGCGTTTCTGGGCTTGTGGTTCACATTCGCATTGCCGCTTTGGTTCACGCACGGCGGGACGCGCCTTTCTGTCTATAGCTTCGCGGTCTTTTGCCTGGTTAAACTCGCCGTTGCCGTGCGTTTCAACACGACGGTACGCGACGTCACGATGGACTTTATCGTTTCGCGCTTTGCGATTGTCGTGATCGCGGAGCTCGCAGCGGTCATCATCGGCCAGCGCGCCGGCGTGCACGTGCAAGAATCGCGCAACCTGCTGCTTGCCGTTTGGGGGCGCTGGGACGCCGTCCACTACATCGACATTGCAACGATCGGTTACCACGGCACCGACATGGCGTTCTTTCCGCTGTATCCGCTGCTGATTGCAGGCTTGGGAAAGTTGATCGGTAATCACCTGATCGCCGGACTGGTCATCTCGAACGTCGCGCTGTTCTTCGGGCTGCTCTTTCTCTATAAACTCGTCGAACACGAATACGACCGGCACGTCGCGCGCCGCACGATCTTTTACATCTCGATTTTTCCGACGGCGATCTTCTTTTCAGCCGTGTACACCGAATCGCTGTTTTTCATGCTCACGGTCGCGTCGTTCTATTACTTGCGGGAGCGGCGCTGGTGGCTGGCGGCGCTCATCGGCTTCTTCGCGGCGCTCACTCGCGTCGAGGGCGTGCTGCTGGTCGTGCCGTATGCGATCGAATGGGTTTGGGCGCATTGGGACGAAGTGCGCGCAATGCGGATCGGCCGCGACGCGTGGCTGAAGCTCGTGCCGATCGCGTTCATCCCGTTCGGGCTAGCGCTCTACATGGCATGTTTGTGGGTCATTAACGGCGACCCGCTGTATTTCTCGCACGTGCAGTCCAATTGGAACCGGCACCTCGCGCCGCCGTGGACTGCCGTCTACAATAGCTTCCATAAGATCGCTGTAGCGACGACTTCCCAAACCGTCGCGAACCAGATTTTGGAGCTGTCGTTTACGGCGCTGATGGTCGCGGTGCTCATTGCGGGATTCCGGCGGCTGCGGCCTTCGTACATCGCCTACATGGCCCTTTCGATTCTGGTGCCGTTGTGCACGTCGAGCCTCATGAGCATGCCGCGGTTTGCGCTCGTACTCTTTCCGATGTTCGCAATTTTCGGGTTGTGGGGCGCGCGGCCGAGCGCCAACAATGCGATTGTCGCGTTCTCACTCCCGCTCCTCGGCCTCTTTACGGTGCTCTTTGCAGACTGGTACTGGGTTTCGTAACCTTGCGCAGAGCCGCGGCCTGCGCCAGTTCGTCAAGTTCGGATTCGTCGGCGCATCCGGCTTTGCGGTAAACTTCGTCGTTGCGCACTTGCTCGAACGCGGGTTGCCGGGGCTGCCATGGGCGTGGGTGTTCGCGCTCGGATTTATGGCCGGCGGCATCTCGAATTGGTACCTCAACCGGATATGGACGTTCCGTTCCAGCGCGCATCCGGCGCGCGAGGCGTTGCAATTTCTCACCGTTTCCGCGATTGCGCTGGTTGTCGGCGAGCTGATCATCTGGTGGCGGCCATTCGGCCATCACTTCACGCTGACGTGGTTTATCGCAACCGTGGCAGGCATCTTCGTAAACTTCTTTTTGAACAAGTATTGGACGTTCAGACACGTCGCCTGATCGCGCCGGGCGCGATCTTGCTGCTTGCTCTCGCGCTGCGGCTGCACGGCATTCATAATCCGCTGCTCGATCATCCCGGTTGGCGCCAAGGCGACACCGGTTCGATTGCCCGCAACTTCGCAACACTCCAGTTCAATATCTTCTATCCGCAAACGAACTACAACGGCCCGCCGCCGAACTACGTTGAACTGGAATTGCAGATCGTCCCATTTTTAGCGGCGAGCCTGTATAAGATGTTCGGCGTGCACGAGATCTTCGGACGGCTGATCTCTATTGCGTTTTCGCTCGGCACCGTCGCGGTGCTCTTCTTCTTCGCGCGGCGTTTGTTTGCCGGCGACATCGCGGGCGTGTGTGCCGCTGCATTTTACGCGATTATGCCGGGGAGCTTGTATTACGGACGAACCTTTACGCCGGACACCACAATGGTGTTTTTCCTTACACTCGCACTTTTTGCATTCGAAAAGGTGCTGGTTGAAGACGAAATCTGGACGTGGCGGAGCATCACTTATGCCGGTGCCGCGCTCTCTTTAGCGCTCCTCGCAAAACCGGTTGCAATCGTTGCGCTGGTTCCCATCGTAGTCATGATTGTGGTGCGTGCACGTGCCGGGCGGACAGCGAATTGCGCGATGCTCGCGGCAGCGATCGTAGTCCCGCTCGCGCTGCTGTACGGCTACGATCGTTTCGTTTCCGCGCACGCCGAGTGGCATTGGGCCTCCGGCATTACGTCCAAGCACGTTGTGCCCGCGATGTTGCACGCCTTTAGCACTGTTGCCGCCTTCCATGTGAAGTGGACGCTGTTTCATCAGGTGCTCGACCTGCTCGTGCACACGATGATTGGACCGGTGATCACGGGCCTCGCCATCGCAGGGTTCTTGTTCATGCCCGCAGCCACGCGGTCACGCGCGCTGCTGTGGAGCTGGCTCGCAGGCGGCCTTGCATATGTCTACGTCGTCGTGACGGTCGAGCGTGTCGACTACTACATGTATCTGCTGCTGCCGCTAGCGGCGCTCACGGCGGCCGGATTCTGCGCGCGTCTCTACGATGCGATTGCCTCCGCAACGCTAGCGCGCTCGGTGAAGATGGGCCTTGCTGTTGCCGGCGTTGTGCTCTTCGCCTTGGTAACACTCCAAAACCGTAGCATTGCAGCGCCGTACTACAAATACAGCCGCGCGGTATACCGCAATGCAATCTCACTCAACCGCACGCTCGACGCGGGCGCACTCATCGTCATGGGTCACTACGATCCGTCGGTGCTGTACTACATCGGCCGGTACGGATGGGAGGAAGACCCGTATCTTTGGACACCGTTCGACGAACAGAGCGCCATTAAAAAAGGTGCCCGTTATTACATCGACATCGAACGCAACCGCTTCGCGCGTAACGTCGAACTCTGCGCCTGGATGCAACGCTTTCCGGTGATCAATCCGAGCGCAACGTGGCCGGTATACGTTACGGACCCCAAACTGGTGAGGCCGGACGCGGAAAAGCAGTGGCGTTCATTCCGCAGCGCCGAAGCCCGCGGCAATGCGCGCACGTGGCTGGATGAGCATCATGTCTGCGCGGTAAAGCGCGCGCGCACGGTGTCGCGCTAAGCTGCTCGTTCAGGCAGTAGCTTTGCGCGCCTGCTTCATTTGATACATTCGCAAATCGGCTGCATGGAGCAGCTCGTCGATCGTTGAGCCGTCTTGCGGAAACAGCGCACGCCCGACGCTAATACCGATTGGCATGATCTTGCCGTCGAGCACGATGGGCTCATCGAGCAGATGCGCAAGCATCTCCGCCACGTGATCGGCCTGCAACGGACTGGAAACGAACTCGAGTAGAACCGCGAATTCGTCGCCTCCGAGGCGGGCAATCATATCCTCGCCGCGAAGCGAGCATGCCATGCGTTCTGCAACGATCTTCAACACGTCATCACCGAAGCGGTGGCCGAAAAGATCGTTGATGGCTTTGAACCCGTCGAGATCGCAGAACAGCACGGCAAAGCCTTTACCGTCTTGCGCGCGGCGCGCAACCGCACGCGACAATTCATCAGTGAAGCGTATGCGGTTGGAAAGACCGGTAAGCGGATCGTAGAGCGCCAGCGCCTGCATCTTCTTCGCGTGAGCTGAGACCGCCGAGAGTTCGGAGCGCGTGCGGTTCGTCTCCGACTGGAGCAAGCGCAAGCGATCGATGACACTAAACGAAAGCACCAGCGATTGCAGCATCGTGCCCAGTTCCACGCCGTTGGCTGCCCAAAACCAGTTACCGGGTGGAAAGTACGCGTCATACCACAGATTGGCAAAAACGCCGATCGTCGAAGGCGCAAAGGCGAGGATAAAAAAGCGCGCCGGACGGTATCCGCCGCGCAAACGGATCGCGCCGACGACGATCGTAACGATCATCCCGGCGAGTGTTACACCTAACACGAAGGGCACCAGCACTTGACCGCCCGAAATGGCGATCTGCGCGATCTGCAAGACTGCGTAAATGCCGTAGCTCACGAGCAGCGCGATATCGCACCGCCGTGCCTCTTCCCGTGTCTGGAGCAGCGCACGTGAAAAAAACAAAAATAGCGTGATGCTTGAAAACGCCGTCCCGATGCTGAGCACGCGCACACTGGCGCCGGCCGCCGGCCAAAGATATTGTTCGCCGATGCCGGTAGAAACGATCTCGTTGAGCGCCATCATGACAAGATACGCGGCATAAAACAACCCACTGCGATCGCGCATGACGCCGAAGACGAAAAAGTTCAGCATCGCAAGCGCGAGCATCACGCCCAGAAAAATGCCTTCCACGATCCGGTACGGCTCATTCCATAAAAAGAACCAATGCTCGGTGTGAAATCGTACCGCGAGCGGCTGTTCGGGATAATACACGACGTGCAAGTACAGTGGCGCACCCGTAAAATCACCGCTTCGCATCGTAAACGAAGGTACGTAAAGCCCGTTCGCGCGCAGCGCGTACGGAACGTACATGCCGTTTGCCTCGTGCGTTCCGTCGGCGTGATAGAAGTCGGCCGATTCGAAAAGGCGCGGAACGATCAGCAGCCACGGCGAGCTGCGCTCGCTGCCACTGGAGAGCGAGAATCGAAGCCATAGCGAAACGGGCCATCCCGCCGGGCGATACTGCGCGAACGGTACGAACCGCACGCGGCCTGCGCGCACGTCGCCCGCTGAAGCGCTGCCGGCCGCTACGCCGGCACTACTCAGAACCGAACCGCTGCCGCCGCGCAACGTGATCGGCGCAGCACTACCTGGAGCTACCACGGACAGCATTAGCCAGCTAAAAAACGCAAAGGCGACTACCCGAACGCCAGGTCTGCCTCTCATTCAACTAAGTGTCGGCCTTTTGAAAACGCCGGTAAAGCGCTCAAAGGCCCATTTTTGTTAACTTATGTCAAGGTAGAGGCAGCAGGGATCCGTTCGGCGTCGTGGTCGTCGCCGCGGTGCCGGCCGCAACCGGCGTACCCGATTCAACCAATTCGCGGTAGGCAATGAGACGGTTTGTGTTCTTGACCACCTCTTGCTGAAGCTCGTACGAGCCCTGAATCGCTTTGGTGAGATCTTGAGTGTCGTACGTGTAACCGAACCGTTTGAGCGATTTCAAAATCGCCTTCGTCTGACTGTTAAGCGAATCATATGCCGTTTGCATTTGCAAGCCGGCGGCTTGATATGTCGGATAGTTCGAAATGACGATTTCGCGCTTGAGCCGCGCGTCGTCGATTTGCGCTTTGAGCGCCTGGAGCCGAACGCTCTGCCTGTCGTACCGCTGCGCTTCATTGATCGTCGTGAGCGCGTCGTCGAAATCGCCTTTGCGGTAATCGGCTTCCGCAAGTGCCGCCGCCGCTTGCGAGAATCCGGCTTGCGCGCGCGCGTCGTGCGGATTGACGCGCAGCGCCAAGCGGAAAGCAACTTCGGCTTCGTGCAGGCTTCCGCGCGAGAGCGCAACGTCGCCTTGATTGACGCGCGTGTTGACAATCCACTGTTCGACACTGCCCGCGCAGCCGCTGAGCAGCAAGGCGGAAAGCAAAAGAACGAAGCGTTTAGCGGCCATGATTCACCAGATGAGCGACGGCGGCGATGATCCAGGCGGCCGGCCACAGCAGCAGCTGCGAGACGAGCCACCCGATGATTGCAGTGAGCGAAAGATAAAAGACCATGGCCTTGACTTCCTGGTGGGGGCGCTCGCCTTTGACCGCCTCGTCGACGATAATCGACGACGTCGGATCGACAAAGAACGTAAAGGCAATGGTTCCGATGCCATTGATAATGCCGGAGATGCCGATGGCCGTTCGCGCGACGTTGACATCGAGAACGCTCGCGTAATACGCCGCGACAACGCCGATAGCGTAGATGCCCGTCACGACGACGTTAAAAACCAGCAGGCGCCGCGGAATGTTGCGCGTGGAGAACGAGAATATCTCCGATACAGATGGCATGCGTAGCTGCGTGAGGACATCCCAAGCGACACGCGGTATGAACAGGCGCGCCAGCGAATGCGGCAGCGACTTCGTGCGCTCGAACGATCGCACGCCGCGCACGTAGAGGTACGTAAACATCGGCAGCATCAGGCTGCCGAGGATCGTTCCAATCGTCCCCGCGACGATGATCAACCGCAATTGCCATTCGAACGTGTGCTGGACGCTTGTCACCGCCGCCGACGTGGGCGCGTTGTGCGCCAGCAATAACGCCTTGACGGCATTGCCTGCGCGGTCGGACAGCGGCCCTAGCATCAACGTATAGATAAGCGTTGCTAAACGGCTTGCCGTAACGAACAGGTTGAAGAGCGAGATCGACGTTGCAATGCGGCCGGTCCGCACGCCCGCAAGACGCGCGGCATACGCACCGATTTGAATGGCTTGGACGACGACGTTGATGGCCAGTGCAACGAGCAGCTGCCACGTCCAAAATGGCACCGTGGCCGTGCCCGCGTTAAGCAGCGCTACGATTCCAGTCTACGGAATCTTCGTCCACCGGGCCGAGCACGCAAAGGCCCAGCTGTTCCTCGCGCAGCAGCTCGCGCGCGAGCTCGCGGATCTCTTCGGCCGTTACCGCTTCGACTTTTTCCTCGATCTCTTCGGTAGTAAGCTCGCGCCCGAGCGAAAACTCGCTGCGTCCCAAGCGAATCATGCGGCTCGACGTGCTCTCGAGCGAGAGCGTCAAGCTGCCTTTGATGTGTTCTTTCGCCAAACGCAGCTCGGCATCGCCGACGAGATTCTCGCGCAGGTCGGCAAACTGCTCGCCGATGACGTTTACACAGTCGTTGACGTGCTTGGGCGACGTGCCGGCGTAGACGGCGAATAACCCCGCGCCCCGGTACGCCGCTTGAAATGAATAGACGGTGTACACCAGGCCGCGCTTCTCGCGGATCTCTTGAAAAAGGCGGCTCGACATGCCGCCGCCCAAAATCGTATCCATAACCGAGAGCGTATAGCGGCGCTCGTCGCGTACGGAGACACCCGGCGTACCGAGCACGACGTACGCCTGTTCGCTGTCTTTATGTTTGAAAAACGTTGCGGGCGTCAGGCGCGGCGATTCGATCGGCGGCAACTGACAGCTGCCGGAAAAGCCGGCGAACGCTTGCGACACCATTTCCACGACGGCGCCGTGATCGACGTTTCCCGCCGCAGCAACCACAACGGAATTCGGCGCGTAGTGGCGCTTCATATGATTGCGCAGATCTGCAGGCGTGAGCGCCGTCACCGTCTCGGCGAAGCCAATCGTCGGCGCGCCGAGATTGCTGTCTTTCCACATCGTTTGAATGAAGAGATCGTGAATGAGCTCGTCGGGCGAGTCGTCATACATCTTGATCTCTTCGAGCACGACATTCTGTTCTTTCGCGAGCTCAGCCGGATCGAACGTGGAGTTCAAAAACATATCGCTGAGCACGTCAACGGCCAGCGGCAGATGCTGGTCCATGACTTTTGCGTAGTAGCAGGTGCTTTCTTTATCGGTGAATGCGTTCAGATTACCGCCGACGCCATCCATCGCTTCGGCGATCTCGCGCGCGGTGCGTTGTTTTGTTCCTTTGAACAGCATGTGTTCGACCAAATGCGAGACGCCGCGCCGCTCGGGTGTTTCCGCGGCCGAACCGACGTCGGCCCATATGCCGAGTGAAGCGGATCGGAATGCCGGCATGCTTTCGGTGATGACCCGCACGCCGTTCGGCAGAATGGTCTTACTGTACACAGAGGCTCACTTTACAACGCTGCGCTTCCACTCCTGGTCCCAGTAGACGCCGCGGCCCGCCGCAAGGCGGCCTCGCAGCGCGTTTGCAGTTTCTGAACGCCGCACCGAAACACTGAAAACGGTCTTCCACGTTGGTGTGTTCACGTCACCTTTGACCACGATGTCCTTGCTCAAATCCAGCGGGACCGTCACCCACACGTCCACTTCTTCCACGCGCGGATCGATGGCGAACGTCTGCGTCACGAGCGCGACCACTTCATCGGTCAGACTGCGCGCGTGGAGCACACCATGGAAATGTTTCCCCGCAATGCGCAAACCAACCACGTCGGTGTCGTCGGCCAGGTCGGCGTAGACGCTGAGCACCTGCGCGGGCCACTGCGTTTTGAACAGGCGGTTGCCGATCATCACGGCGAGCGGTTTATCATTGCCCGCAGCGCGTGCATATGCGTCGGTGCGTTCGACGCCGGGTGGCGCCGTCGGGAACAGCGTCTGCGCGATGAGCAATATGAAACTAATAACTCTGAGCAAAATACGCGTTCACTACAGCCGGCTCGCCGCAGGCGACGCATTTCGCGCCGGCGATTTGCAATTCGCGCATGTTGCGCGTTGTCGCACTCGTAGCCGCTTTAACGGCCGCTTCACATTCGGGACGGTTGCACCACGGAATATCGATCATGCCCGCGCGCGCCTTGCATGCTTCAAAGAACTCATCACGATCGCTCACCGGGATCGTGTGCGACTCCAGGAAACGCTTTGCGCGCTCGTACAGCGACTCATGAATCAGATCGAGCTGCTCGCGGATTGCGCTCGCCAAACCGTCGAACGGAACGGCAATTTTCGCGCCGTCCTCGCCACGTGTCTTGTCGCGCCGCACGAGCATCACGCTGTTGCTTTGCAGATCCCGCGGACCGATTTCGATACGCAGCGGCACACCGCGCATTTCCCACTCTGCGTATTTCCAACCCGGCGTTTGATCGCGATCGTCGACGCGCACGCGAAAGCCTTGACTGCGAAGCGCGCGCGCCAGTTCCTGTGCTTTCTCAACCGCGGCGCGATCTTCGCCGCGCACAATGGGCACGAACACCGCTTCAATCGGCGAGAGTTTCGGCGGAATCTGCAAGCCGCGATCGTCACCGTGCGTCATAATCACTGCGCCGAGCATGCGCCACGACATGCCCCACGACGTTGTGTACACGTGTTTAATCTTTTGATCCGTATCCACGAACGTGATGTCGTACGCTTTGCTGAAGTTTTGGCCGAGATCGTGCGACGTGCCGGACTGGAGCGCTTTGCCGTCCGGCATCAGTGCTTCAATTGAATACGTCTCGACCGCTCCGGGAAACCGTTCGCTTGCGCTTTTCGGCCCGGCGTACACCGGCACGGCGGCGACGTTCTTGGCGAACTCTGCATACACATCGAGCATGCGCAGCGTCTCTTCGCGCGCTTCGGCGGCGTTGGCGTGTGCCGTGTGCCCTTCTTGCCACAAGAATTCCATCGTGCGCAAGAACGGACGCGTGGCTTTCTCCCAACGCAAAACGTTCGCCCATTGATTGATCAGCACAGGCAGATCGCGATGCGATTGAATCCACTTTGCGTACATGACGCCGATGATCACTTCCGATGTCGGACGGATCGCAAGGCGCTCTTCGAGCACTTCTTTGCCGCCTTCGGTCACCCACGCAACTTCCGGCGCAAAGCCCTCAACGTGCTCCGCTTCGCGCGTAAGCAAACTCTCCGGAATCAGCAGCGGGAAGTAGGCGTTCTCGTGACCGGTGTCTTTGAAGCGCTGGTCGAGATGCTTCTGAAGATTTTCCCACATGCCGAAGCCGTGCGGACGCAGCACCACACATCCGCGCACAGGCGAATACGAGACCAGCTCGGCCTTCAAACAGACCGTTGTGTACCAAGCCGAGAGATCGTCCGCTTTGGGCGGAATCTGCTCCACGAGTTTTTCCTCTTGGGGTGCCGCTGACATGACCGCGCAGGGTTCGTGCGGCGCAGAGTTGCCGCCTGCCGGACGTCGAATGGGCGCGCATGCCCAAACTTACGCGCATCTATACCAGAACCGGCGACGACGGCACCACGGGGCTCGTCGGCGGCGAGCGCGTCGCCAAGACGGATCTACGCATTGAAGCGTACGGAACGCTGGACGAACTCTCGAGCGTCATCGGCGTTTCGCGCGCGGCACTGCGCAATCAAATGCCGGACGAGCCGCGCGCGCGCGAGCTGGACGCTTGGCTTGCGTGGACGCAGGACATCCTTTTCAACCTGGGCGCAGAGCTCGCGACGCCGGTTGCAAAGCGATGGGAGGGCATGCCGCTTGCGGGTGACGCGGAAGCGCGCGCGCTGGAACGCGCGATCGATCGCGCGCAGCAAGACTTGGAACCTCTGGCAAACTTCATTCATCCCGGCGGCAGCATGCCGGGCGCGACGCTGCACGTGGCGCGTACGATCTGCCGGCGCGCCGAGCGCATCATTGTTGCCCTTCGCGACGAAGAGCCTGAAATTTCAGCGGAAGCGGTGCGTTACGTGAACCGCTTGTCCGATGCGCTTTTTGTTTGGGCGCGCTGGATCAACGCAGCCGCCGGCGTTCCCGAACATTTATGGAACGCTAAAACGCAGCCGCCCCCGTTGTAACGCATATCGCAGCAACGCTGCCACGGTGACCGCATCGTTGATTTTGCCTTCCGCAGCGGCACGAATTGCGACATCTTCGGCGACACGCACCAGCTCGACCGCTTCAAGTCCGTCTTCATCGCGGTCGACGTGCTCGATGCCGTGTGCGTAAAACAGCTGCACCGGGTCGTTCACGAGCGAGGGAATCTCATACAGCATGCCCATCGGTTCCCAGTGCAGCGCTTCGATGCCGAGCTCTTCGCGAGCTTCGCGCTGCGCGCACGCAAGCGGTGTTTCGCCCTCGCAAGCGCCGCCTTTAACGATTTCAATGACTTCCGCCTGAGCGCCGAAACGCGGTTGCCGCGCGAACAACAAATCGCCGCCGTCGGCGATCACTGCGGCCGAGGCGGGCGGCGAAACAAGCAGCGCGTATTCGCCCTCTTGGCCGTTCGGATGAATCACTTCGTGTACTTCGACGTGGATGTAGGGATTGCGATAGACTTCGCGCGAGCGAAGCCGTTGATAGGTCTTCATCGCGAAAACTCTTCTTGTAGGGCCACCCCGAGCCTTGCGCGAACGCGGGGCCGAATGTCCTTT
>CAZERJ010000027.1:24760-26521 GCA_964514445.1 uncultured bacterium | reverse complement strand
CGATGGCGCTCTCGTGCGATCCGCAGCTGCTGATCGCCGACGAGCCGACGACCGCGCTCGATGTGACGATTCAAGCGCAGATTCTCGAACTGATGAACGAGATGCAGCGCGATACCGGTGCGGCGATCATCATGATCACGCACGACCTGGGCATTGTTGCAGAGGTGTGCAAGAACGTGCTCGTGATGTATGGCGGCAACATGGTCGAATACGGCACTGCCGACCAGATCTTTCACGATCCGAAAATGCCGTATACGCAAGGCCTGCTGGCCTCGCTGCCGCGTCTGGACGCAACGCAGCGCGAACGACTGGAGCCGATTCCGGGACAACCGCCGAATTTGCTCCGCTTGCCGCCCGGCTGCGCATTTGCACCGCGCTGCAAGTACCGCATGCCGATCTGCGACGATCCGGTTCCGGTGTACGACTTTGGCGCGGGGCACGTGTGCCGCTGCTTCTTGTACGATGAGCGCGCAAAAGATCAGCGGCCGATCGACGTTCCGACCGCGCCTATCGTTCCGGGTGAACCGCTCGAAGCGGCGCCCGCCACTGCAAGGCCCGCGCGATGACCACGGACGGCGCAGTAAAACCCCAGAACCTCGTCGAGGTTCGCAATCTCTTTAAGTATTTTCCGATTCACGCCGGTCTGCTGAGCAAGCACGTCGGCGACGTCAAAGCCGTTGACGGCGTGGACTTCACGATCAAACCCGGCGAAACGCTCGGCCTTGTCGGCGAATCGGGCTCCGGCAAAACGACGATCGGGCGCGTGATTTTGGGCCTCTTACCGGCGACGGGCGGTGAGGTAAACTTCGACGGCCATCGCGTCTTGGAGTGCAGCCGTCGCGATCTGCGCAAACTGCGCAGCGAAATGCAAATCATCTTTCAAGATCCGTTTGCTTCGCTCAACCCGCGCATGACGGTCGGCGACATCATCGCCGAACCGCTCGCGATCCACAAAATTGCAACGGGCAAAGCCGCGCAAGATCGCGTGCAAGAATTGCTGCGCTTGGTGGGCCTTCAGCCGTATCATGCCAACCGGTATCCGCATGAATTCTCCGGCGGCCAACGCCAGCGCGTCGGCATTGCGCGCGCGCTCGCGGTCAACCCCAAGTTCATCGTCTGCGATGAGCCCGTTTCCGCGCTCGACGTTTCGATTCAGGCGCAGGTTATCAACTTGCTCGAAGATCTTCAGGAGCAGCTGGGCCTGACGTATCTGTTCATCGCTCACGATCTTTCCGTCGTGCGCCACATCTCTACGCGTGTGGCCGTCATGTACGTCGGCAAAATCATGGAGCTGGGCGATCGCAACCAAATTTACGAAAACCCGCTGCACCCGTACACGCAGTCGCTGCTTTCCGCAATTCCGATTCCAGACCCGGACATCGAGCGCAAGCGCAAGCGGATCGTACTCACCGGCGATATTCCCTCGCCGGTCAATCCGCCGTCAGGGTGCCGGTTCCATACGCGCTGTCCGATTGCGTTCGAGCGCTGCAAGGTTGAAGTGCCGGCGTTCAACGAGTACGAGCCGGGGCATTTTGCCGCGTGCCATTGGGTGGAAGAACACGGCGGAAAACGTCCGGACATTGCTTCTAACATCAAAGTTGAAGCCGGCCCCGTTGTGGTGCCGCCGGCTTCGCAAACGGGCGAATAAACCGCCGAGCGAAGAAAAAAAGCGGCGTGTTTTAGGCCGCTTTTTTATCACCATGCGCGTTTGAGCTAGCCTTTAACGCACACAACCTGCCGCATCCCGGTGACCACCTCAAC
>CAZERJ010000027.1:231-24660 GCA_964514445.1 uncultured bacterium | reverse complement strand
TGATACCGAGTTCGCCTTTGCCGGCACGCACCGCACCTTTACGCGTCACGAGAACGTCCTTCCCGAAGTGACGTTCGCGCGCGACGTAATTGTGGTGGCAATTCACCGCTTTCTCCCTGAGTGTAAATTGCGGCAGCCCGATTTTCGGATGACGAAGCGAATCGAGAAGCCGCATCATCATCAGATCGCGGTTCATTTGCGCATAACGCTGCGCCCAACCGACGGCTTCGACGTATTCGTTGAACGAATCTGTGTTTTCCGTGAGGTAAGCAAGATCGCCGTCGGGCAAACCGATGCCGAGCGCTTCGATCTCTTTACGCGCGCGCTCGATGAAGAACGTCCCGATCCGGTTACCGATTCCACGCGAACCGGAGTGCAGAACAAACCACACGTAGCCTTCTGTATCGATTGTAACTTCGCAAAAATGATTGCCGGACCCAAGAGTCGCAAGCTGTTGCGGTGCGCCCTGCGTATCGATTTTCGGGTTTTTTGCAACGATCGATTTGTACTCTTCCGCGAGCTTCGACCATGCGCTCTCGACTGACGCGGGCACGTGTTTGTGCCGCGCAAATCCGACCGGAATTGTGCGTTCGATCTCGTGGCGAATTGCGGCGAGCGAATCCGGCAAGCCTTCGGCACGCAGCGACGTACGCTGCGCGATCATTGCCGCAACCAATGTCGACGCCCACAGCCGCGGGCACGACGGCGCCATCGTCGGAATGACGCTGCCCACCGTCGCCCCAATCCCCACGTGCACGTCGGGCATCACCGCTACGTGCGAGTGGATGAAAGGCAGCGAAGCCATGTTTGCAACCTGCTTGCGCGCGTTCTCGTCGAACTCAACGCCGTCAACCCAGGCCTTGACCGGCTTCGCGGCCGTTTCAATGATCTGCATCGTAGATAACTTTCCCATTCTTAGAAGATGCACTGTACCCAGCGCCGTGCGCGGGTCTCAAGTTGCGCTCGTTCGTAAATACGATCGTTTTCGCAAGCCGCGCATAACTGCGCGTTTGCTTGCGCGCCACAGTTAATACAACGCGCGTCATCGTTCAGCATAGTTCCTCCTTTCTTACAAGTCTGATCCCGGCAACACGAAGCTAGAACGTTGCGCTGCGCGCTTCGCCGCTGTAAAAAACTGAAGGGGCACTGCATTTCTGCAGCGCCCCTTCAGGGAAACTTCGATGCAGAGATGCTTACATCACGTGAAAACGCCCACCGGGTTGCCGGTGAAAACGCGCGCGCAATTGAGTCCGGCGTGTTGCCGGCTCGTCGATTGGGTCGCGCGAATATAAGGGATGTTCATCATGTGTCTTTACAGTGTAGCACCGTAAGTCAAGCTTTTGAACACCTAAAAGAGCACCAAATAACGAGGCGCAGAAACATATCCTTTTGAAACTGATTGGGGTTGGAGGGCGTAATGTTCAAGACCGAAGAGCAATGGCGCGAAGAGCTCGGGCCGGCACGGTACCATATCCTTCGCGAAGCCGGCACGGAGCCGCCCTTTAGTGGCAGCTTGCTGCACGAACGCGGTGAAGGCACGTTTCACTGCGGCGCTTGCGGCGCGGAGTTGTTTGCGTCCGACGCAAAATTCGAATCGCACTGTGGTTGGCCCAGTTTCACGCATCCCGAACAGCAAGAACGCGTCAACCTTATCGAAGATCGTTCGCACGGTATGTTGAGAACGGAGGTACGTTGCAAGAACTGCAACTCGCATCTGGGGCACGTCTTTGACGATGGCCCCGAACCACGCGGCACGCGGTATTGCATCAATTCACTTTCGCTCAAGTTCGAACCGGCATCGAAGTAGAAAAGCGCCGCATCGCGGGTCGCGCGCCTGCACTCGTCTTCTTGCATGAAGGCTTGGGATCGGCGCAGCTTTGGCGCGATGTCCCCGATCGCATCGCCGCGGCGACCGGTTGCGAAGCGCTCATCTACTCGCGTTACGGCAATGGGTTTTCTCCCGTGCTGGACGAGCCACGCAATGCGGCGTACATGCACGACGAGGCGTTCATGCTCGGCACGCTCCTGGAAGAACAGAACATTGACGACGCGATCCTGATCGGTCATAGTGACGGCGCTTCGATCGCGTTGATTCATGCGGGCCAGCGTGATAAGCGTCTGCGAGCCTGCGTGCTGCTTGCGCCGCACGTCTTTGTTGAGGATCATTCACTGCGCGGGATCCGCAAGGCACGTGAAGCGTATGAATCGGCAGGTCTACGCGATCGTTTGAGCCGCCATCATGCCGATGTGGATGCAACGTTTTACGGCTGGAACGACATCTGGCTCAGCCCCGCATTTTACGAATGGAACCTCCGCAGCAGCGTGCGCAACGTACGCGTTCCGCTTTTGGTGATCCAAGGCGCAGAGGACGCCTATGGAACGTTTGCGCAAGTGCAGGCCATTTTGGATGACGCGCCGGCGAGCGTGGACGCATTGTACTTAAGCCGCTGCGGTCATTCTCCACAGCGCGATCGGCCAGAAACTGTCCTTCCGGCGATCGCAGATTTTATTGCCGGAACGTTACGGTAAAGCGCAAACTCGCCGGTTCGAGGGTAAGCCGGTTCGTGGCAATTGGCCCGAGCTGTCCCGGCGCGACATACCCGTAGTACGGCTGCCCGCCGTTAAAAACTTGGAACTTGCCGGCCGCAGCGTTCGTCAAATTCGTTCCCGCGAGCGAAAGATCGATGTTCGGCGTGACGCGAAATCCCGCAAGCGCATTGATAAACGTGAGTGGCGGCTGGTGCAGCGGGTTATTGTTACCGCGATGCACGGCCGCTACCGCGAAATGCAAACGCCGGTAATCGTAATCTGCTTCAAGCGAAGCTTGCTGCTGCGGAATGTTGGCGAACTGCTGATTGTCTACGATAAACGCACCGGAGGTCGGATTCGAAACCGTATCCGGCATATTGCGCGGATAAGCGACGTTGAGCCCATACTGCGCCGTCACGTACATATGCGCCGAAGGAATGCGCTGCGTATACCGCAGCTCCGCGCCCTCGTAGACCGCATTGCCGACGTTGATTGGGTAGGAATAGTAGACCGTACCGCATCCCGGGTTTGCGGTGTTCGCGGGAAAATAATTTTCGATTGCGTCGCGTAGATTCGTGCGGTACGCTGACGCGTCGATCGTCCCGACGGAACCAAACTGATGCGAAACGCCGAGTTCGTATTCGGTAGCGTGCTCGGGCCGCTCGTTAGGATTACCCTGTCCCGGCACAACGCACGTTGCCGGGTCGGGCGGCGGGAGCTGATCGGTAGGGAAAACGTAGCGCTCGATCAGCAGCGGCGCGCGGAATCCCGTTCCCGCCGAGAAGCGGACGGACGTGGTTGGATCGGTATCGTAGACGGCGCTGATGCGGCCGTCGACGTTCGATCCGAACGTCGTATAGTGCGAGAGATACGCGCCGGCCGCAAGATGTAATTTCTGCACCGGCTGCACCGTGCCGCGCACGAAATACGAGCCGATGTTTTGACCGATTTGCGGTACAGCGCCGGGCGCAACGAAGGTTTCTTGCCGCAGGTATCCGCCGAACGCAATGCTGCCGCCCTCAAAATCGCGTTCCCATTGCAGAGATTGAGAAACGCGGACATCTTTGTGCGAGAGGTCGTACATCGGATCGCCGATGCCCTGTCCGCTCACGTCAACGTTATTATCCGACTGCGAATATTCGAAGACCAGATCTCCGGCTCCAAGCGGCGTGTGCCCATTAAAATCGTATGCGCGAATCGTTTGCGAAAACGTCTGCGTGCCCGGCGACAAGAGAACGCCGCTCGCATTGTCGATGCCCGCAATACCTGCACTTTGATCGCGCATGTCGCCGAGCGAAAACATGCGCAGGCCAACGCTCGAGCGATCGTCGAACGAGTACGTGAAGTTGCCCAGCAAACTGCGCTGCGCGCGCCACGAACCCAGGTGAACCGGCGCGCACGTGGACGGGTCCGCGGGATTCGTGCACGCGATATCCGTTTCATTGACGTAGCCGCTCGCCTGTTGATCGTCCGCGGCAAGCGCGTAGCCGAATTTTGAGTGCGATCCGGTCGCGTTGAACCACGCTTCATTTTGCCCGAACGATCCGGTTGAGAGCGAAACGGCACTGTGGGGCTGGCGCGTAGGGCGCAGTGAGATCAAGTTCACCGCGCCGCCAATGGTGTTGCTTCCCTCGATATCTTGCGGGCCCAGGCCTTCCACTACGCTTACGGAGTTGAACGCCGCGACAGGAAGCTGGGAGATATCGACATCGCCGGTGTTCGCATCATTGAGAACCTGGCCGTCGAGCGTGACGAGGGTCTCGGATGGGTCCGGACCGCGCAAGGAGACCGTCGTGAGCCCATCGGCACCGGCGTTGTGCGAATACTGCAAGTCGAGCGAGGGTACTTCCAGGAGCGCTTGCGAGACACGCTGGTACCCCGTTGCTTCCATTTGCGCCCTCGGCACGATCACGGACGGAACGGCTCCGGCTACGCGTGCAAGGCGGCCGTTCACCGTCACGCTTCCGATCGTACGCAATTCCGGCGTGTTCGAGGGTTCGAGCACCACGCGGATCTCTGTGTCCCCCTGAACGATGACCGGAGCCACTGTGACAGGCGCGTAGCCCTCGTGCGTTCCCCGCAGTACGTAACGCCCCGGCACGGCTTGCAAATGGAAGTGACCCGCTGCGTCGGCGGTCGCCTCCAGCGTTTGAGGCCCGGTCAGCACGATATGCGCCGACTCCAGCGGCGTTCCGGACGCGCTCTGAACCGAGCCTGTGAGAAGGCAGCACAACATCGAGGCGAGCAGCATAGGTGGCATACTACGAACGTACCCTTAACGGATCCTGAAGCAGAGTGAAAGCGCATGCCTACATGAATCAGAAGATCGGCATGCTCCTGCGTTCAGTACTGTAAAGGCAACAGTCGCATCACCGCTCGCGCGTAGTCGAGCTCGACGCGATAGTTCGAGAGAAACCCTGCGCCAAGGTGCCCATCGGCGGTGCCGTGCAGGGTTTTCGTCGCGCCGATCTGCTGATGTTCGGCGGTAATGCTGCCGATGCGCACGCTGCCGATTTCCCCGATGATCTCCTCGCTCTCGCCGCCGACACCGGAAACGTTCTTCGTGCTTGTCGCCGTGAAGAGATCTTCATGCTGCGCATAATAATCGTACGCGAGATTGATGTTTGATTGATCGCCGGTGTCGACGGCAAGCGCGCTGGGCTGCGGTCCGAGCGTGACATCGACCACGGGAACGAAATTCTCGAACGTGATTGGCACCGCCGTGCCTGAGTCTGCGGGCGCGGCGTTAGCGCCGAAATACACGACGTGATGCTTGCTGTCGATCGTGACCGGCAACGCAGCGAGCACGTCGGCACCGACGACTAGGTCGTAACCGTAGCGGTGAATATCGCTGAGCACAACGTAGTTTGCATCCGGGAATCGCACACCGCCCATCTGGAGCGGACCGGCGCGCACGACTTCCGTCGCGTATTTGCCAAGTCCCAACACGCGAAGCATGCCTTGCGGCCGCAGATTCAAACGCTCGGCAAGCTCGACGCTCATTGCCATGGCGGAATTGCCCGAGTCGATGAGACACGGAGCCGACACGCCCGCGAGCTCGCATCTCGCCAGCGGCGAGACGCTTTGCGGATCCAGCGGCAGCTGCGCTGATGCAGCGGTCATCTCGGCGCGCAAACCGTGTGGCTTGGGCAGCTCCGAATCGGAGGCCGTTCGCGAGAGGTAGATCTCTAGCGGTGCGCCGTTGCGATCGATCTCAAAGGGAAGCGTGTAGTGTCCGACACGCCGGTAATCGCGCATCGAAATCGTTTCGGAGTTGTCCGCGCTTTGCGCGCCGGCGATAAGGCCCGTCTTGGGATCGACGTAGACTTTGAGCGGCAGCGCGATGCGATCTTCAACGAAAAGCCGGTGCATGCGTTTTCCTTGGAACGTTTGCATGCCGCCGTCATACACGATTCCATCGAAGCGCGGATCGAGGAACGCTTGCATTGCCAGCACGCGCAGCGCGCGCACGTGAAGATCCGCACGTTGCGAGCGCGGCAGCGCGGTGCCGTTGATGTTGATGTTGTATAAGCGCTCGCCGTCGAAATACGTTGCAAGGCAGACCGCGCCGCTGCATTGATCTTGACGGTAGCGTAAATCTTGCGCGTGCGTCGTGAGCGTCGCCGGTTCGCCGTCGACCAGATGACGCGAGGTGCTGATGATGTGCGCGTGCAGCAGATCGGGATTCGCGGCGCGCATGCGCACGAGCAAATCGTCGAATGAGCTCGAGCTTGCCGAAGCCGCCCCGGAGGCGGAGCAGGCCAGGACGCAGAGCACGATGAGCCGCGCGGCGAAACCCATAGAATGCATTTCGATTTACTCGACGGCTATCTTCTTGAAGGCCGCCCCGAGAAGAAGACCGTGATCGCGCGCCTTTTGCGCGAGCCACCGCGCGAGCCCGGCGCCAAAGCGTTCATGGAAGGCATCAAGATGCTCGGACCGCGCACGCCCGATCTTACGCTGATCGCGCTGCGCCTGGTGCTGGCCGGCAAACCGGCGGCCGACGACGCCGTGGTCGAACTCAAATCGCTCAGCGACCGTGCCCGTTCGGGATCGGCGGACGCTCCGCAGGCCCTGGAACGCTACCGGGAGGTCTTGCAGACGTGATTGCTCCCCTCTGCATTGAGAACGGCTGGATGTGGTCGGCTTGGCAGTCAGAGCGCGGCATGCCGTTCAACAGTTATTTCTTTGCAACCGCTCAGGGCGGCGTAGCCATCGATCCACTGCCGCTCGAGGCCGCCGATTTGGAACGGTTGCGCGATTTCGGCGGAGTGCGCCGCATCATCGTGAGTAACCGCGATCATACCCGCGATGCGCAGACACTCGCGCAGGCTTTCGGCGCCGAAATCGTGGACCAAGCGGCGGACAAAGAAGAGCTGTTTCCGGGTGCGTTTGCCGCGCGCATCGAGCACGGCAAGTCCGACGAATTCGCCATTCATCTGCCCTGGCATAAGACGGCGATCGTCGGCGATGCTCTCATTGGGGTGCCGGCCGGGCGAGTCTCGCTGCTGCCGGACGAAAAGCTTCAAAATCCGCTAAAACTGCTCGATTCGCTGCGGCGCGTGTGGGCGCTGGAACTGAAGAACCTGTTGCCGGGTGATGGGTATCCGATTTTCGGGAATGCCGACGGCGCTATTGCAGACCTGTTCGCCGCGCGTTTGGGCGCACAAGCGTTTCGCATCAACGTGGATGAGCTCGCCTTTACGCCATACCGCTTTCACGAAGATTATGGAGCAATCGACGCGGAGGTAGGGTTGCTCATCGGCGCGCGCAAGATGGGATATCGCGTGGCGGACATCCCGCCCGGATCGTCATTTTGTCCGCTGCACTGGCATATGGAAGAGGAGGAGTTTTTTTACGTGCTTAGCGGTCATCCGAGCGTACGGATGCTCTCGGGTACAGTAGAATGCCGGCCCGGCGACTTTATTGCCTTTCCCGTCGGAGAACGTGGCGCTCACAAGCTTTTTAATCCTTCCACCGAGATGGCGCGCGTGATGCTGGTTGGCCTGTACGCGCCGCACGAAACGTGTTTTTATCCCGATTCAAACAAAGTGCTTACAGATACGCGTGACGGCTTTAGTCTGATGGTTCGGTCGGAGCCGGTTTTGGAGTATTTCGACGGGGAATAGCCGCCCGGCAATGGAACGAGTGACCGGGTTCCACACGTTGAGCATAACGAGATGGTTGCTATTCGTGCTTTCTTTCTGGCTGCGACCGCGGCGCTCGGACTGGGCGTTTGTACCACTATTGCTTATGCGGATCCGCCGCCTTGGGCGCATGGGCACGGGCGCCGATCTGAAGATGGCAGCGCGCGCGCACATGCCGCAATCTCCGGCACGATCGTCGGCGTCGATTATCTTTCCGCATCGATTCTTGTCGCAACGCCGCACGGCGTCGTGCCTGTTGCGGTAACGCCGTCGACCGGCATCTACCGTGGAAATGCCTTCGCGTCATTCGCCGACATCGGACGCGGCGCGCGCGTCGAAATCGATGCCGCCGACGTCAACGGACGGCTTATCGCCCAATTCATCCGCATCCGCTGACGCGCTAAGCGCGGTCGATTTACACTTGGGACGCCGTGTTCGCGGCGTCTCTTTTCATGTGGCGCGCGGCGAAATACTCGCGATTCTGGGCCCGAGCGGTGCCGGCAAGACCTCGCTGCTGCGCGTTGTCGCGGGACTTGAATCTGCGCAGAGCGGCGCGCTGCATTACGGCGGTGGCGATCTCTTGTCCGTGCCGGCCGAACGCCGGCGCATGGCGTTCGTTTTTCAAGAGGGCGCGCTCTTTCCGCATTTGACGATCGCACAAAATCTTGCGTTCGGCATGCGGCCTCGCGATAGCGACCGTATCGCAGAAGTGGCGCGTGCGCTCGAGATCGAGCCGTATTTGCACCTTCGGCCGGCAAACATCTCGGGCGGCGAACGTCAACGCGCCGCGATTGCGCGCGCGGTGCTAAGCGATCCGCGCGTGTTGCTGCTGGACGAACCGTTCGCGCATTTGGATCCGCAACTGCGCGTTCGCGTGCGAGACACATTCGTACATTTCGCGCGAACGTGGGGCGGGCCGATCCTGTTCGTCACGCACGATCACGAAGAAGCACTAGCGTCCGGCACGCGGATCGCAATCTTGATGCAAGGACGGATCGTTCAGTGCGATACACCGCAACTGGCGTACGAGCGTCCTGCGACGATTGAAGTTGCGAAGTTTCTTGGAACGCCGGCGATCAACGTCCTAGAAGATGCGAACGAACTGATCGCCATCAGGCCGGAAGACGTTCGCATCGATGATGCAGGCCAGCTGCGTGGCATAGTGATGGAGCGTACGTACACGGGCGCACAAACGTACCTGCGCGTGCAAACGGCTCGCGGCGAAGTTGTCGTCGCCTGCTCGCGCGGGCAAGATGCTCCTTCCGCCGGCGTGGAAGTCGGCTTGAACTTTGAAGCAAGTAAGGTGTTGCGCTACGATCGCCGAACGGGCGCGCTGATATGAACGGCGACCTCTTAGATACCTGCGCAAGTGTTGTTTGCCTCGGATTTGACGGTACGGATTCGGCGCACCTCGATCCGCGTCTGTTCGAGTATCCGTTCGCCGGATATATTCTCTTCGCACGCAACGTGGTCGACGTAAGCCAAACGCGCGACCTGACGCAGGCGTTGCAGCAAGGGGCGAACGGAAAACCGCGCATCGTCGCGATCGATCAGGAAGGTGGGCGCGTCGCGCGTTTGCGCGCCGGCGTCGAACAGCTGCCGCCGATGATGGCGGTAGCCGCGGCAAACGATCCGCAACTCGCGCGGCGCGCGGGCGCGCAGATGGGATTCGACCTGACGCGTGCGGGCGTCAATCTGGATTTTGCGCCGGTCCTCGATCTCGCGCTGTTCGAGAAGAACACCGTCATTGGCGCGCGGTCGTTCGGTGATACGCCGCAGCGCGTTATCGAATTCGCAAAGCCATTCGCGCAGGGCTTGCGGGACGCGGGAATCGCGTATACGTACAAGCACTTCCCCGGGCACGGATCGACGGAAGTTGATTCGCATCTCGATTTGCCGGTGATCGATCTGGACCGCGACGTTTTTCTGGAACGCGACGTCGTACCGTTTCAGGCGTTGCTGGCTGATGCACCCGCCGTGATGACGGCGCACATTGTCGTGCACGCATTCGATCCGCAGCGCGCTGCTACGATTTCACATACGGTGCTCAACGAACTGTTACGGGAGCGGTGCCGCTTCGACGGAGTGTGCTTTACGGATTGCATGGAAATGGATGCGATTGCGAAGGGCGTGGGTTCGGTCCAGGGCGGCGTCGCGGCTATCGCCGCCGGTGCGGACTGCGTGCTCGTGAGCCATACGCTGGAGATTGCGATCGAAACCGTGCGGGCGCTCGCGAAAGCGGTGGAAGACGGCAGGTTGGAGATGTCGCGCTTACAGCAGGCGTCAGCGCGAGTGAACCGCTTGCGATCGGAAATCGCGCAGCGCCGCGCGCTGCAAGACGAGGCGCCATATCGGGGCATTGGGCGCGAGATCGCGCGTCGCGCCGTAACTGTGATTCGCGGACAGGCATCTGCACGCGCAAGTGAATCGGTCGCGGTCAGTTTTGAAGGAACCACAATCGAAGGTGTACAGGGCAAACATTCGCAGCATGCAGCCATTCCCACGGCGGATTTGCAGACGTTGCGGTTGCCGCTGGAACCCGGCGCCGCCGGCGTTGATGCGACGCTCGCCGATCTTCGCACAATCGCGAAGCGGCCCATCGTTTTAATGCGCCGCGCGCACATTTACCGTTCGCAGCACCAAGCCGTGAAACGCATCTTAAATGAGTATCCGGATGCGCTGGTTGTCTCGACGCGCGAACCGTACGACGCGCTTACATTGCCGCAGGCGCGTCACTTGCTGTGTATCTACGGTGACGATCAGCCGTGCATGGAAGGACTCGCCGATGTGATCTTCGGCGGTGAACCTGCCCGCGGCGTCCTCCCAGTGCATTACGCATAGTGCGCGGCGTTGACGAAGTTCTGCGCAGTGCGACCGGCAAGGCGTTCACGGCTGCGGTTGCGCGCGTCGAATATCAAGGAAAGCCCGTATTCGAGGCGGCGTACGGCGTAACACGTGCCGATGAATACGCGCTCCCTGTATATGTTGATACGCTTTTCGATCTGGCGTCGATTACCAAGATTTTCGTTTCGACGCTTGCGCTGCAAACCGTTGCGCGTGGAGTTTTGAACTTAGACGAACCCGTGATCCGCGCTGAGATCACCCCTCGCATGCTCCTCGCGCACGTATCCGGCATGAACTCCGGCGCCGATTACCGGCAGCTGCTCGGCCATAACGTTGGGCGGTACGCGGTCGAACGTGATTTGGTTGCACCGCCGGGAGAACGGGTGATCTACAGCGATCTGGGTTTCATTGCACTGGGCGAAATACTGCAAGAACGGCTGGGTAAATCGCTCGCGGCGGCGATGCGCGAGATGTATCCGCACGTGATGTACCGTCCGCGCGAGGCGCTGCGCCGCCGCATTCCCGCAACGGAACAAGATGATTGGCGCGGCCGCGTGCAGGGATTCGTGCACGATGAAAAAGCCTATTTGATGGGCGGTATCGCCGGGCATGCCGGACTTTTTGGAAACGCGGCCGGCGTTGCGTGGCTCGGCGAACAATATCTTGCACCGCTTCATGGACGTGCGACGCTTTTGGATGCGGCGCTCGCGAAAGAAGCGATCGAAGAACAAGCGTACGATCCGGTGTTGCGTCGTGGACTGGGATGGGCGCTCAAAACGAGCGATGAAAATTCGTGCGGACGGTGGTTCTCGATGGATTCGTTCGGTCATACGGGGTTTGTAGGCACGTGTGTTTGGGCGGACCCGCAGCGTGACTGCTGCGGTGTTTTGCTCACGAACAGCGTGTACTTCGGCCGCAACGACACGCGGGATCTGCGTGCGGCGTTTTATGAAGCGATGATCGACGGCTTGGGACTGCGATGATCGCGGTCGGCCTGATGAGCGGCACATCGCTCGACGGGATTGACGCTGCCCTCGTGCGCCTTCGTCCCTGCGGCGCGCGCTACAAAGTGGATCTGTTAAACTTTTCGACGACTCCGTTCGAGCCGTCTTTACGCGAAATGCTCGCGCAAGCGTTGCCCCCGAATGTGCCCTCGCCCGCGCAGCAGTTGGATCTGCATCGCAAACTCGGCGAAGCCTTTGGACGGTCAGTGCTTGAAGTGTGTGGCAACATGCCACTGGACTATGTCGCATCGCACGGTCTGACGTTGTACCACGACGGCGACCGGCATCTTACGCTCCAGATTGGCGATCCGTACGTGATTCGCTCGCAGGCGGAGTGCACGGTGTGTTTTGATTTCCGCAGTGCGGACTGCGCTGCCGGCGGGCATGGCGCTCCGCTCGTGCCGTATGCCGACGCGCTTTTGCTTGCGGACGATGCCGAGGACCGCGTTGCGGTAAACATCGGCGGCATTGCAAATCTGACTGTGCTCGAGCGTGGCGCGAATCCGAATACGGTCGTCGCGTTCGATTCAGGGCCGGGCAACATGCTAATCGATGCCGTGGTCCAAATGCGAACGGGCGGCGCGCAGCGGTATGACGCAAACGGCGCCCTCGCAGCCGCCGGCACGATTGCTGAAGATGCGCTCGAAGCAATGCTCGGCGATTCCTACTTTAGTCAGCAGCCACCGAAAAGCACGGGACGCGAACGCTTCGGTACGCAGTTTTTACACGCGCATGCGGCGCTGCTCGACAATCTTTCCTTGGAAGACGCATGCGCGACGCTGACAGCGCTTACGGCCAGAACGCTTGCGGCAGCGATTCACGAGCATGCGGTTTTGGGCGCGCGCGTCATTGTCAGCGGCGGCGGTGCGCATAATACCACTCTGATGCAACAGATCGCGCGACAACTTCCGCGCAGTACGGTGCAGCCATCGAGCGCGTTCGGCATCAATGTCGACGCGAAGGAAGCGATCGCGTTCGCGGTGCTCGGCTACGAGACGCTGCGCGAACGGCCCGCAAACGTTCCGCGCGTGACCGGCGCCCGCAGCAACGTCGTCCTGGGCGCGCTCGTACCGCATGAATTGGTGACGCTGCTCTCTAAGGTGCAAAGCGAATGCCAAACGTAATCATCGGCGTCGACGCGGGCGGAACCAAAACCACGGTCGCACAACGCATGGATGAGGGGCCGGTTCATACCGTCAGTGCCGCAGGTGCAAATGCAGCTACGGTAGGCCCGGAACGCGCCGCTGCCTCCATAGGCGATCTCATCGAGCAGTCGCTCGACGGCGCGCAGCCGCACGCGATCTTCGTCGGCATGGCGGGCGGCGGCACGCCGGAGATTGCTAGCGAAGTGCACGACAGTTTAAGCGCGCGGTTTGACGGCGCGCGCGTTCGCGTACGAGACGATGCGCAAATTGCGCTTCGCGCGAATGTGCCGGACGGCGACGGCGTCGTCCTAATCGCTGGAACGGGATCTATCGCCTACGCTGAATACGGAAGCGTCACGTTCCGGTGTGGCGGTTTCGGGTATTTGCTCGGCGATGAAGGCGGCGGCTTTTCGATTGGCCGCGCCGCAATCGATCAACTCCTGCGCGCGTACGACGAGCGCGGTCCGCAAAGTGACTTCACCCTCGCCGTTGAGCAGCATCTCGGTGTGCGCAGCGCTGCGGAAACGATCGCCACCGTGTACGGCGCGCCATATCCGGTGACTCGCATCGCCGAAGTAGCGTCGGTCGTTATTGAACTTGCCGGAAGCGGCGATCGTGCTGCGCTCAAGATCGTGCAGGCTGCGGCGTTGAGCCTTTCCGATCTGGCCAAAGCTATCGTGCGTAAAGCAAACTTGGGCGGCACCTCCGCGCCTATTGCGTTTTCAGGCGGATTGCTCTCAGGCAACTCGATCTTAAGTTATTTGCTCGAGACCCGGTTGCTCAACGAATGTCCATCGATGCCCATCGTCAAAACGGCCAAGCCGCCCGTGTACGGCGCGCTTTTGCTCGCCGAGCGGCTAATGTCATGAGCCAGCTGCCGCCGACCGAACGCATTAACAGCGCAACGCAAGGTCTGGATATGCTCGATTCGCTCGAGCTCGCTACGGTGCTGGCGGCGCAGCAACAGGCGGCGGTGGACGCGGTGAAAAGCGCTGCGCGGCAATTAGCGATTGCGATCGACGAAATCGCGGCACGTTTGCGCGCGGGTGGAACGCTGCACTATTTGGGCGCGGGCACCAGTGGACGGTTAGGTTTTCTTGACGCATCTGAGATGCCGCCCACATTCGGCACGCCGCCTTCGCTTGTGCGCGCGCATATCGCCGGTGGCCTCGGCGCGCTTACGACCGCCGTTGAAGGCGCGGAAGACGATGCGCAGGCCGGCCTGCGTGAAGCGCAAGAACACGTGCGCTCAGGTGATGCGCTCATCGGAATCAGTGCGAGCGGTGGCGCGCCGTACGTCGTGGCGGCAGTTGCCGCAGCACGCGAAGCCGGTGCATGGACCGCCGGCATCACGAGCGTTGCCGGCAGTAAACTCGCGCAGGCGGCGCACGTTGCAATCGTGCTTGAAACCGGAGCAGAACCGCTGACCGGATCGACGCGGCTCAAAGCGGGAACCGCGCAAAAGATCGCGCTCAATACGATCTCGACCGGTGTTATGGTGCGCCTGGGCAAAGTGTACGACAACTTGATGGTTGACGTTGTAGCAACAAATGCAAAGCTGCGAGATCGCGCGGTTCGGTTAGTGCAAACGCTGACCGGTCTGGAAGCGCCGGCAGCAAAGCACTTACTTGAACAGGCGAACGGCCGCGTCAAAATTGCCGCCGCGATGCATGCGTGCGGCGTGGACGCGCCGCGCGCGAACGAACTGCTTGAATCGAGCGGCGGCTCGCTTCGGGCGATATTGGGGCGTGGGTATAAGCCTCAGTAGGAGGATTAAGCACCTATGGCCGGACTTGCCGGAATCTTGTGGACCGTAATAGTCATACTCTTCGCGATATGGGTCGCGGGATTGGTCCTGCACTTCATGGGCGGCCTCATTTGGCTCGTCTTCGCAGTCGCGGTCGTTCTGCTCTTCGTCAACTTGTTGACAGGACGAGGCGCGACAGTCTAACAACGCGAAAGGCGCCGCGAATCTATGCAGATCGCGGCGCTTCTTTTTGCCCTTATCACCTTTGTTCCGCTCGACGATCGCCCAGTAACGCGGCAGCTGCCGCAAATGCTCGCGCAAATCGCGGGCGAACAGCTCGTTCAGCCGCCGCGCGCGCTGCTCGGGAATTACCTAAGCTTCGGTAAACCCGATGCTATCACGGCGTGGCTGAATGGTCGGCAGCCTAAAGGCTCGCGCGCATTCGTTCTTTCGACCGACATGCTCGCATATGGAGGCCTCGTCGCATCGCGCGTTCCGGGCCTGCAGTATCCCGATGCGTACTTTCGCTTGCGGGAGCTCGCGCATTTGCGCAGCCGTTATCCGCGTGCATGGATCGGCGCATTTGGAACGATCATGCGGCTCGCACCAACAGGTGTGCCGGCACTCGGCGATGCGGCGCATTTTTTTGCGGCGTACCCTGCTTGGGATTACTTGCAGCAGTACGCGAATCTGCACGATCCGCTGCTGCCAAGTGAAGTGGGACAAGCGCAGCATTTGCGCGGTTTGCTCGGTGACGAAACGTTACAAGCGTACTTGGCGACGCGTTCGCGCAATCTCTCTGTCGACATGCACGCCGTCGATCTCGCGCGAACGGGAGCCGTCGATCGTCTCGTGCTTGGGCAAGACGATGCCGGCCCGTACGGACTGCACGTTAAAGACGTGCGCGCGCTACAAGATGCTGCGAGGAAAGCAAGCGAACGCGTTGCGATCGAACCGGGCGCCGACGAACTTGGAATGGCAATGGTCGCGCAAGCGCTTGCGCGCGGCATTCATTGGACACCGTCCGTATCGGTACAGTATTTTCCGCAAACCGGCGGTGGCGCGAACGATCCGCTCGAATATGCGCCGATTGACGTCGCCATCGGATCGCTCATTACGCTTTGCGGCGCGCAGCGGGTGGCAAGCGGTGGCGATATTCATCTGTATGTTCGCGCTCCCGGCGCAACGGCTACGGACGACGCGGCGCTCGAAGCCGCGCTTAGTGCCGATACACAGAGTGGTTCATCAGTGGCGTTCGCGGATCTAACATTCTTGGAAGACTCGTTCGCCAAACAGGCGGCGTTTGCGGAAACGCTCTTGCGCGACGGTGTCATGTCGCGCGTGGATGCGTACTCGTCGTGGAATACCAACGCGAATACGGTCGGCACAGCCGTGGCGGAGGCCGTTGCTGCCGGCGTCGGCCGTCGCGGTGGGCGCTACAATGCGCTCGAACACCGCACGTTCACATTCAACCGCATCGTCGACGACTACGCCTTTCATGACTACGTGCGCCCCGATCTCAACGCTTGGCTGAGCGCGCAAGGCGTTATCGATCACACGTATCTGTTGCCGGACGTGGCTGCGCGCGCGCAGGTTCGCAATCGCGACGAGCTATTTTCGCTGGCGGCGAAGATCTTGCCGCAGTTGTATCCGGGTTACCATATTGCGGCGGTCCAAATCACGCTTCCATGGAACCGGACGTTTGAAACGGAGATCGATGCGGCGCTGGCGCGGAATCTTTAAGAACGCACGAGCGAAGACGCGAGGACGAACTCGATGCCGTCCCTTTGCAACTGCGGATAGAGCGCTCGGATTGCAGCCAGTGTGGTCGGCTTGGGATGTCCGATTGCAATGGCGCTTCCTTTTTCCTTAGCAATCTGCGCCGCATGCAGAAGCATTCGTTCGCTATAGCTTTGATTTTCCTCGTTGTCGAGGAAGACGTCGCGCGAGGCGTTCGGAACGCCGTCGTCTTGAGCAACGCTTGCGGCGACGGTCGCGGCATTCGTGCGTGAGTCGATGAAGAAGAGGCTGTGCTTTTTCACCACTTCCATTACGTCTTTCATCACGCGCGGATCGGCGCTGGCGGCACTGCCTTCATGGTTGTTCACGCCGGTCGCCAGAGGCACGCGCGCAATGTCGTCTTCCGTTTGCGCCACGATTGCGGCGTCGTCCATGTGCGTTTGAATTTCGCCGTCGCCCGAGTGCTTATGCGAAAGCGGTTCCATCGGCAGATGCAGCATAATGCCCTTGCCGGCGCCGGCGGCTTCCTGCGCGATTTGCGAGGTATACCGCACGTGCGGCATGATGGAAAGTGTCAGCGGAATCGGCAATGCGGCTAGCGACGATTCGATGCCGGGCCACTGACCGCAGTCGTCGATGATGATCGCCAGCTGCGCGTTCTCGTGCGGCTCGTTTGCTGCGGGCGGCGCTGGCGGTGGTGCAGACGGCGAGAGCTGCGGTGAGACGGCGCGCTGCGCTACAGGCGTTTGCGAAGCCTGCGGCGCCGGTGATTCGCTCGTTACCTCTTGCGGCGACGCCTGCACCGCCACGGTGTCATGACTGGTACGCGTGGAACCGTGATGGCGCGGAACGATCGCGTAAACGAGCCCAGCAAGTAAAAACAAAATGACGAGAACGAGCGGCGCGGAAGATCGGCGGCGGGCACCGCGTTTGCGTTTACGGCTCACGGACGATAGGTATTCGCTCACGAGGGGTACAGTCCGCCCGTGAACGTGGTCTACGATGCAGCAATTGTCGGCGGTGGTGCGGCCGGATTGAGTGCCGCACTAACGTTGGGACGTTCGTGCCGCGAAACGGTTGTGTTCGACGACGGCCGGCCGCGCAATGGCGTCGCCGATCGCATGCACGGGTTTATCACGCGCGATGGAACGCCGCCGGCTGAGATGCTTGCGCTGGCGCGCAAAGATTTAGAGCGCTATCCGTCCGTAACGTACAGGGAGCGTCATATTTCTCAAGCGCGCAGCAACGGCGAGATGTTCGTTCTGAACACGCCCGACGGCGAGGAAACGCGCACGCGCGCGATATTGTTGGCGATGGGTGTGTACGATGCATTGCCCGCAATCGATGGACTAGAGAAACTGTGGGGGCGTCGCGCGTTCGTTTGCCCGTATTGCGATGCGTGGGAGCTGCGCAACAAACGTCTGGCCATTAGCGGCAAGGCGCGGCGCGCCGTAGAGATGGCGCAAGAGCTCTGGCAGTGGAGCGACGATCTCGTCATATGCTGCGAAGACGGTGCGCAAATCGATGCACCGCAGCGCGCCTGGATCGAGCGCGTCGGCGCAGCGCTCAGAACGCAGGCGCTGGTGTGCGTCCAGGAAGACGGCGGTGATGTCACGTTGCGCTTTTCGCAGGGTGAGAGCGAGCGATGCGCGGCGCTTTTTCTTTGCGCGCCGCTGCGCCAGCGTTACCCGCTGGTGGCGATGCTCGGCGCGCAGGTGGACGACGACGGCAACATCAAGGTCGATGAGCGCGGCAGGACCGGCGTTCGGGGCGTGTATGCGGCGGGCGACGCCGTCACCAGCGTGCATCAAGTTGTACTTGCCGCGGCGAGCGGAGTGTGTGCCGCGATGGCACTCAACGAAGACTTGCTGGAACAGGACGTTGCAAACGTTCTGCGCTAGTACGGTGTGATGCAAGTCGCCGTTATCTACGGATCGGTGCGCGTTCACCGGCAAGGTATCAAACTTGCGCGCTTCGTCGTCAAAGAGTTGCAGCGGCGCGGCTGCACGTCGACGCTCGTCGATCCGCTGGAGCACCGCTTGCCCCTGCTCGAAATGCAGTATTCCGACTACGAGGCCGGCAAGGCGCCGCAGGAGTTGGAAACGCTCGCGCAGCTGTTCCGCTCCGTCGACGGGTTTGCCATTGTGAGCGCCGAGTACAACCACGGCATCCCGCCCGCACTGAAGAATCTGCTGGATTATTTCCTGGAAGAGTATTTCTGGCGTCCGGCCGGGATAGTGTCGTATTCGGGCGGCCGCTTCGGCGGCGTGCGCGCCGCGATGCAACTGCGCATGTCGCTCGCGGAGATGGGCATGATCACGATCCCAACACTCTTCCCGGTTGGCAACGTCGGCGAATCATTCACCGACGACGGCGACCCCGTCGACCCTCGCTGGGTGCAACGAAGCGCGCAATTTTTCGACGAATTCTACTGGTTCATGCAAGCCCTCAAAGCCCAGCGCGCTTCGGGGGTTCCTTACTGAGCTTCGCGTGATGGTGAGGTATCGAGGTCGCGGTGAGGTATCGAGGCGTGTCTACGTGGCACGCAGGCCTCGACATCGCTTCGCTGCTCGGCCGTGGTTCGATACCTCACCATGACACGGAGCTCACCATGCGCCCTTACGCGTCAGTGCGCATGCAAAGCTCGATCAGCACTCCCGCTGTGCTCTTAGGGTGAAGGAAAGCGATCATGTTGCCGTGAGCGCCTTTGCGTGGACGTTCGTCGATGAGGCGAACACCAGCGGCCTTAAGTCGATCCAGTTCCGCCTGTAAGTCTGCCACGCGGTACGCCGTGTGGTGCAGTTTCGTGTCGGCGTCGCCGCGGAAGCGCGCGATGGCTGAATCTTCGCTCAGTGGCCGGAGCAGTTCGATAACGGAATCGCCTGCCTCCAATCCCACCGCTTCAATGCCCTGATCGGGCGCCGTCTCGCGGTAGATTTGTTTGAACCCTAATGTGTTGACGTAGAGATCGATCGTGCGTTCCAGATCTTTGACGACGATTGCGACGTGATCGATTTGCATCTAGGCGACGACCTCGGGCGCGCGGTAGACGCCGAAGACATCGCGCAGCACGTTACAAACCTCCCCGAGCGTTGCGCCGGCATCGACGGCATCGACAAAAAACGGCATCAGGTTCTCACGGGTACCTGCCGCGCGGCGCACACCGTTCAGACGCTCTTCCACGAGCGCGGCGTCGCGCGAGGCGCGGAACGCACGCAGACGTTCGACCTGCGCATGTTCGACGGCATCGTCCACGCGCTGGAGTGGAATCGTCACCTTGCCGCTCTGCGCATCGGCGAATTTATTGACGCCGACGACAACTTGTTCGCCGGTCTCAATGTCTTGCTGCGCCTGATACGCCGACTCCGCAATGCGTGACTGCATCCAGCCGGACTCGATGGCCGCAATACTCCCGCCAAGTTCGTCGACATCTTCGATCAGTTTTGCAGCGCGCTCGATGAGCTCATTCGTCAGTGTTTCGACATAGTACGATCCCGCAAGCGGATCGACAACGTTCGTAACGCCGCTCTCGTAGCCGATGATCTGCTGCGTGCGCAGTGCGAGTTTCGCAGCATCCGCCGTTGGCAGTGCCAGCGCTTCGTCTTTGCCGTTGGTGTGAAGCGATTGCGTTCCGCCGAGGACCGCCGCGAGCGCTTGAAGCGTGACGCGGACAACGTTGTTGTCCGGCTCTTGCGCCGTGAGCGTGGAGCCTGCCGTTTGCGTATGGAAGCGCAGCATCGACGAGCGCGGGTCTTTGCAGCCGAACTCATCGTGCGTGATATGGGCCCACAAATACCGCGCCGCGCGGAACTTTGCGACCTCTTCGAAGAGATCGTTGTGCGCGTTCCAAAAGAACGAAATCCTCGGCGCGATTTCGTCGAGGTCGATGCCGGCATCGCGTGCCGCCCGCAGATACGCCTTGCCGTTCGAAAGCGTAAACGCGATCTCTTCAAGCGCCGTCGAACCGGCTTCACGAATATGGTAACCCGAAATCGAAATCGTGTTCCACTGAGGCACTTCACGCGCGCAGTATGCCATCACGTCGGTGACCAGTCGAATCGAGGGTTCAGGCGGATAGATATAGGTGCCGCGTGCGACGTACTCTTTGAGCACGTCGTTCTGAATCGTTCCACCGAGTTTATCGAATGGAATACCGCGACGGCGCGCAACGGCGAGCAGCATCGAGAGAATAATCGACGCCGGCGCGTTGATCGTCATGGAGACGGTGACCTCATCCAAAGGGATGCCGTCAAAGAGCGTTTCCATATCCGCAACGCTGTCGATCGCAACACCGACTTTTCCGACCTCACCGCGTGCGAGCGGCGCATCCGAGTCGTGACCGAGCTGCGTCGGCAAGTCGAACGCTACGGAAAGGCCCGTCGTGCCGTGGCTGAGCAGATAGCGGTAGCGCGCGTTTGATTCGGCGGCCGTTGCAAAGCCGGCGTACTGGCGCATCGTCCAAAGACGATGACGGTACATCTCTTTGCGGATGCCGCGCAGATATGGAAACTCGCCCGGATCTCCCGGCTCGTGCGGCAGGCCTTCCGCGCGTTCGTACACGGGCCGCAGCGGAATACCGCTGCCGTTCTCGGTTTTGCTCACAAAGCGGCTGTTCGCCGCCCGGAATCTTCGTTCCCTAACGCGATGCGCTGGTCAAAAGAGCGCTGTTGGACTGCGCGATAAAACGCTGCGCATTAAAAAACGTTGCATCGTATTCGCTCGGCCACAGGGTACGAAAGAGCACCCTATTGCGCTGCATCACCGCGACGTTTTCGACGGCTTCATCCAGTTCGCGTTCCACGAGCGCACCGTCCAGAAGTTCCCACGCTGCATCGGCCATTTGCAGCGTCTTCGTGCGAGTTTCGTAGAGCGCGTTGAGCTCACTCATGC
This sequence comes from uncultured bacterium, assembly GCA_964514445.1. Lineage (GTDB taxonomy): Bacteria > Vulcanimicrobiota > Vulcanimicrobiia > Vulcanimicrobiales > Vulcanimicrobiaceae > DASSRQ01. The sequence continues at coordinate 3,614 of CAZERJ010000027.1, read as the reverse complement.
GCATGCGCAGTGCGAACGCTGCAGCGACAAATACAATGACACTTATGATGGTAACGAGCGCGAAAACCATACACTGTAATCTTCGGCACGTCGGGGCGAAGCCTTCAGAGGCCTGCGCCCGCTTACTCGGCCAGCGTAACGAGTGCGCCCTGCGCTTCGACGGTGTCGCCCGGCTTCGCGTGGACTTCGCAAACCGTGCCCGATTTATGCGCGCGGATTTCGTTCATCATTTTCATCGCCTCGATTACGGCAACGACTTTGCCCTGCTCGACCGCCTCGCCGGGCTTCACGTGCAGCTCCACCACAACGCCGTGCATGGGCGATCGTACGGTATTCCCCGTATCGGCTACGGCGCGTTTCTGATGCGAGGCTCGCGGCGCACGCTTAAGCTGCGTGCCATTCGAGGACGGCGCAATCTGCGGCAGATCGATGAGCCGAACGCGGAAAAGTTTACCGTTGACTTCAACTTTAATGGCGTCATCCGCTGTTCCAGGCATGTCATAGTGAATAGAAGCACCGCCGGGTGCAGTCGAGGCGCGCAATCCGCCCGACGCCACAAACGCCTCGAGCGTCGCCGTCCCATACGATGCATCGCGAACGCTCGGTTCATCGCACAGCGCACGCAGTAGCGGCAACGTCGTCGGTACGCCGTCGATCTGATACTCGTCGATTGCACGGCGCAAACGCGCCAGCGCTTGCTCGCGTGTCGGCGCCCAAACGATCAACTTCGCGATCATCGAATCGTAGTCGGGTGTCACGGTAAACCCGGGAAACGCAGCGGAATCGACGCGGATGCCTATGCCCGCGGGTTCACGGTAAGCGCTAAGCGTGCCCGGCGCAGGGCGGAAGTTGTTTGCCGGATCTTCGGCGTTGACGCGCCCTTCGATTGCACACCCGCGAAAAACGATCGCATCTTGTCCGTAACCCAGTGGCTCGCCCGCAGCGACGCGAATCTGCTCGCGGATCAGATCGAGCCCGCTGATCATTTCGCTGACCGTGTGCTCGACTTGGATGCGCGTGTTCATTTCAAGGAAGAAGAATTCATCGCCACTGACCAGGCATTCGATCGTGCCGACGCTGTCATAGCCGATCGCTTGCGCGGCGCGAATGCCGGCCTCGCGCATGCCGGCGCGAACCTTGTCCGGTACGTGGCCCGGCGCTTCTTCCCAAAGCTTTTGATGGCGGCGCTGCAGCGAGCAGTCGCGCTCACCGACGTGCAAAACCGTGCCGTGTTTATCTGCAAGAACCTGAAGCTCGACATGTTTTGGATTCTCGAGATAGCGCTCGGCGTAGATCGTGCCGTTCTTGAAGTACGCGAGCGCTTCACGCTGCGCAGTGGCCAGCGCTGACGGAAGCTCTTCGAGTGTACGTGCCACTTTTAGGCCCTTACCACCGCCGCCGCCGGAAGCTTTGAGCGCGAGCGGTAACCCGTAACGGCTTGCTGCCTCGCGCGCTTGCGCATCGGTTTCGATCGCTTCGGTGCCGCCCGGAACAACGGGCACGCCCGCTTTGATCATCGCTTGCCGCGCGCGGACCTTGTCGCCCATTGCGTCGATTGCATCGGGGTGCGGTCCGATCCATGTTAGCCCCGCAGCGATGACCGAGCGCGCAAACGACGCGTTTTCCGCCAAGAAACCGTAGCCCGGATGAATGGCGTCCGCACCGGCTTCTCGAGCAACCTCCAACAAACGCTCGACGTTGAGGTAACTTTGCGAAGGTGCCGCGGGACCCAAAAGATACGCTTCGCCCGCCATGCGCACGTGCAGCGCATCGCGATCGATTTCGGAATAGACCGCGACGGTCGCAATACCCATTTCGTACGCGGTGCGAATAATGCGCACCGCGATCTCGCCGCGGTTCGCAATGAGGATTTTACTGAACATCGACACCTTCGAGACGTGCCGCGCGCCGCCAGGCCGGCATGGCTTCTTGTTCAACATCCGTGCTTCGCGTTGCGCGTACGGCCTGGAGCGCTGCGATCACTGCCGCCAGTTCGTCTTCGTTCATGCCTGCTCGCTCATAGACGGCGGATACATTCCCATCGCGTGATATCCCGCGTCGACGAAATGAACGTCGCCGGTAATGGCACTCGATAGGTCGGAAGCAAGATATACCGCAGTCTTGCCGACATCGTCTTGCGTGATGTTGCGCTTGAGCGGCGCAACTTTCGGCACGACGTCGAGGATGCGCGAGAAACCGCCGACTTGCCGCGAACTGGCCGTCTTGATCGGACCGGCGGAGATCGCGTTCACGCGAATGCCGCGCGATCCAAGATCGAATGCCAAGTATCGCACGATCGACTCCAGCGCTGCTTTCGAAATCCCGGCTATGTTGTAATTCGGAACGATCGCCGTTGAGCCCAGATAGGTGAGTGCCATAATCGATGCGCCGTCGTTGAGTCGAGCATGCAGCGCATTGACCAGCGCGATCAGCGAGAACGCCGAGATATCCAGCGCCATTGAAAAGCCGTCGCGCGACGTGTCGTAGACGGTTCCGCTCAGGTCTTCTTTTTTCACGTAGGCGATGGAATGAACGAGCACATCGAGGCCGCCGAACTCCTCGAGATCGCGTGCCATCTGCGCGAGCGAAGCGTCCGAGGACACATCGCACTCCAGGACCGGACCGCCGCCGAATTCCTGCGCGATCTGCTCGACCGAACTCTTCACGCGCTCACCCTGATACGTGAATGCGATCTCCGCGCCGTGTGCATGCAGCTGACGCGCGATGCCTGTGGCGATCGACCATTGATTGGCAACGCCGGTTACGAGCGCTTTTTTGCCTTTAAGCAGCAATGTACGTGAACCTCGCCTCCTGAGCAGCGTTGATGGCCATCACACCCGCCGGAACGGCCAGGGCACCATGTACGATACCCTTGAGCATGGCGGCATGAACTTTATCGTATGGTTCCTTGAGCGCATCGGCTGCCATTCCCGCAAGTCCTATGATGGCGTTGTGGCAGACGAAGAACGATCCGCCGCGCGCAACGACGCCGGACAGCTCCGTTTTCGTCAAATACGGATTACCTTTGCCCGGACGTGCATCCGCAAAATCCTGACGCACTTGCGGCCATGCTTTCGGCATCGCGGGAAGCAGAATCTCGTTCCACACCGTGTTGCTCATGGCGAGCCCGCGCCTTCGCCTAAAAAGTTTTCGTATGCGTCCATGGAGTTATTCATTGCTGCCAGGACCGAACCGCCGTCGATCTGTTTTGCGCCAAAGCACTGTTTGTGGCGTGCGGGCTTGTTCAATATTCGCGTAAACGCCGCTTCGTTGAAATCGAAGCTGCGCTTTCCATGATGCGGTGACGCCGATGGGCTGGACTTGAGCGACGGTACCGCCGTCGCAGCGGCCAGCGACGCCAGAAACGCTGCTCTATTCGTACT
>CAZERJ010000027.1:0-221 GCA_964514445.1 uncultured bacterium | reverse complement strand
CGTACTCATAGTGGAATGTTGCCGTGCTTTCGTTTTGGACGCTCGACGCGTTTGTCGGCGAGCATATCCAGGGATTTTGCGATTGCTCGCCGGGTTTGATGCGCTTCGATGATGTCGTCGACGTAACCGCGCTGCGCAGCGATAAACGGATTGGCGAAGCGCTCGGTGTACATGTCGACGAGCTCTTGCATCTTCGCCGCCGGATCGGGCGCCGCAGCAAT
>CAZERJ010000026.1:0-27590 GCA_964514445.1 uncultured bacterium | reverse complement strand
GTAAAGTTTGGAGGTTGGTCTTGGTTTGGGGTGGGCGGGGCACTTGTCCGTCTGAAAGCCGCAAGAAGACCGCCGTCCTGGCGGTCTTCTTGCTTCGCTGCTTTTCGGAGAAAACAAGTTTTGAAACGGCCATCCTGGCCGGCTCCGAAAAGCAGAGCCTTTCAGCCGGACAAGTGCCCCGCCCACCTCAACCCAAGACCCACCCTCCAAACTTTAAGCGAAGATTTCGAACTCGCTGTACGTTGCCGATATTGCTTGGCGAAGGGGATCGCATTCGTATCCGCTGAGTGTTGGTTATAATTGGGGGCGGAGTTGCATTACGCGGATGGAGCCGGTTTTGACCTCGATGTCGATGGAGCGGGGGCCGCCACCGTTGATCGGGGCGTCGATTGTTTCGCTGGTGCCATGTGAGGTGCCGGTGATGTTGAAATCGCTGAAGACGGTGCCGTCGCCGGTGTGCATGCGGATGTGCGCCTTGGCGTGTTCGTTGACGTAGACTTCGACGTTGCCGTTGTTAGTGCTGAAATGCAGTGTGCCCGGCCATGAATCCGATGCGAAATAGACGCTGATGTTGCCCTTATCCGTTGAGGCGTTTCCGTATGCGGGGATGAGCATCTTGATGTTGCCGTCTGCGGTGTGTGCGTTTACGATGCCGTCGTAATCTGCGACGCTGATGTTGCCGCGGGTTGTGTTTAGATCCATTGCGGTGCCGCGCGGTGCGCGTACGAGAAAACGCACTCCGGGGCGGCGTGCGATTGCGCGCACGAGGAGGCGGTGCGCGTCGATGGTTACTGCGTCGCTTGCCGGCGCGAAAGCCTGAACGAGAAACTGGTCCTGCGGTGAGTGGCGCTCCGGCGCATACGCGTCCACATTGCCGTCGGCGTTCGAAACGACGAGGGTACCGCCGGTGACGAGGGGGCCCGAGCGGGAAATGGCGGGACGTTCGCCCGCGCAGCCGGCAAGGCATAGCAAAAGGAAGAGCGTTCGTACGGGCCTCATGAGGGCGTACAGTCCCCTTCCGGGCGCCTCATCCCTTCGGCGTACATTAAATTGACATTATGAAGGGTAAGAAAGCCTTAAGATGGCGCTGGAAACCCTCAAACGCTACCTGCACGAACCGCGAGTCGAACCCGGCACCTGGAGCTGGTGGAAAGAATGGAGCGGGTACATCGTGACTATCCTGCCGTACGTCTCGTCCGGTATAGTGCTCATTCCTGGGCTCTCAATTTACGTCAAGGGCGCTATCCTTGCGCTCTTCGCGGCCATTGTTTTGATCGTGCGCGTACTGCATGAAAAGGCCGGCATTGAAGTCACATCGGCTGAGCAGCGCAAAAAGAAACCGGCGTAGCTAACAGGAATTAGCACCTGTAGAAACAGGGAAACGGAAGAAGAAGCGAGGCGCCGCGGAGCTTTCCCAAGACCTTCCTACAGAGCGCCCGTCTGCCATTCATAATGGCCGTCCCTGTACCATGACTACGATCTCTCGCGTCGCCCGATTTGTTCGAAACACCGTGACCATGCGCGCGGTGTACGGCTACGTCGCGCTCGTATTCGTGCTCTTTGTGACGTGGGCGACGCACAGTCTGCATGTCGGCGCGCTCGCCGTCATCCCGCTCGTCTACATTACGCTTTCGACGCACTTGCGAATTGCGCTCGTCACTTCGGCCGTCTCGGGCGTCGTCATTGCGCTGATCGATCGCGGCGCGCTGCCCGGAGGTAATTACCTTGCGTTGCCGATGGCTGCCGATGCGGTCTTTCTTGCCTTCTCGTTAACCGTTGTCGCGTATGTCGTCAACACCCTTAGCCGCACGGCGATTCGCCTCGAGTCGCTAGAGTCGCGAGCGCGCCACGATCCGCTCACCGGCATCAGCAATCGGGGTTATTTTATGGAACAACTGCGCGCGGCCGCCGGTTCGCTGCGCGAAGGCGAACGCATCGCCGTGCTGTTTGCGGATCTGGATCGATTCAAGGAAGTCAACGATAGCGCGGGGCACACCGCCGGCGATAAAGTGCTAGCGCTCGTTGCACATCGCATGCAGCACGCCATTCGCGCGGAGGATTTCGTGTCGCGTATCGGCGGCGATGAATTCGCCATGCTGATCCGCGGTGTGAAGAATATTTCCGATGTTCAGCGGATTGTCGGCACGATCTCTTCGACCTTCAGCGATCCGTTTGTGGTGGGGAACCATGTCTTTAACGTCGGCGTTACCATCGGAACGAGTTTTGCACCGGACGACGGCGTCGATGCCGAGCAGCTTCTCGCGGCCGCAGATGCGGACATGTACCGTCTTAAACAAGAGCGGCGCGTCGTGCCGGTCGTGCGCGGTTCAACCTAACGCAGCCGGATAACGCGATCCGCTTGCGCGCGTGCAGGACGCATTTCATATGTATAGCGCAACGTGTCCCATAGTGCGGGCCAGTTTAGCGGCCGGTGGAACAAGTACCCCTGAACGAAACCGCAGTCGAGGTTTTTAACAAACTCGAACTGCGCTTCGTTTTCGATGCCTTCGGCGATAAGGCGCAGGCCTAATGTTTGCCCGAGCGTTGTAATCGCTTTCACGATGCCCTGATCGTGCGGTTCGCGGGCGACGTCGCGAATGAAGCTCTTGTCGATCTTAATCGCGTCGACGGGTAGGCGTTTAATGTATCCCAGTGCGCTGTAACCCGTGCCGAAGTCGTCGACGCAGATTTTCACGCCTAGCGAGGCGACATTTGCCAGGATCGCCGCCGAAGTATCTTTGACCATGATGTTTTCGGTCAATTCCAGGTCGAGCGCGTCGCCGGGAAGATTCGAATCTCGCAGCACTTGCGCGAGCCGTGTAGGCAATTCGGAGTCTTGCAAGTCTCGCGGAGAAAGATTGACAGCGATGCGGAAGTCCGGAACGATCGACTCGCGGATGCGTGCGGCGGTTTTGCAAGCTTCGCGTAAGACCCAACGATCGATATCGACGATCGTGCGCGTTTCCTCTGCCAGCGAGATGAACGAGTGCGGGAGCAGTTCACCCAGCTGTGGATGGTTCCAACGCAGCAGCGCCTCCGCTGCGCGAACGCGGTGGGTAGCAGCATCGACGATTGGCTGATACTGGATCGTCAGCTCGCCGCGCGCGAGCGCGAAGCGCAAATCTTGCTCCAGACCCAGGCGCCGCAGCGCATGCGCGTGCATCGCACCATCGTAGAATCGCACCGTGTTGCCGCCGGCCTCTTTTGCCCGGTACATCGCTTCATCGGCATACGCGATGAGCTCTTCGGCATTCTTGGCGTTCTCAGGGAACATGCTTGCACCAACGCTAAGCGTTGCCACAAGCTCGTGGCCTTGAAGTACGAACGGGTCCGTCATGGAAGCAAGCACGCTGGCAGCAAGCTCTTCGGCAACACTGCGCTCGCGGATACCGCCCATCGCAATGACGAATTCGTCGCCGCCGAACCGCGAAATGCTGGCGTCGCCGGCACCGATGCGGTTTTGCAAGCGGCGTGTGATGATTCGCAACAGGTCGTCGCCGGCGCTGTGGCCTAGCGTGTCGTTAATCGTTTTGAAGCGATCGACGTCAACGAAGAGCAGGACGACCTGGGTGCCCTCGTCTTGTGCGCGTTCGAGCAACGCGGGGAGCATTTCATTGAGCCACAAGCGGTTGGGCAACTGCGTCATGACGTCTTGTCGCGCGAGCTGCGCAAACCGGTTCGCAGCTTCGCGGACCTCCGTCACATCCAGGCTGACGCCGGTCGCGCCGATAACCTCCCCCTCTTCATCGCGCAGCGGCTCGATGTCGTTCTGAATCCAGCGTCCCTTATCGCGGGTTTCCAAACGCACGGCCTCGCCTGCTAAGACTCGGGCGAGCGCGGCTCGCATCGGGCGGCGTTCTTCCTCGTCTGAGAAGATTGCGTCGAACGTCTTTCCGACGATATCCGATTCGCGCAGGCCGCGATCCGCGAGCGCAGCGCCGGAAATTGACGTTACGCGCGTAAGCAGGTCGCACGTCCATAAAACTGCGGGCGCCTGCGACAGAACGAGCCGTAAGCGGCGTTCGCTTTCGCGCGACGCCAGTTCGGCGCGCTTTCTTTCTGTAATATCGCGCAAGTGCACGAGCAACTCGTCACGCGCAGGTTGAATGCGCACTTCCATCCAGCGGTTTGTCGATTGGAAGTGATGCAACAGGTCGCGGGGTTCGCCGGCGCTGCGCGCCGCCACCATATCGGGATAGAGCTCCGACGCTAAAGGATCGAGAACGTCTTGGATGCGCGTGCCGATGAGCGTCGCGGCCGAGCGGTGCAGCATCTCTTCGGCGCGCTCATTGATATGCGTGAAAACCCACTTGTTGTCGACGATGAAGATGCCGTCGGGAATGCTTTCGAGGATGTTGTACCGTTTCTCGTGCAGTGCGTTGATCGAACGCGACCGCCGCCGATGAGCCCTATAGATGACGCCGGCCGCCGCCACAGCGACGGCCAGCGAGAGGAGAAGACCGGGCAGCACTAGGTGATACCGTTACGCCGCAAAGCCGTTCGCAGGGCAAAGCATGACGGTAGACTCAATTGCGAAAGAATCCCGTCGAGCTGCTTTTCTATTGTGAACGTACTGCGGCTGAACCGCACCGAAAGCTGCGAGACGTCCAGGCCTTCAGCAACGGCGGCTGCAATTTGCCGCTGCATCGGAGAGAGCCGCTCGAGCAAAGGATCTTCGCGAAGATCCTCGGCCGCATGAAGTTTACGATGGATCGCGCTATGTGGGAAGCGAGAGGCGTTCGCCCGTGCGATCTCCAGCCACGCGGCGTCTTTCGTTATTTCGTGCAGCGCGAACGCGCTGAGCGCCGCCCGATAGTAATGTTCGGTCTGCGCAAAGATCTCGAACGCGTTTCCGAACGAGCTGATGGCCAGGGTCGTGTCACCGATGACTCGTTGCACGCATCCCATCGCGTACTTCTCGAAACCGACAGCGCGGCGGTCGGCAACCGCCGTCAATGTCGGATCGAGGTTTTCGCGGCCGATAGAGACGTACGTCGAGACGTACCCTTGCGCGCGTGCCATGTTCACCGGCGCGTACAGAATGGCGAGCGTAACGAGTGCAGAGCGTTCTTCGCCCTTCGTCGAGCTCCACGTTACGTGCTGGGCCAAATGATGCGCGCGTTCGAGTTCTTCGAGCGCCCACGCTTCGTTGTCGTTCATTCGCGCGACGTACGCGCGATCGACGTGAGCCATGACCTTCCACGCCGGCGTCGGTGCAGCGTCTTTCGAATCTTTGAAAAGCCACTGCGCACGCGCGGGTTGTCCGCGCAAAAATGCATCCCACGCAAGCGCGCGTAGACACAGGAAGCGGTAGTTCGCGATCTCCGGCGTCCAGTCGATAGCATCGAATGCCAGCTCACCGGCGTCGACGGCTTGGGTTTCGCCAAGTTCGAATGCGAGCCGCAGCAGCGCGTGAAGTGAAACCGCGACCGCGTGAAGATTACAACGATAACCTTCCCGCTCGAACAACCGGATCGCTTCGCGAAGATCGGTGAGCTGCGCACGATGATCCTCGCACGCGGCGTGCATCCACGAGCGCCACGAGAGCGCGCTGAAGCGCAGTGCCGGATCCTCGTCCAGCAGCGCGATCGCAAAATCGCGCGTTGCCGGGTCGCACTGCCGCGTAATCACGTCCAGACGCGCACGCTGATACGCCACCCGGGGTGCGCGCGGATCGTTTGGGCCGTCCAGCAGCTCTTGCGCGGCTGCCAGCATGATACGCGCCGCATCGAAATTGCGGCTGTTGGTATACGCTCTGGCAGAAGCCACGGCGTAGTCGAGTTTGCCTTGCGGCGTTGTGAACGCGTCGCGGCAGGATGCGAGTTCCTGAAGGCCGGCAACGGGATCGCGGACCGTGAGGATCTCTGCGCGCAGCGCTAGCGCGTTTTCGCAGGTTGTTTCAGGCCAATCTTCGCAGCCCGAGAGCAGCGAGAGTGCCTCGTCAAGGCGCGCTCGCAGGTACAGTTCGCGCGCTCTTTCGAGCGGCGGTGCTACGGCTATGCCTGTGTGTGCGTCATGCATGTTAGGAACTCCGGCAATCGCCTATCAACCAGTTAGTCCGAAAGAGTCCCTGCGTTGATTGTTTGACCGTCCCCGAGCGTAACGGATTGCTCGTTGACCGACGCATTGTAATTCGTTTGCCCGCTCGCGTTATACATTTTACCGGCGGCATTCGTGTACTTGTTGAACACGACGAGCTGATACGAACCAGACGAAAGCGTCGTGAGCTCGAACGAACCGTTAGAACCCGTATACGCGGTGTTGCTTGGAATGCCGTTACGGTACGCGACGACGGTTGCACCGGACACGGGATTGCCGCTGGAATCGAGCACGTTGCCGTTGATAACGCCGCTGGTCGAAAGTGGTGCCGCGAAGATCACGGGATTCGCATTCAAAATCGATCCGTGGAACGCGAGGGTTTCGAAAGCATTGAAATCAGCGCGAATGTTTTGCGTGCCGTTCGCGGGCACACTGAACGGAATCGACGAGGTCACGTCGACCGCACTCGCACCGTCTGCGCGGGTGGTCATGTATTGATCCGCACCCGACGAACTTTGCGGAACGGCACCAATCAAGAATTGCAGCGGAGCCGACGTTCCATCGGTGAACACCGCCTGGCTGCTCGGAATGTCAAAGACGAACGTGACACTGTTATACGTCGTCGTCGTCGTGCCGGAATTGGCAATGTTGGCACCCGCGGAGCCCTGATATTGCAGCACGTCGACAACTTGCGGCGTGCTGAACGACTGAACCGTCGCCGTTTGACCGCTGGTGTTTGTGACATCAACGCGGTCGACGCCCACATACAGGTGCGCGAGCGTTTTGCCTTCTAATTGCGGAACGGAGTCCCCCAGAAGAAAGGCTAGAACGTAGCCGACAGGCCCACCGCCCAGCGTGTCGAGCGGCTGGCGGGCCGGCGAATGCGTGCTCGCCGGGATTGGAGCCGTCCGTGGGCTCGGGCCAGAGGTGGCGGAAGGGCCGGCGCATGCGGCCATCGTGGCAATGAGCAATAGAGCAGCCGCAGCCTTGAAGCGATACATCCTGTTTCCCCCAAACAGCGAAGTACTAAGAGCCACCCGCTGGCCAATCCGCTGTGCGAGTAACCTACCAAGCGCACAAGTAAAACTTGCGAAGGGTTTGTAAATTATGGGTTAATAACGGTCCGTGATCTGACCGTTCGGGCCTAAAAGACTACGCTTGCTTACCTGCGACTGCGCGGATGAGCCTCGTCGTAGGCCGATTTGATGTGCGAGAGCGTGACCTTCGAATAAATTTGAGTCGTCGCCACGCTTTCGTGCCCGAGCAGTTCCTTAATGGTCATGATGTCGACGCCACGCTGGTGAAGATGCGTAGCGAACGAGTGCCGCATGGTGTGCGGGGAGATCTTGCCTTCCAGGCCGCTGAGTTTGACGAAAAGCCGGAAAACGTTGCCGACTTGCGGGTAGCTCAGGCGTCGTCCTAACCGGCTGACCAGCAGCGCGCCGTCGGTGCTGGGCGGGCGCACCGCTAAATAGCGTTCCAGCGCTTCAGCGGCATACTGATTGAACAAGACAAACCGTTCTTTGTTGCCTTTGCCGACGACCCGGATCGTGCGCTGGTCGAAGTCGATGTCGGCGACGTCGATGCCGACGAGCTCCGCGCGGCGGATACCGGTCGCGTAGAGGAGTTCCAGGATTGCGGCATCGCGCCGCTTTTGCCATTCGGGCAAGCCGGCATTCGGCTTGGTGGTCAGTAGCCGCTCGGTGTCCTTGACTGATATGGCCTTCGGCAGACGGCCGGGCAGCTTCACCATACCGATCTCGACGACTGGATTGTCGGCGCGCAGATTCTCGCGTTTTGCGAATTTATAAAAGGCGCGAAGGGCAGCCACGCGCCGGCGCACGGCGGCAGCGCTCAGACGCCGGCGGGTCATGTCCATGAGGAATCGCCGTACGTTGGACGTCGTGGCTTCGAGCAAAACGCGGTCGACGGCGCCGTTCTTGTCGACGAACGCGGCGAACAGTCTCAGGTCGCCGATGTACTCGGCAGCGGTCCGTTCCGAACGACGCAGCTCGAGCAGCAAATACTCGTTGAACGACCGGATGCCCGGCCACTCGGCTGCGGCGGTTTCGTCTTTCTTTTGCGCCACGCCCGACCTCAATTCTTTAGCCTTTCGCAGAGCGCCTGGGCGGGTACAAGCTGCGCGAGAGGAGACGTTTTCATGAAGAACTTCACCTTGGCCCTAATCGCAACGCTTTGTTGCTTGACGCCCGCGTTCGCGCAAGCGCCGCCGCCGCCGCCGCCAGCCGGACCGTATACTGACATCCGCTGCGGAACGTGGCAAGACGACGTGTGGGTCGATAACGGCACCTGCACGGCGTACGTCACGGTCGTGCGGCACGACAGCCTTGCCGGTACGATCACGAACGTCAACGGGCACCTTGTAACGCTGCAGCAATCAAACCGCTCGATCGTCATCAACGATCAACCGGCGCTCGACCACAAGCAGACCGGCAAAGTCGCCAACGGACGTCAGGTTGTCGCCTATGGCTATTGGATGAACGGCACGTTCTACGCGACGGCCATATACTAAACCTAACAGCCAGAACACACGGAAAGCGCCCGCCTCAGGCGGGCGCCTTTCATAGCGCCCGGGCCCGTCGGCAACCGTTTTTGCACATCTCCTGTTATTATCGCAAATATTTGTTTGTGATTATACGATGGGAGTGGGATTCCTGTGGAATGAGGGACCACGGAGGCGCAGTGCCCTGTGCTTAATTGCTGCCCCGTTTCTTCTCCCGCAACTTGATCGCGTCGCGTACGGCCTGTTTGGCTGCTTTGCGCCCGTCGACGCCTTTGAACTCGATTTTGTGGCCGGCGCCCTCTGAATACTCGACCAGAAACCGCACGATGCTGGCGATCGTCGCCGCCGGCACATCGTCGATCTTTTCATAGGCGTCCGTGGATTGCGCGACGCCCTCATGGCGCTTGGCGCACGCTACCACGCGGTCGTTCTGAATGCCGTCCTTAAAAAGGCGGACGATGCCCAACAGCCGGCCCTGGGCTAAGCACCCCACGAAGGTCGGCTCGTCGCTGAGAAACAGAACGTCAAGCGGGTCACGGTCTTCGGCCAGTGTGCCGGGGACGAACCCATAATCGTACGGCCAGGCTAACCCTTCGGGGATAGTGACGACCAACTCAAAGAGCTTGGCCTTTTCGTTGTAGGCGTACTTGTGGCGGATGCCCTTGGGTGTCTCGATGACGATGTTGACCAGGTGATCGTCGTCGTCGTGCTTGGGAAAAGGTTCGATGTGCTCCATCTGCTTAGCTGATACCCAAACGAGCCGGGCGTTTTTGCGTTTGCCTGCGTCCGCTTCATGAAGCCCGCACCTCGACGATGTACGATAAGCAGTGGAGCTACCATGAAATTTTTGCATCTTGCGGCCGTTGCGGTTATCACTCTTTGCAGCACGCAGGCGGCGCACGCGCAATACGCCGCGCCGCCTGCGGTCCATGTGACGCAGCCGCGCAGCAACGCACAACCGCACGTTTCCGTTCAGCAACGCGCTGTGCAGCACCACTGGCGGAATCACCTCTTCTACCACTACTGCCCCGGCACGATCAGCGGACCGCCGAACGCAGCCGGTCCCGTGTACGGACAGCCGTGCTATGTGGCCGCCGTGCCGTATCCGTATGTGCCGTATACACTCTACGGCGGCAGCACCGTCTACACGGTGCTCTGGGGCACGATCAGTGAAGTGAACGGCAGCAACGTAACGATCCAACTCGACGGGCAGCCCGCGTATGGATCGAGCGACACTTCGCTCGTGCACGTCGACGTGCAAGAAGCGCTCAGCCACGATCAGGCGGGAAGGCTCGATATCGGACGTCACGTCATGGCGTATGGCTATTGGCAAAACGGATTGTTTTTTGCGATCCGTTTGGCGTAGCGTTTAGCGCACGCCCACGCCGCGCTTCAAATCACGCATCGCCCAAATTCCATACACTTGCGTGGGAAAGCGATCGACCAGCAATGCCAGCAAGCGTATCGCGTGTTCCCGCGCTTGTTCCCCGCGAACGCGTTCGTACAGGACCGCAAGCTCCCACGCGGCACGTGCGTATGCGGGATCGTCGCCGTTGTGCGAACGCTGCCAGAACTGCGTTTCATCGCGTCCAAGATCCGATTCAGACGACACGTCGCCATGCGGGCCTCGCAGCGTAAGAATCGTCGCCGTTAAATCGGGGGCGTCCTTTGGTGCACTTGCCGCGGCCCAGCGCGGCCACGGGCGAATGCCGACACCGCGATTCAAATCACGAATTGCGTAACGGGCAAAGTCCGTGTCGGGAAACTTCGTACGCACCGAGGTCAGTGTTTGCACGGCGTTTTTCTGTGCGTCCTGTCCAGGCAGTTCTTCGAACAGCGTGGCGAGATTCCAGCACGCTGCTGCAAGCCACGGGTCGTGCGGATACTTCTCCCACCAATCGTCCAGAGCTTCTTGCACTTCCGCCGCGTCATGCTCAATACTGTCCGGTTGCTCGCGCATGTGATGCAAATCGTCTTTTAGTGCAAACAGCTTGTGACGGATCACCAGTGCGCTCATATGGGAGTGGCCGAAGTATTCGTCGGCGGGAGCCAGGCGTGAAACGAGAACGGGACCGCTGGAGGCGGTCCCGTTCGGAGAAGGTGTTGCGGCCGTAAGAACGGCAGCCAATGCGACAACAAGCAAAATGCTTCGTGTTATCATCTTGGGCTTAAGGCATTCGGCGCCTCGCTACAGCGCCATGTCGGCCGAAGCAGCGCTTGCTTGAACCTGCATGGAGAGACGTTTTATGGAGCTCACGGATTACGCACGTAAAAACCGCGCACATTGGGACCGGCAAAGTGACGAGTATGAAACGCAGCATGGTGAACAGCTGCAGCATCATCCGATGGCGTGGGGCGCATGGTCGATTCCGGAATCGGAGCTGCGCATTTTGGGCGACGTACGCGGAAAAGATATCCTGGAATTTGGCTGCGGCGCAGCTCGCTGGTCAATTGCCTTGGCGAAGCTCGGTGCACACTGCGTCGGCCTAGACAACTCGGAACGGCAACTCTCGCACGCGCGTGCTCTTATCAGCACCGCGGGCGCCGGCGTCGCGCTGGTGCATGCAAGTGCGGACTGCGTGCCGCTGCCTGATTCGTCGTTCGATGTGATCTTCTGCGATCACGGCGCAATGACGTTTTGCGATCCGCATCGCACCGTTCCTGAAGCAGCGCGTTTATTGCGTCCCGGTGGCTTGTTTGCATTCTCCGCTTCTACGCCGATCCACAACATCTGCTGGAACGAAGACGAAAATCGCCTCGACGACCGCCTCCATGCGAATTATTTCGAACAGCAGCGTTTTGAAGATGAGTCGTCGGTGAATTTCTCACTGCCGTACGGCCGGTGGATTTCACTCTTTCGAGATAACGGATTTATCATCGAGGATCTGATCGAACTACGGCCGCCGGAAACTGCGGCGACGACGTACAGCGATTTCGCTCCACACGCGTGGGCACGCCGGTGGCCGGCTGAACAAATTTGGCGAGTACGTAAAGGATGAACGAACCGCCGAGTTTGACGACTCCCCGGCTCTTACTCGCGATTCCCGGCGCAAAGGCCGCACACGCGCAAGCAGAGTTTTACAGGCGTAACGCAGACCACTTGCGACCATGGGAACCGCCCATCACGGCCATGCACACGGATGCCCAAACGCAAGTGGAATGGCTCGATGCGCACGTAGACATGGCGAACAATGGAAGCGCTTACCGTTTCGTGATCTTCGATCGCCATTCCGGAATAGCCGGCGACGTCCTAGGGCACGTCAACCTTCACAATGTCGCGCGAGGCATCACCCAATCTGCAGTTCTCGGGTATACCTTGGCGCAAGCCCAGCAAGGCAACGGTATAATGACGGAAGCTTGCCAGGCGATCGTGAGCTTTGCTTTTGAAACGCTGAAGCTGCATCGGCTCAATGCGTTCTACCAAACGCACAACGAGCGCAGCGCCGCGGTTCTGCGCCGGCTAGCATTTGAGATCGAGGGCATCGCCAAGGAATATCTCTACATTGACGGAGCCTGGCGCGATCACGTTCTGACCGCCCGCTTAAATCCAACTCCGATCGTCCCGGCATAGCGTGCTGTCAGCGATCGCCGAAGGCAGTGACGTCTACCTCTTCTTACTTGGAATGATCGCGCTCGCCGAACTGGCAGCAACGCAGGGCGTGTTCGAGTGGCTTGCGCAAGTGCTACCGGAATAGGCGCGCAGTTCGCCCGCGCGTCTTTTTATCACTGTGTATCTCACGGGCGCGGTCGTCACGGCGTTTCTCTCGAACGATGCCACCATTCTTCTTCTCACGCCGGCGCCGCTTGCCGTCGATGAAGGCCGGCGCACTGCTGATCGCGCTGTCGCGCGCCGCTCTGGTTGGGCCGCAGCAACCGGTATACCCGTCGGCGCGACGGTTGTTTGCGCGATTGTCTCACTGAGCCTTACCACGCTATGGAACCGTAACGTCATCCCCGCCGTACTGCGCGAAGGTCAGTGGTGGATCGTGGGCACGATCGTCCTTGCTCGAGCCGGTATCGCGCACGTACAACATTTTTCACGCCCCGTTCGCATGGCTGGCGACCGGTTTCTCGGTCGCTCATAATTGCATCAACAACTTGCCGGCTGCCGTACTTGCTCACTTCACGGCAAGCCGCAACCCGTTCGTTTTGAACGGCATAGACGCAATTTTGCGCAAGCACGGCATTCATCCGCGCGCTGCGGATTTTACGTGCATCGGCTTTCTTACAAGGGTGCCTGCACTGGGGGGCTGCGCTTATCTGTACGATATAGTGCATGCCTGAACGCCCCTCGGTGAGGCACCCGTCAGCAACGTGATTAATCCGCGGTTTTGGACATAAGATGAACCCCTCCACCTTGATAGCGAGCAACAAGAGAAAAGAGCCGGAGCTAAACGCCCCGGCTCTTTTCTTTGTTCAATGGCGAGCTTACATCTTGATATGCAAGCTGAACGTTGCTTGCATCGGGACGCGAACGCCCACGAACCCCGTATTATTGTTGTTCAGCCAGAATGAATACGGATACAGCATCTGCGGCGGAGGCGCCGCGGCGTTGGAATTCGGATAGAAATTGCCGGCGGGCGCCATGATGCCGGAAGGAAGGCTTCCGTACACGCATACGTTCGAATTGTCCCAGGCGTATCCGCGCTGTCCGCATGTGTCGACGATGTTCACCAGACTCAGGCGCGCGGTGACTTTCGGTGAGATGTCGTACGACAATCCAAGGCTCACGGAAAGGTGCCAGGGTTCTTTAAAGGCACCGAGCGTGTCGAAGCGGCCGGTGTATTTATCCGGCGTGAAAATTAAACCGGTACACGTTGCGGGATCGGCGTTGGTACCGCTCAAGAAGCCGGTACACGTTGTTGGATCGTATCCCGGCCACTGCGTCGGCGATCCGTACTCAGCACCGGAGCTGTACGCTAAACTTGGCGTGATGGCGAACTTGTCGTGCCGGTAATTCAAGATCAGCGTCAAGACGTGCGGTACTGCATAACCGTTGGCCGCGGCAAACGGGCCGGGGATTACGTCATACGTGGGATACGACGCGTTGCGATCGAGCAGCGGTTGTACCGGCATGTTGTAGTACGGATTGGTAAACGTCTTTCCGTTGTTTGTATACGTCGGTGAACCGCCGCCGGCTTGGGTGAAGTTGTTGTACTGCTTAATGTAATTGTTGAGCTGATCGATGACATTGACGTTCAAGCCGGGGAAGTTCTGGTATTTGATCGTGCTATGCGTATACGTGTATGAAAGTTGACCTGCCAGGCCGTTCTGCGAAAAGTCGCCCTTTTGCACAGCGAACTCGACGCCCTCGGAAATCTGATTGCCGACGTTGAGTCCGGATTCAAGCCCGCCTTGCGGATCGATGAAAAAATTCTGCAATTGATCGCGCGTGGCGCGGTAGAACGGCGAAAGTTTGAAACTCCAATTCGTACCCTTGAGCCGGTGCTCCAGCGAGAGGTCGTAATTGTACGAGGTATCGGGGCGGATGTAGTGCTCCGGCGTCTTGAATCCGAACGCCGCAAAGTGCGAGCCCAAGTATGTCGGAAGGTCGCGCTGCACGACGTTATATTCAACCCAAGACGAGTTCGGTGGACGCGCGTACACGCCGAACGATCCACGCACGACGGTGTTCGGATTTAGTGAATAGGTAAAGCCCAGACGAGGCTCCCAGCGCGTAACGCTGTAATCTTGCGGATTTGCAACGTTTTGTAGACCCGGACTGCTGCTGCCGGCCGGACACGGCGCAAGGCCGTTGAAGAATGGCGCTTGCCCCGGCACTTCGCAGTACTCGGAGTTGTAATGGCTGAACCAGAAGGCGCGTGCCGGATCGTTTGCAAGCGTATCGCCGAATAAATAGCGGAAGTTCTCTATACGCAGCCCAAGGTTGAACGTCAGTGCATCGTTCGGCCGCCATTGATCGCTCAGCGAAACGCCGCCGAACCGCGTGTGCACTTGATTGAGCGCCGCGTTGAAGTTCGTATTTGTAATGAGCCACTGGCCGGCAACGCCTGGCGCCGCCGCAGGCAGTGACCCGAGATTTTGGATCGTGCCGGCACAGTTCGATGGGAAAGGCGCGGTAGCGCAGCCGGCTCCACTGCCATACGCCTGGTCGTAGCATGCTACTTGCACGCCGGTCGTCGGCTCGTAACAGTTTCCGTTGTTGACGAAGTTCGCGACATTGTAGTTCGGATGAATATATCCAACGTAGTACCGCTGCAGATTTGAACCGGTGTATCCAAATGTGGCGGTCAAGAGATGCCTGGAGCTGAGCTGATCGGTAAAACTCAGATTGCCGCCGAACGTGTGGTCCGGAATTTCATAGTCGGCGAGCTCGGCGCCATAATATGGTTGCGCCGCCGTATTCGGGCCCCAGATGAACCAGTTCGAATACAGCAAGTAGCCGTAGGCGCGAATGAACGCGTTTTGGCTCAAATTGTGCGTGTACTGAAGTTTTTCGACCGAGACGCCGTTGTCGTTGCTATCGCGAACCGCCAGCGGCAGCGCCGCGCCCCACGTGCGGTTTTGCGGGCTTGATGGAAACAGATATGGCACAACCTTGGTGGGGTCCGCGGGTTGCATAATACCGCCGGTGTACAGGTAGCTATCGTTCCACGTATTGGGATCGTTGCAGTTGCCCGGCGACGTGCAGTTGTTCGCTAAGTTGAATCCGAAATCGTTCTGCGAGCTGAAGTAGTTCAAAAAGACTTCGCTCGTAAGGTACAGCATTTGCAGATCGTCGCGCATGCCATTGCGCTGCGGAAATGCAAAATGCAGGTTGACGATGTTGTCGCGTTGCTGCGTATTGCTGATACCGAAACCGATGCCGGGCGCAAACAGTGTGGCGGGATTGGTACCCTGGGCGCCGACGTAGACATATCCCGTCGGACCAGGCGTGAACGTCGCCGGATCGTACGGATTCACCGGATAGAAAAACGAGCTCAGCTGCGATGCACCGTTATTGTTATCGATGAACCGGTAATCCTGATTTGCAGCGCCGATTCCGACATAGTATGAAAACGTCCGGTTGGGCGTTGCTCCGCCGGCCTCGAGCGAAATTTGATGATAGAATGCGGGGGTCCCGATTCCAAGATCGAGCGCGCCGTATCCCGGAAACGTTCCGGTTTTCACGACTTGGTTGATGTAGCCGGAGATGCCTTGCGCATCAGCGCTGGCGGGTGTTCCGCCCGTGTAGACTTGCAGCTCTTGCTGACCCAAGCTGCTCAGCATCGTTTGCGGAGCATTGTCATAGACGCGGTTGACGGGAATGCCGTCGAGTTCATAGCCGACTTGATCGATGTCGCCGCCGCGAATGTGCACGGTCTGAAACCAGCCTTGCTCACCCTGATCGATATTCACGCCGGGCACCGAAGCGATAGCGCCGTACGCGTTACTCAGTCCGCCGGGTCCGATTAAGCCTTGCGCGGCCGCAGCGTTCGTAGGATTCACTGAGTATACGTCGCTCGTCGTTCCCGCTTTGACGAGGTTGCCGCCGCGCGTTTGCACGTTCGCGATCGTCTTTAGTGCGGGGTTCATCGCAAGATTCACCGTTTGCACTTGGTCGGCAAAAATCGAAATGCCAGGAACCGACGCCGCATCGTATCCATTCTTGGTTAAATTTATGGTGTACGCATCGGGTGCAAGTGAGAGAAACCGGTACGTGCCGTCGGCATCGGTGGTCGTCGTCGCATTTTGCGACGGCGATGTTATCGTCACGCTGACGGCGGCGATCGGCGCATGCGTGACCGCATCGGTGACGCGCCCCGTAACGCCGCCTGTCGTACCGGCGCGAGCATGTAGCGGAGTCATGAGTGAGGGCAAAAATGCCAAAATCAGCGCAAGAGCGAGGCGCAACAATCGCATGTACCGATCTCCTTAATCCGTTGTTAAAGAGATTGTTAGGCGCCGAACACCGCGATTACTTCCGTCAATTAGCTGACGTAGCTGATATTGACCGCGAACCCGCCCTGCTCGGCCCGTTCGAGCACGGCGTAAACGGCGTCAAGTTCTGCTTCGATCGCAACGACGTCGTGTGCCCGAACACCGAGCGGCTGCGCGTTCTCCCATAGCAGACGCCGCGCTACCTCGAGTGCGTCGCGAATGCGCTTAGGTGTAGCTTCCAGGACGGGCCAATCGTCGAGCGAGGCCGGCGGAATAACGCGCCAGCCACGGCCCCATTGCAGTTCTTCTTCAAAGAAAGCATGCGGAATGGCCGCGAGCAGATCGAGCGCGTCGCGCTCGTCTGCACGCAAGTTCAATCCGGCCTCGGAGAGTTTCAGGATATACCGGAAAAACGAAGCGTTCCCCACGGTATACGCGCCGGCGGGCGATCCGACACTGATGTGAACCGGACCCCCAAGGCCGTCGCCGGCGCTGGCAAAGTGCATGCTTATTGCTCCAAAGTAAACGGAATGTGCAGCTCGTCGGAGAGCTTCTTCAGGCCGTCCCATACTTTGACGTGCACCGGCACGCCGTGCTCGCGATGGTATTGCGTCTTTTCGAACTCGATCTCGCCGGCGACGTAAATTCGATCTTGTCCCGGTACTTTGCTGCTCTCTTTGAACGTACGCAATTCGCGGTCCATGTCCGCTTTGAACTGGCCGGCATCGCGGAACGCATCGACGCGGAACGCGCCAAACCAGTGCGATATTGCGCCTTCCATGGTATCCGTGACCAGCGGCAAACCGCCGCCGAATTTTCCGCCCGAGAGCACGCCGCACAGAATATCGACGAGCAAGCCGAGACCGTAGCCTTTGTGGCCGCCGTTATCGACGCCGAAGCCGCCCAGCGGCAACAACGCGCCGCGCAGCGCTTCGTCCGGATCGTGCGTGGGGTGGCCTTGCGGATCGATCGCCCAACCGTCTTTGAGCGGCAGATTCTTGCGCTTATAGACTTCGAGTTTGCCTTTCGGCACGGTTGTTGTCGCGAAATCCAGGACGAACGGCGGCTCGCTGTTCGTTGGAACCGCGAACGCAAGCGGATTGGTGCCCAGCAGTACGTCGCGGCCGAACGTCGGCGCGCCGTAACGCACGGAATTCGTCGACGACATGCCGATCATGTCGTGCTCGAGCGCGAGCATCGCATAGTACCCGGCAATGCCGTAATGATTTGAATTGCGAACTGCGCCGAACGCAGCGCCGTGCTTGCGCGCTTTTTCCATCACCGCTTGCATCGCGATCTTGCCTACGGGATGGCCCAAACCGTTGCCGGCATCGTAGAGTACCGACGTCTCGGTTTCGCGCACCACCTGGTAGTCGGGTTTCGCCTTCATTTTGCCGGCGCGAATGCGGCTGACGTAGTACGATTCCAAGCGCGCGACACCGTGCGATTCGATGCCCCGCATATCGGCTGCCGCCAGCACGTCGGCGACAACGCGCGCGTGCTCCGGCGCGACGTCGACATGCTCCAGAACGGTGGCGATGAACGCTTTAAGTGCAGATTCTGTAGTGATTTGATATTCAGCGGTGGCGGCGTCGGCCAAAATTTTCTCCTAATGTGTCGGCGGTATGTTCTTTATGGTGCTCTGAAATGCTTGTAGGGCCGTTTGTCGAACGGGCGTTTGGGATGATCGAGGCCTCCGAATACAACAAATGCGTGCGCTGCGGCCTGTGCTTGCCTACCTGCCCGACGTACCTGGAGACTATGACAGAAACGTCCGGGCCGCGCGGCAGAATTAGTCTTATTCGCGCCGTTGACCAGGGCGCGCTTGATCTGCTCTCGCCGGGCTTCGTTCATCAAATGTCCGAGTGTCTGGATTGCCGTGCCTGTTCTGCGGTGTGCCCAAGCGGCGTGCAATACGGAACGCTCGTTGAGGGTGCGCGCGCCCGGATCGAAGAGGCCAAAGCGCCGCGCCGCGGCTTTCCGGCAAACGCGGGACGCTGGCTGATCTTCAACCTGTTGTTCGGCCATCTGTGGGTGATGCGCCTCGTCGCGTTCCTCGTTCGCGTTGCGCAGCAGACGGGGCTGGATGCCATCGGCGGCCGTCTTGCCGCGATGGCGCCGCGCATCGATCGCCGCTTCTTCGTTGCGCGCGGGCAGCGATTCAGCGCGAATGCGGCGCGCACGACGGTAATGCTGCACGCGGGCTGCGTCATGCAGGTCGCGTTTGCCGGCTGGCAAGCAGCAACCGTTCGGGTGCTTCAACGAAACGGGTGTAACGTTGTCGTTCCATCGGATCAGGGCTGCTGCGGCGCAATCGCCGAGCATGCGGGTGAGCCGGATATCGCGCGATCGTTTGCTAAGCGGAACATCGCATCGTTCGAACGATCGGACGCGCAGTGGTACATCGTCAATGCCGCCGGATGCGGCGCGGCGCTCAAAGAGTACGGCCATCTGCTCAAAGACGATCCGCAATGGCGCGACCGCGCCGCGGCGTTCTCTGCGAAAGTGCGCGACGTGCTCGAGTTCCTCGATCAAATCGGCATCGAAACGCCCACGCAGCCCATTGCAGCCGCAGTGACGTACCAAGATGCTTGCCATCTTGCGCATGCGCAGCGCGTGACGTCGGCGCCGCGGCGGTTGCTAGCGAAAATTCCGGGCATTACGCTACGCGAGATGAACGAGAGTTCCGTTTGTTGCGGAAGCGCGGGCATTTACAACATAACGCAGCCGGAGATGTCGGAGCGTTTAGGCCATCGTAAGGTCGAGAACGCGATCGCAACTCAGGCGCAGATCATCGCAACCGCAAATCCCGGGTGCGCGATGCAGATGCAAGCGCATCTGCGGCGTGAAGGCAGCACGATGCGCGTGCAGCACGTGATCGAACTGCTGGATGCCGCGTACGGAAACGCGGCTTAAAACGCGGGAGTGAGGCGGTCGCGGCCCTCGAGCGCTGCTTCAACCGAGGTGTACACGGCCAAAACATCCATGAGGCCCGTGATCGAAAGCAGACGCTGAATCGGTCCTTCGTTGACAATCAGCCGCACGCGGCCGCCGTGTTCCAGTGCGCGTTTGTGCGCACCGATCAGCGATCCTAGACCCGTAGAGTCGAGGAATTCCAGGTGCGAACAATCCACGATGATATCGTGCTTGCCTTCGTCCGCCGCTTCAACGAGCGCCGCGCGCAGCGATGGTGCCGTTGCCATGTCAAGGCTGCCGCTGAGCCGGTACACGATTGCATCGCCATCATGCTCGGGATGAATTTCTACGGATAAGGCATCGTGCGTATGTGACATGAAACCCCCTCTAACCCTGAACGGTACTACGGCGCCGGACCAGCGTTTCTTGCTGCTCGTCCCATCTCCAGTCGTTCTCCGTGCTCAGATGAACGCCGCCAATCCAACGGTCCAGTGGCTGATGTTCGAGCCAATCGGCGTCGCCGGCTAGAATGCGCCGTCCGAGCACCGTCGTCTCATAACCGCCTTCCGTGTTGAGGAGCAGCGGTGCGGGCGGCGCGCTGAGATCGTCGATCACGGCGTACAACATCGTATCGCCATGAAACGATGCTTCTTCACGAGCTTGCGCGCGCGAAAAAATCTCTTCCTTTCGCCGCGCGCCGTTTGCGCACGCTTCCAGTACTTGTTTCTGCGTTCTTGAAAGACCGTTGTCCGTCGCCGGATACTCTTCGGTAAGGCGTCGTAATGCATCGTGCATGAACGGCAGCGCAACGTATTTTTCGGACAGGGCGCTTTGCAGCTCGCGCGGATCCGCAGATGTAAACGCCGCCCAAGCGCGCGCAGCGCCATTCTCGGTAGCGGCCGTTACAAACCGACGCTTGGGGTAGAGCGCCATCAGTTCGTCGGCCGAGAGAAAACCCAAGAACTGATCGGACAGAACAAGCTGAACTCGTCCCGCACCCAGCCCCATTTCGCGCAAAACGTGCAGTATTTGCAGCAATTGCAGCTGATCGTACAAATCGTGTTCGAACCACAGCACGACTTCCTCAAAGTGGGCGGCTTGACGAATGGCGGCATCGCGCTTTTCGAAATCGTGATGGATCTTGATTGCGTTGCCGTAGCCTCGTGAGGCGAGGTAATCCGCGCGCATACGGCTCGTAGCCTCGAGGGAAAGGCCGGCGGGCACGGGCCCTTCATTGAGCGCGTCGCGCCACGCGACGTGCGTGCCCAGAAGGCCGCATTTTTTCCACGTGTACAGCACTGAATCACCGTTGGTGATGTGCAGAGTTCGAGCGCTCACCGTAGCCCGGCTTCGTCGCTCTTTGCGTAAAACCGCTCGATGGCGGCTGCGACCTCCGCGGACGCTTCGACCGGCAGATTGTGCCCAACGCCGCGCAGCGTGACGAGCAGTGCTCCAGGAATCTTTGATGCAACGTCCGCCTTGACTCGCGCCGGCGGCGCAAGCGGATCTTTTTCTCCCGCCAGGCACAGCGTCGGAATCGCGATCTCACTTAAACGATCCGAGAAATCGATTGGCGCCGGACGTTCGGGATCGCCGAACCACGCTCCGGGCTGTGCAACGAGCGCGTCATCAACGATGCGCTGCATCACTTCTTCCGCCGGTTGTACTGACATTGCGGCGCGCTGAAACGCGCGAATGCGATCGCGGCTGCCGTACGCGTGACGCGCAGTTTCCATCCGGCGTTTACTTACGCGCGGTCCGCCAGGCGCTCCGGGCGCAACCAGAATGAGACGCTCAACGTTGCGCGGATATTCGCAGGCGACGTATTGCGCGATGCGTCCGCCCATCGAGTGTGCAACCAGCGTTACGGGCGCATCGATCGCGTCGATGGCGGCGACGACGTCTTGCGCATAGATTTGCAAGTGATGTCCGGATGGCGGCCTATCGCTAAGGCCATAACCGCGAAGATCGAGCAAATGCGAAGTAATTTTCGCTTCATTCAAACGCGCAGCGACTTCGTACCACATCCGGCGCGCGCTGATCCAACCATGCACGAACAGCACGTGTCGCGATCCGCGTCCGCGTTGCTCGAGACAGAGCTGAACGCCATGATTATTGATGAAATTCAGCGCGAATGTTCCCCCGCTTGGTGTCGCAAGAAAAAACGAGCCCGAAGGACTCGTTTAAGAGAAAACTGGGGCGGCTGGACTCGAACCAACGCATGCCAGAGTCAAAGTCTGGTGCCTTACCAACTTGGCTACGCCCCATTATGGCTCAGCGTGACAGCAGCGTCACGGTGAATGTTTCCCCGCGGGCAGCCTGTCTACTGTAACGTAGCGCCGCTCGCAGCCATACGACGAAAAGCACGACATCTACTACCAGCGCAAAGCCATATAGAACGAGGGTTGCCGTTGGATTGCCCCACACCAGCGATATGGCCAGCGGCCACACCAGTGCTGCGAATGCTATGAGCGCCCATCGCGTGCCGAAGGCGACGGCCTGGCGGATCTGCGTGCGGTACCAAGACGAAGCCGGCTCGCGTGCGGCAAGTTGCTCGTACAGCGCGGCCGGCCAAAAGAGGTAGCCCATTGCAGCGCGCTGCTGTTCGGCTAGCGCGCGATGTTCGTTGTCGCCCGGGTTCAGCTGGAAGACAGAACGCGCTTGGCGCCGAGGTACCGGTTCGCCCAGTACGTATCCGACAGACGGCTGACCATGACGCCGTGGCTCGAGCTCGCGTGGACGAAACGCCCGGCGCCGAGATAGATGCCGACGTGCGACGGACCCGGCTCGTAGGTTTGGAAGAACACGAGGTCGCCGGCTTTCATGCCGCCCTTGATGCGATTGCCCGCATAGAACTGCGCATCGGCCGTGCGCGGAATCGAAATGCCGAGCATGGCGAAGACATGCTGCGTGAAACCGGAGCAGTCGAAGCCGTACACGCTGGTGCCGCCGAAAACGTACGGCGTGCCGAGGAACCGAAGCGCCGCGTGCGTGAGGTTCTTTGCGATCGTGCTGGTGCGCGAGAGCAGGCGGCTTGCAAATTTGTTCAGGGTATGCGGAGCGGCCGCGTTCTTCGTCGCGGCGCGCTGCTGCTCGTGGATGAGCTGGGCGGTCCATTGGGCGACGTCGGGGCTCTCAACAGCAACGCCAGGGCCATCAGTGGTATCCGCGGCAGTCACCGTACCGGCAGTCCCTACCGTCGTGGTCGTCGCGGGCACCGTGGCAGCGGCCGGAGCCGCGCTGGCAAATGCCGGAAAACCGGCGAGTGAAAACGCCAAAACCGCAGTGGCAAAAAGGTAACGCAAAAAAGCTCCTCTTTCAAAACACTTGCGGGGTTAGTTGACGGGTTCGGACGTGAAAGATCGCCCTAGGACCGGACCGGCCCATTCACCCCTACCGGAATATCCCCCGCTCTGTTTGCAAAACAGACTCAGTGATTATGGCAGGCTTGTATTGCTGAGCCAGACGGCCCAGCAGGTTACGCCCCGGGATTTAGATCCGCGGCCGGATTTCCCTTCCGCCACTCTTCCCGGGACATTCTTGGGGTATCGGCGAGCCGCTACGAAACTGTAGCTGCCTGCCTAATACGCTCGGCGAGATCGAGTGCGAGCGCTTCGATTCTTTGCCGGTCGTCGCCCTCGACCATAACACGAATGAGCGGCTCCGTACCAGACGGACGTATCAGCAAACGTCCTGAGCCGGTTAAGTTTTTTTCCGCTTCCTTAACGGCTGCCTGGATCTCTGGCGAGTGCAGCACTTCTTTGCGCGCGGTGCGCACGTTCACGAGAATTTGCGGATAAATGATGAGTTCGTTTGCCAGTTCGTGTAGTGTTTTTTTACTACGCACAAGGGTGCTCAAGAGTGAGATGGCGGTCATCGGTCCATCACCGGTCGTATTGTTCCGCAAGTCGATGATGTGGCCCGATTGCTCGCCCCCAAGTGTGAAGCCGCCCGCACGCATGCGTTCGAGCACGTAGCGGTCGCCAACCGGCGCGCGTTCTAACGTGATTCCATGCGCAGCGAGCGCTTTCTCGAGCCCGATGTTGCTCATCACCGTTGCAACGACGGTGTTTCCGGGAAGCTGCGCGCGCTGTGCGAGATCGCGCGCAAGTATAAGCATGACATGATCGCCGTTGAGCGCTACGCCTTCTTCATCGACGAACATCGCACGATCGGCATCGCCGTCGAATGCAACGCCGATCACGTTGCGCGCGCCGCCGGCAATCAGTGATTGCACGCGCGCCTGTAACCCGCTGAGGTCCGTTGCGCCGCATTGCACGTTGATGCGCGCGCCGTCTGCCTCGCAGTTGATTTCGTCAACACGCGCGCCCAGCTTGCGAAGCGCGTACGGTGCATATTGATACGCTGCACCGAAAGCTCCATCGACGACAACCGTGAGCCCGCTCAAGTCTTCCGCGTGCGCATAGAGTTCGTCGTAATAATGCTTGCCGAGGTTCTGCGAGACGCTCGCGACGCCGATGTCCCTGCCGGTTGGGCGTGGAAGCGAATCGGAATGTAAAAGCGACTCGATCTGTTCTTCAATCGCATCCGAGAGTTTGAATCCGTCCGGGCCGAAAAACTTAATACCGTTATCCGCGATTGGATTGTGCGAAGCGCTGATCATCACGCCGGCCGCAGCGCCGCTCTTGACGGTAATCGCAGCAACGGCGGGCGTCGGGACGATACCCACGCTGACGACGTCGCGCCCGACCGAGGTAATACCGGCGATCATCGCTGCTTCCAGCATCGTTCCGGAAAGGCGCGTATCGCGGCCGATGGCGATCGGGCGGTGGCGGTCGGACGTATGCGCGAGCACCGTCGCGCCGGCGCGACCCACTGCAAATGCAAGTTCCGGTGTGAGTTCCGTATTGGCAACGCCGCGTACGCCGTCGGTGCCGAAAAGGCGTTCTGTCATCTAATGTGTGCTCGCTGGAAGAAAGCGCGCTTGCACGCGCACGAGGTTCGGAATGAGTTGTACGTCGCGCAGTTCTTCGCCCGTCGAGGTCACTGCAACAGGTCGGATCATTGCATCGAAGTACGGTTTTGTCGTATCGAGCGGCATCTCTACGCGCACGCTCGCAACCTGCGCAAGATCTTGTGATGGGCCGCGCACCGTCACAAGCGACGGCGTTACGCTTGATTTACTCACAACGACGTTCGCCTTGCCCGCATAATGCACGCCGACGGGAAAACTGCGCTGTTCGATTTTGAGAATCTCAAGCGTTACTGAGGCCGGGCTGAGCGACTTCACTACAACGCTTGGCGCAACGAGTTGTACTGCGACGTTGTACACCCCCGCACCACGATTAGAAAGATCCAGGACGGCTTTCATTTGATCTGGTTTTATTGCCGGATCGCCGCGCTTGGGTTCGATTGTGACGACCGCGACCTTATCCGGAAATCGTGCGAGATATCCGGGCGCCAGATTCACCGCGGTAATCGGTACGCTAAATTGCTGATCGAAACGCGCGGCGATCAGCGGATTGCTGGCAAACCGGAAATACGCCCAGCCAACGATCGCAAGAGCAAGCGAAAGTACTTTTAAGCCAAGATTGCGGCGGATCGCAGCGACCAAGCGTTATACCTGTTCTGCTTGTTTTTCCGCCGAGCGCGCCGGCTTGCTGAGCCGCGTGCGCAAATGCGAAACGAAATCGCCGGGCAACACGCGCTGCTCGCGGCGCGGGCGCGTGGTTGCGAGTAAGACGCGGAACAGCCGGTTCTCATCTTCAATTGGACGCGAGAGCTTGCCCTCACGCGCTACGCAAATGGCGCCGGTTTCCTCGGAGACGACAATGACGACGGCATCGGTTTGTTCCGTCAGGCCCAAGGCGGCGCGGTGACGCGTGCCAAGCCGGCGCTCTGCCAACGACTGCTCGGCCAGCGGCAAAAAACAGCCTGCGGCTTCGATGACGTTCTCGCGCACGATCACCGCACCGTCATGCAGCGGTGAACGCGGAACGAAGAGCGCAAGCAACAGCTCGGGACTCAGCTCCGCATTGAGCGTGGTGCCGCTCTCGACGAATTCTTTCAGGCCGGTTTGCTGCTCGATGACGATCAGCGCGCCGTATTTATTGCGGGAAAGTAGAAACGCCACTTTGGCCAGCGCGCTCATCGCTTTGTCTTCGGGGCGTTTGCGCGCGGCTTCTTCGCTTTGGCCAAGATGGAAAAAACCGCCGCGTCCGAGCTGTTCGAGCGCGCGGCGCAGTTCAGGCTGGAAGACAATCGGCAGCGTGACGGCTGCACCGACGACGAGCAGCTGGAGAATTGTGCCGAGCAGCAACAGATGTAATAAATTCGCGGCCGCAAGCAGACCGACGAGCACAAGCACGCCGGTGAGAATCTGCACCGCTCGCGTTCCGCGTATGAGTAAGATGAAATAATACGCCAGCACGCTAGTAGCGAGGATGTCGATGATGTCGGTTACGCCGATGTATTGCCAGATGTTATTCCACATTCGCAGCTTCCAACAGCGATTCCAGAATGCGATCGGGCGCGATCTCGGGCGCTTGCAATCCCCTTGCGGCAATCGATGTCCACACGCGCGCGGGTAGCGGCGCCAGCAGGCGAGTCGAACGCGTTCCGTTCCAACGGCGCAGTTCGGTGTCGATCACGGCGAGCACAACCAGCGGCGCGCTGCGCGGCGAACATTCTACAATGAGCCCGTCTTCTTCGATGCGCGCGGCCATTAGGGCCGACGGTGCACCTGCGCCGGTGAGCCGGCGGTGCAAACGCGGCAAGGCATCGGTGGGCCGGGGTTCAATTGCCAAGACGACGATGGCTTCATCATACCAATGCGCCGGTACGCGCACCGACACTTCAGCGGGATCGACCGTTTGCGGACCTTCGATCAGCACGTATCGCGCATCGTTTGAGTCGTTCCCGGACGTGCTAACGCAAACGCCTTCAATGCTCGCGAGCGCTTCTTTGAAATGCTGCAATGCTTCAGGCGTTGGATCGATGCGAGCCGTACGTGCCCAATCCACGATGGATGCATCGTTAGCCGCGTGAAGCAAACCTTCCCGGCACGCGTCGTTTCCGTTGGTAAAAATGCCGCATGGGTTGTGCTCGACGCCGAAGTCCAAGCGCGCGTTGCCGATCTCAAGCGTGCAACCGGAAAACGGGAGATGCTTGCGCCCGGGGATCGCGTCGAGGTCGTGCTCCTCGAAGATGGGCGCGCAAAGGTGGAACGCCTGCACGAACGCTCATCGATTCTACAGCGCCGCACCGTTGAAGGCCGCGCGAAAACGATGGCGGCAAACGTCGATACGCTCGTCGTCGTTACGCCGCTTGCGAATCCTGCGCCGCGCACGCTGGTGCTTGACCAACTGCTCGCGTTCGCAGAGCTAGGAGATATTCAGCCGCTGCTGCTGTTTACCAAGCCCGATCTCGCGCCGCAAGGCTTGATAACGGAATTTGAATCGGTGTACCGTTCACTCGATTACCGAGTTGTTACCGCTAACCCGAAAACGGGCGAGGGCATCGGCACACTGCGCGAAGCGCTGCAAGACGCGCACGCGTTATTGGCCGGCGTTTCCGGGGCAGGCAAAAGTTCGACATTCCGTGCGCTCGGCGGCGATGCGACGGTCGGCGAGGTCTCACGCCATGGCCTCGGGCGCCAGACGACAACGACAGCACGTCTCTTCCGTACGGAAACGGGCTTCCTTATCGATAGCCCCGGCGTGGCAGAATTCGGCCTTGGCGCGATAACGCCCGGGGAACTCGTCGAGGGGTTCAAAGAATTCCGCGAACCCGCGGCGCGCTGCCGTTTTACGGACTGCGCGCATCTGCGCGAACCGGGGTGCGCTATCCGTGCAAATGTAGAAAGCGGCTCCATTGCATCGAGCCGCTATGAAAGTTACGCGAAGATTCTAGCACCGTAGACCGCGTCGCGGTGGCCGCCGGCGAAGGCTGCGCCCGCACCTTAAGGAAGGCCGGCTGATTCATTTAAAACAAGCGCCCTGACCTCGACTGTGTTAAGAGCCCGTTGGGTAAGCGACCGGACGTTATCTTGGTTCGGGCCGAAAGGTCGCCCCTGGTCCGAGTGGCGCAGACCGCGCCGTGCCTCTTCCGGCAAAAGGCTGGACCCTTGGCCAAAACTTGTGTTATATTGTCCGACGTTGTTCCGGCTCTAATACCTGAAAGAGAGTTTTTCTTGCCCAACATCAAGGCCGCCGAGAAGTGGGTGCGGCAAACCGAGAAGCGTACGCAGCGTAATCTGAACACGAAGACG
>CAZERJ010000025.1:0-27809 GCA_964514445.1 uncultured bacterium | reverse complement strand
CGGTCGAGTCGGCGGTGACCACGCCGCTCGAGCAAGCCGTCAACGGCGTCGAAGGACTCCGGTATATCTCCTCGAGCAGTGCGAATAACGGCACGAGTACGATCACGTGCGTTTTCGCACTCGGCACGGACTTAGATATCGCCGCCACCGACGTTCAAAATGCGGTACAATCGGCATCCGGGCAGCTCCCAAACGAAGTGAAACAAACCGGCATCACGGTTTCCAAAAACAGCGGTGCGTTCATCATGGCGACGGCGTTGTACTCGAACGATCCCCAGTACGGCCAGCTCTTTTTGAGCAACTACTCCGAACTGAACATCGTCAACACGCTCAAGCGTATCCCCGGCGTAAGCAACGTCATCATCTTTGGACAGCGCCGCTATGCAATGCGCGTCTGGCTCGATCCGCACCGGCTGGAAGCGCGCAATCTTGCGGTCACCGACGTACTCAATGCGTTGCAGGAACAAAACGTCGAAGTCGCAGCGGGCAGTATCGGCGCAGCGCCGCAACGCGCCTCGCAGTCGTTTACTGTCAGCGTCCGCGCTGAGGGCCGTCTGAGTTCGCCGCAAGAGTTCAACAATATCATCGTGCGGCCGGAAACCGGCGGGGGCTTCACGCGCTTATCCGACGTTGCGCGGGTCGAACTCGGCGCCGAGGATTATTCGAGCAGCCTTGCGTTCGACAAAAACCACAACACCGTCGGTCTGGGCATTCAGCAGCTGCCCACCGCAAACGCGCTCACCGTAGCCAACAACGTGCGGGCTAAACTAAAAGAGCTGTCGGCGGCGTTTCCGTCGGGTGTGCATTACGAAATCGCGTACGACACGACGGAGTTCGTGAAGGAGTCGATCAAAGAAGTCGTCCTCACGCTGATCTTTTCGATCATCCTGGTCGTGATGGTGATCTTCCTATTCCTGCAGAACCCGCGCTCCACGCTGATTCCTGCGGTAACGCTGCCCATTTCGCTGGTAGGCACCTTTGCCGTCATGAAGCTGTTCGGCTTCACGATCAACACGATCACGCTGTTCGGTCTTACGCTCGCTACGGGCTTGGTCGTAGACGATGCCATCGTCGTCATCGAAAATATCGCGCGGTACATTCAGGAGCATAACCTGCGCGGCGTCGAAGGCGCCGCGGCAGCGATGCGCGAGGTGCAGGGCGCCGTCGTGGCTTCGTCGCTTGTGCTGCTCGCCGTGTTTATTCCGGTTGCCTTTTTTCCGGGAACAACCGGACAACTCTACAAGCAGTTCGCGCTGACAATCGCCGCAGCGATCACGATCTCGCTGTTTGCCTCGCTGACCCTCACGCCGGTGATGTCGGCGCTCATGCTCACGAACGAGCGTGAATCGCGCTTCCCGTTTTTCGTCTGGTTCAATAAGGGCCTGGCGGCATTCCGCGCGTGGTACCGCAGCATGCTGCCGAAGTTCTTCCGCCGCAGGTGGATCGTCGCGGGCGTGCTTGCAGCGGCCTTGGCCGCAACGCTCGTGCTTTTCCGCACGACACCGACGGCGTTTATTCCGAACGAAGATCAGGGCTTTTTCATCGTTACGGTGCAATTGCCGGAAGGAGCGTCGCTCTCACAAGAGCTTGAGGTCGCCAAACGCGTCGACCAAATTCTTTTTTCCCAGCACGAGATTACGCACGTCTTCAACGTCTCGGGATTTAGTTTCATCGGAAGTGGCCCGAACCGCGGTATCGCGTTCGCTCGGCTTGCACCGTGGGCCGATCGCAAAGGAAGCGCGCATTCCCTCGATGCCGTGCTCCAGCGCGTGCAGATGCAATTCTTCGGCATCCCGAACGCGCAAGTGTTCGCCTTTAATCCGCCGGCGATCAACGGCGTGGGCAATTTCGGCGGTTTCCAATTCGAACTGGAAGACCGGGGTAACGTCGGTCTGCCCACGATGATGCAGACGGCGTACGGCTACATGGGCTTGGGCAATCAAAACCCGAATCTCCAGCAAGTCTACACGACGTTCCGGATCGATTCACCGCAATACAACGTGCACGTCGATCGCGAAAAAGCAAAATCGATCGGCGTTTCGCTGAGCGATGTGTTCCGTACGATGCAGACCGATCTCGGCTCCTTCTACGTCAACGATTTCGACTATTTGAACCGCACGTACCGCGTGTACGTCCAAGCCGAAGAACCGTACCGCAATTCGCTTGACTCGCTGCAATATCTGTACGTGCGTTCGCAAGACGGAGGTATGGTGCCGCTCCAGGGTCTGGGCACTGCAACGTTGACGAAGAGCGCTCCAATTATTACGCACTACAACTTGTTCCGCTCCATCGAAATTAACGGTTCGGCAGCGCCCGGAGAGGGTTCCGGACAAGCCATCGCGGCGATGCAGCAGATCGCAAAACAGATCGATCCGCCGGGCGTGAGCTATGAGTGGACCGGCCTGAGCCTAGATGAGATCGAAGGCGGATCGCTCTCGGTCATCATCTTCTTCCTTGGCATCATCGTCGTGTACCTAGTGCTCTCCGCGCAATATGATAGCTTCATCGATCCTCTCATCGTCTTGCTCGCCGTACCCGTTGCAATCTTGGGCGCATTGGTTTTCTTGAACGGGCGCGGCTTACCGTCTGACGCATACGCGCAGGTCGGATACGTCATGCTCATCGGTCTGGCGAGTAAAAGCGCAATTCTAATTGTGGAGTTTGCGAATCAGCAAATTCGCGCAGGCGCAGATGTCATTACAGCTGCATCGCGTGCGGCACAAACGCGGCTTCGCCCGATTCTCATGACGTCGATCGCGTTCATGGTGGCGGTGCTGCCGCTGGTGTTTGCATCCGGTGCAGGCAGCGCGGCGCGCAATTCGCTTGGAACCGTCGTGTTCGGCGGTATGTTCGTCTCGACGATCTTGAATCTGGCGATTACGCCGGTGCTCTACGTAATCATCAAAGGCGCCGAACTGCGCCGCCGCCGCAAAGGCCCGAATGGACGTACGACGCTAACCCCGCCGGAAGTGAAACCCGAACCGCCTGCGCTCGTGGCGGATTAGTGTAGAGGCGGGGACTCCTTTGCTGTTGCGCATATAACGCAACTGCATTACGACGGCAATCGCGCGCCGATTACCACGAACGCGGCAATGGATACGAGTGTATCGACTCAATATTAACCAGGTTTAACATCGGTAGTTCGAAAATACCCCGGCGATTAGCGGTTTAGGCTAACCGCGTAGTCTTTCTGGAAATTGAGGAAGTATGCTTCGTAAGTTTCTTCATGCTTGCGCGTTGTCGGCTTTTGTTGCCGTCACGCTGCCCGCGCCTGCAGCCGCCAACGTGACGGGCCAATTCGGCGCCGCCGTCAACGGTGCGAATGCGGCAATCAAAAGCGCGATGACAAAGCACGTGCCCGAGGGTACGACGGCCCAGGTACCGCCGGTTACGCAAAAACCGGTCGGCGGTGTGCCTTCAGCGGCAATCGGCTTGCCGGCGGGATTCACCTATACCCTTGACGCCTCCATTGCCCGAAGCACCGGCGCGACGGGCGATTTCGGCAAAAAATGGTTGCCGGGCGGTGTGGATGCCGTTGCGGGATATGGATTCAACTCCACAATCCGCTTCGTTGCAAACTACTACGAATTGCAGCACTATCCCATCAATTTCGATAGCAGCAAAGTGCCGTTGTATCTGCCCGCGGGCTTTCCCGCCGTGCCCGGCGTCAATCCGTCGTGCGTCGATCTGAGCGGCGTTTCCAGCCCTTCGTGTCAAGGAATCTCGCCGCAGATTGACGTGACGACCAAAGACAAATTCGCGCTATTCATGCTCGAGAAGCTGTTCTTCTTGGGTAAGGTCGCGGGCCACGACGTGCCGATCGTAATAACGCCGACGTATGTCTCACGATGGTCGAAAGTTGCCGCATCAAACGGAAACGGCGACATCGTGCCGTTCGTCGACGCAAACGGCGTGCCGCACACCAATATCAACACGCGCACCGCGCAAGTGTATTCGCTGGCCATCACGCTGCCGTTCCTCAAGACGCCGAAAATGTTCGGTACGTTTACGGTTGCGCCGTCGTGGCTGGTGCACACCGCCGGGCTGAATCAGCAAAACAAACCGCAGCTCTATCAAATTGCGTATCTGGAATACACGCCCACGCCGGGATTCAAAGTGTTCTTCGAACCGCAAAGCTCGCGTGACTACTTGCCGGCCGATCCATATGCGCAGCACCTCGCGGCATATTTCCTGGGCGCTTCGCAAGCCGTCGGCAAAGACGGTTTCATTCAGGTCATAATAAACAGTGGTACGCCGACGAACTACAAACCGTACGGCGTCTATCAACTGAACTGTCTAGCGCTGCCGTGTTCGCAGAATACGATTCCGTCGGTCGGCGGCCTGAAAGCCTCGCAAATTCAAATTCAGTTCGGCATCGGCTCGCCGAGCGTCATTCAATTCTAAGGGGTCACTATGATGTTGAAATCGCTTCACAAGCCACTCGCTCTTGCGGCGCTCGCACTGATCGCCGCGTGTAACAGCAGCAGCGGTTCGATCCCTTCTAACGCTCCAAATCTGGGTGCAAACAACGGCCTCGTGCAACAGAACTTCGTCGGCATCGGCGACAGCCTCACGTTCGGCGAGGAGTCCAACGGTAATCTGGGCGCGCTCGTGACGAGTTCCGTTTCGGCACTTCCCGGCGGTCTGGTGCAAGCAACGCAAACGAACGGATTCTGGGCGCTCATGTATGCGCAAAAGAACAACATCACTCTGGATCCGGCAATCGGTCACTGGAACCTTACCACCGTGCTCGGCTCGTCGAACTCGCCGCTGCCGCTCATTAAAGCGCCAGGCTTAGCGGCGGAGCTGGTCGTTTCCACGCAAAATCCGGGGTTCGCCGCAACGCACTCG
This sequence comes from uncultured bacterium, assembly GCA_964514445.1. Lineage (GTDB taxonomy): Bacteria > Vulcanimicrobiota > Vulcanimicrobiia > Vulcanimicrobiales > Vulcanimicrobiaceae > DASSRQ01. Next base: position 22,958 of record CAZERJ010000025.1, on the reverse strand, counting down.
AGCTGTGACAGCTTTAATCAAGCCGCTTTCGGCAGCAACACATGGGAAACGACGCGCGTGAATCCGAGTGGCCCGATCGCCGATCTCGCCATTCCCGGCATCACGACGCACGAAACCGTCAGCATGGTCGCGCCTCTAACGGGGCCGTCAAACGGCCCAAATTGCGGTTATGTTCCAATTCCCGGAGATCCGACATCAGGCGGGCTGCAATCGCTTGTCGCTACGGAAAGTACGCATTTCCTACCGGTGCTCGGACAATTCCAAGGTATTGTAAAAGAGCCGACGATGCTCAATGATGCGGTGTATCTCAAACCACAGCTCGTGACCGTGTGGCTCGGCGGAAACGATCTGTTGCACTGCGTGGGATCGGGTCCGAACCTAGCGAATCCGGCTGCGCTCTGCAACTCGCTCGTGACCGATACGCCCGCGCAATTTGCTGCCGATCTCACGCAGATCGTAACGACGCTCGAAGCAGCCGGTGCCAAAGTGGTGATTGGAAATTTGCCCGACATCTGGGGTAACCCGAGCATCAACGAACCTTCCGTGCCGCAGTACTTCCCGCAAACCAAACTCTCAGCTGATATGCAGGCACTGGGTGTTCCGGCCGCCGCTGCCGGTGCAATCGCATCGTATATTTCGACGAACTACACCAAAGGGAACGGCGGATTTTTAACCGAGACGGGTTTCTTCTCGGTGCTCGGACAGTTCTCGGCAACGCATACCGTTACACCGCAACTCGATCCAAACGGTCCCGGCAGCGGCGATGGACAAGCATACATCGATCAAACGTTCGCGGCTGGTCTACGGGCACTGAATGCGGGCTACAATCAAGCCGCCGCGCAAGTCGCCGCCGGTACGAATAGTGCACTCGCGGACATTCAATCGCTCTTCAAGCAAATAGCCGCAACCGGCGTTCCACTGGCGCCAGGATGCACGCTCACGACGCAATTCGGGGGTGGTCTGCTGAGCTATGACGGCATTCATCCATCGAACACCGGATATGCGCTCATAGCAAACGTCTTTATCGGCGCAGCGAACACGAAGTTCAGTTCGAACATTCCGCTCCTGAACAACGCCAGTCAAATCGGGCCGATTGCGCAGAACGATTCGAATAACCCGTGCGTGATCAAATCGCAAAATCCGGCGTGGCCGTATCCGCTTCCGTAGCTGAAGTTGCCGGCGCCAAACGGGGCGATCTGACGATCATCGATATTCGCAAGAACCCCGATGACCGCCAAATCCCCGGCTCGCTGCGCTGCGAGCGCGAACAACTCGAAAGCGCGCACCATCTGCCGTTCGAAAAAGGCCAAACCGTCGTGATCTATTGCGGCAGTGGCAACTCAAGTTCGCGCGTCGCGCAAACACTGCGGGAAAAAGGCTACGAAAACGTGCGCGCTTTAGAGGGCGGTTATGCCGCCTGGCAGGAGGCGTCGCTGCCGACCGAACCGATCGACGCTCCGCCCGCAAAGTAATTACTCTTACAGTTCTCGCCGGCGCTCTTGGATTTCCAAGGGCGCTTTTTTGCGAAGTTACTGTGCAAACGCTGTGAAAAAAATGAGTCGATTGGCCTATTACTTACCGACACGGAAGCGGGTAAGCTACCGCACTACGACTTGTGGAGAAGGGGCGCGAACGTGCAATACTTTCGTGCAGTGGCCAGCTGACACAGACGGCCTCTGGCGGTAATCCAGGAGCGCAAGCGCGTCTGGAAAGCGTGCGCGACGTTTTAGGTTTACTTCGCGAATCGCTGCCGCAACTTATCACCTCAACCCTGCGCGATGTTGCCGCGACCTGCGGGGCTGATGAAGCTATGCTTCTTCAGCCGTTACCCTCCGCTTGGCGTATTGCATTTTGCACCGATAGTTCGCTCGTAGGACGCCCGATTGACGATGCGAGTGTCGAGGGTTTGGGTCTGCTGGGTTATGGCAGCGTGCTCGTCCAACCGATCGACGCCGGCAATCCACGTTGGCTCCTAGCGTGTGCAGCGCGCCGCGAAAATGCTCCACTGCGCATCGACGGCGCCGTTCTCTCCGCAGTCCACATCGTGCTCGGCGCACTCGCCGACGCGCAGCGCGAACGCCCGGGAACCGACGCGTTGACCTTACTGCCCGACCGGACCGCAACGCTTGCGCGGTTACGCGAATATGTTGCCAGCAGCGCGCGCACCAACGTGCCTGCGGCATTGCTGTTCATCGACTTCAACCGTTTCAAAAGCGTCAACGACACGTTCGGGCACGCGCGCGGCGACGAACTACTGTCGTCGCTCTCGCAGCGTATGCGCAACGTGCTGCGCGAAAACGAATTCATCGGACGCGTCGGCGGCGATGAGTTCGTTGTCTTGCTGCCCGTGGTCGACAACATCGCTGATGCAACGCACGCCGCAGAGCGCCTGTGCGACGCGGTCACGACGGCCGGCGAAGACGTTTCCGTGAGCATCGGTATTGCGCTCACGCCGGTGCATGCTTTGAGTGCCGAGGAATTGCTGCTGCGCGCGGACGCTGCGATGTATCGCGCCAAACGCGCGCAATCGTGTTACGCCATCTTCGATCCGGAATGGACGCGCGACGACGCCTATTCTGCCCTTGCGTATCAAGCGGCCGACATTGCGCAAGCGTTCATCGTGTCGCTTCAGCCGATCTTCGAAGTGGCCTCAGGGCGTCCAACGCGCGTCGAAGTATTCCCGCGATGGAGTCATCCGCGCCTCGGACTTTTGCCACCAAAAACGTTTCTACGCGAACCGCCGCATCGCACGGCAAGCGTTGACGCGTGGACGCTCACGCAAGCGATGCGGTTAGGCGTGCGATGGCGTCCTCACGGAATCGAACGCGTGCATGTGAATTGCCGCATTCAGGATCAGCGCGACGCGACCGATCTGGTCCGCATTCTCAAAGGCGCAACGTCTCAAGAGCGCAACTGCATCAGCCTGGAGTTGCAGAACGGCGGCGGCTCCGCCGACGCTTTCGCCGACTGCGTGCGGCTGCTGCGCGAAGCGGGCGTGCAAGTGGGACTTGACGGATTTCTTGCCCGCGAGCTAAGCTTGCTGCAGTTGCAACAGCTCAACGTATCGTTCGTGAAGATCTCGCTCGGAGCGCTCGAACGGCGCGAGGACGCCCAACTGCTCGATGCGGTCACTGCGCTTGCGCGCGCGTTCAACTGGTCGGTGATGGCCACACACGTGGAACGCGCCGTTGGACGCCAAACGCTTCAGAGCGTCGGCGTGCAATTCATGCAAGGCTTCGCATCCGGCCAACCGCTGACCGTCCAAGACTTCGACGCCTGGATCTCAAGGGACCCAATCGCGAGCTGAAAGTGACACAGGAGCCTTAGGTGCGAGTTTTCAGCATTACCGTAACGTGGAGCCTTAACCGCTAGGCTTCTGAAGCTAAGCGTAAACTCCGCGCAGTTTCAAAGCTTGTACTACGCGATCGATGGCGATCATATACGCGGAGGTGCGGTATGGGACGTTGTGGCGTTTGCTGATGCCGCGGATTTCTTTGAAGTTGGTGATCAGAACGTCTTCGAGGCGATCGTTGACTTCCGAGAGCTTCCAGAAGTATCCCATGCGGTCTTGAACCCATTCGAAATACGAGACGGTGACGCCGCCGGCGTTTGCCATGATATCGGGAATCACGGTGACGCCGCGCTCGTTGAAAATGCGATCCGCATCGGGGGTCGTAGGTCCGTTCGCGCCCTCGACGATGAGTTTGGCTTTCACTTGCCCCGCGTTTTCCGAGGTCAACACTTTTTCAAGCGCAGCCGGCACGAGCACGTCGCAATCCGTAACGAGCAGCTCTGCATTGCTGATGCGCTCGCCGCCTTTGAAGCCTTCCAGATCGCGGCGTCCCGGCGAGGCAAGGAAATCGCACGCATCGGAAATATTGATGCCCTTCTCGTTGTAGTACGCACCACTCACATCCGAGATACCGACGACTTTACAGCCGCGCTCTTCAAACAACCGTGCCGCCCACATGCCCACGTTTCCGAAGCCTTGAATGACCACTCTGGCATCTTGCGGTTTGATGCCCAGATGTTCGAGTTCGGAGATGCCGCAGATCATCACACCGCGGCCCGTTGCTTCCACGCGGCCTTTCGAGCCGCCGATCGCGAGCGGTTTTCCCGTGACGACACCCGGCATCGACTCGCGCATGTGCATTGAGTACGTATCCATGAACCACGCCATCGTTTGCGGATTCGTGTTGACGTCAGGCGCCGGTACGTCTTTGTCCGGGCCGACAACTTCAACAAGTTCCGCTGCGTAACGGCGCGTGATGCGTTCGAGTTCGCCTTGCGAGAGTTTGGTGGGGTCGCAAGTCACGCCGCCTTTTCCGCCGCCGAACGGCAGATCGACAACCGCGCATTTCCATGTCATCCAGAACGCCAGCGCGGTGACTTCATCGAGCGTCACGCCCGGATGAAAACGAATGCCGCCCTTTGCGGGACCGCGCGCAAAATTGTACTGTACGCGGTAGCCGGTGTACACTTCGAACTCGCCACTGTCGCGCTGAAACGGAATCGAAAAGATGATCTGGCGGCTCGGGTGTGTGAGGATCGCGCGCATGGCTTGGTCGAGCTGCAAGAGCTCGGCGGCCTCGTTGAAATACGCGATGCCGTCACCGAACACCGAAACTTCGCGAACTGACATAAAGCTTGGAAAGGCCTCCTTAGATTGTCATCATCCAACGGTGGTTGGAAGGGCGGTTCATGGGGTTTAAGGCCGCTATGGAACGTCCCTGTTAGACGTTGAATTTGAAATTGACCACGTCCCCCTCTTGCATGATGTAATCCTTGCCTTCTTGACGCACGAGGCCCGCGGAACGCAGCGCATCCATGGTTTGCAGGCGCACGTAATCATCGTAGGTCACGATTTCCGCGCGAATGAAGCCGCGCTCGATGTCGCTGTGAATCTTGCCGGCCGCTTGCGGAGCTTTCGTGCCGCGCTCAATCGTCCAAGCGCGCACTTCTTTCTCGCCTGCTGTAAGAAAAGTCATAAGCCCCAGCAAGTCGTAGGCCGAAACGATCAGCTGGTCCAAACCACCGCGCTCGATTCCGAGCTCCGCGCAAAACTCGCGTGCTTCTTCTTCGGAAAGCCCCGCGAGCTCGGCCTCAACCTTCCCGCAGAACGCAACCACGCCGCTGCCTTCACCGGCGGCAATCTCCTGAATTTGCGTGAGCAGGGGTCCGGGCTTGCCGATCTGGTCCTCATCAATGTTGGCAACGTAGAGCAGCGGCTTGGCCGTAAGCAGGAACGACTCGGCGGCAACTTCCGCCTCCGGCGACCCTTTGGCAAACGCGCGAGCCGGCCGTCCTTCTTCGAGCGCCTTGATGATGGCGCGGGCGGCTTCAGCCTTGTACCGTACTTTGGGGTTCGCGCGAGCCTCGCGGTCAAGCTTGTCGACGCGCTTCTGCATGGTCGCCAGGTCCGCCAGGGCCATCTCGATGGCGATGATGTCGATGTCGCGGCGCGGGTCCGGGCCGCCCTCGACATGCGTGACGTTATCGTCGTGGAACGCTCGCACCACCATAGCGACCGCATCCGTTTCCCGGATGTGACTCAGAAAGGCGTTGCCCAGGCCCTCGCCGGCGCTCGCGCCTCGCACGAGGCCCGCGATGTCGACGAAGCGCATCGTCGCCGGCACGATGTTCTTCGAGTTGACCAGACGGGCTAGGACCGCAAGCCGCTCGTCCGGCACGGGGACCTCACCGACGTTCGGCTCGATCGTCGCGAACGGATAGTTCGCCGCGAGGGCCTGCGCAGACCGCGTGAGCGCGTTGAAAATGGTGGACTTGCCGACGTTGGGCAGACCAACGATACCGCAGGAAAGAGCCATGTCAGCCGCGCTGCGTTCTTCCGGCTAATGCAGCGGCCCTACCATTGCGGAGTTGCTTGCTAAGGAATGATTAACTTAGGCTCGTATACTAAAATCTAGACATGCGCCAGATGAAGGTTGACAAGCTCGGTATCGACCTGCTTACGCACGACCCCGTTGTCATCCTCAAAGATCTGGATGGACGGCGCTTTCTCCCCATCCTCATCGGCCCGTTCGAAGCCACCGCGATTGCGCTGGCGCTCGAAAACGCACCGGTACCGCGCCCGCTTACGCACGACCTGATGCGCAGCCTCATCGAAACGATGGAAGGCCGCCTGGAACAAGTCGTGATTCACGACATCCGCGATGCAACGTTTTTTGCAAAGCTCATCGTGCGCCGCAACGGCGAGCTGCAAGAGGTCGACGCGCGTCCCTCCGACGGTATCGCACTGGCGCTGCGCATGAGCGCGCCGATTTATGTCACCGATAAAATCGTGCTCGAAGAATCTGCTACGGAAAAGCGCACGGAAGAAGCCGAAGTCGAACGCTTCAAAAAGTTTATCGAAGACTTGAAGCCGAGCGATTTTAACAGGTAGCGCTCGTTAAATATCCCATTGCCAAGCGTTGAACCACGGTGTGCTTGACGGGTTCGTCTTGAAGTTTTTGAGATCGGGGTTCCGGATGATGACGCGGCGCCGCTCGTACAGTGGGATGTACGGGACGTCGTGCCAGAAAATTTGTTCGGCCGGTTTGTATGCCGCGGCGCGCTGCGCAGGATCGTCGGTGCCCAGGCCTTTTGCTTCGAGGACGTCTGCGCGAGGGTTGCAGTAGCGGTAAATGTTTTCACCCTTTGGATAGAACGAGTTGCAGCCCAAGTAGAATGACATGTCGGGATCCCAAGTCAGGGTTACGCCGTACATTGCGAAGTCAAATTTGCCGCTATACGTTGGGCCTTCCGGCGTAAACATGCCGTTGTAGGGATACATGCGGATATTCAGCTTCATGCCGGCGTTGTGAAAGTTTTCCTGAAGGAAAATCGCGAGCGAACGCAGCGCCACCGAGCCGGAGATCGTTGCGAGCGTGTATTCCAAACGCGCTGTTCCGTTCGTGCGTACACCGTCGGCACCGGGTTTGTAGCCGGCTGCATCAAGCATCTTGTTTGCATCCGCCGTGGAAAAGTTGTACGGCGGATTCGCAGCGTAGCCGATTGCCGTCGGCGGGATGAAGTCGCGCGGCATCTCGGAGGTATCGTGTGTAATTTTCGTGATGATTGACGGGTAGTCGATCGCAGCCGCGATTGCGCGGCGCACGCGCGGGTCGTTCAGGCCCGGCCGGCTATCGTTGAACGCCAGTAACTCTTGGGAGTTCCACGGATGCGTTTCCGCAACGACATCCGCCAGGCCGCGGTATTGCGGATATTGCGTGATCGACGGCGAGAGCACCAAGTCGATGTGATGCAGCTTCACTTCGTTTAAAATCGTTTGATCGTCGGGGATCACGTGCAGTTCGACCCGTTCGAGTTTGGGGACGCCGCGGAAATACAGTGGATTGCGCTCAAGCACAACTTCGCGCCCGCGATCCCACTTCACGAATTTAAATGGGCCGCTGCCAACGGGCGCAGAGTTGAATGGAACTTGGTTCAGCGAGAAATATTTGGCGAGCACATGTCGCGGCAAAATCGGTTTGCCGCCTTCCTGGAGCGGCGAAAAGAACTTCGATAGAAACGGCGGATAGCGGCGCTTCAAATTGACCACGACCGTGTAATCGTCCGGTGTGTCGATGGATGCGATCTCATCGTATCCTTCGCGATGCAATGCGTTCGTATTCGGATTGATGACCGCTTGCCAGGAAAACTTCACGTCGGCAGAGGTCAGCGGCGTTCCGTCGTGCCAGCGTACACCATGGCGCAAGTGATACGTGTAACGTTTGCCGTCGGACGAGATGCCGTGATTTGCGAGCGAAGGAACTTGCGTTGCCAAGTCGCCTTGCAATTGTCCGCGATCGTCGGCGACGATCAGGAACGAATAGATAAGCGAACTCAAGAAATACACTTGATCCATCGTCGAGAGATACTCATTGAGTGAATCGGGGTCGGAGACGTCCGCCATTCGCAGCACGTGCGGCTGCGTCCACGAATGCCGCCCTCCGGTCACTTGCGTTGCGCTATTACTGCATGCCGTGACGTGCAGAACAGCGATGGCGAGTATGCACGTAAGGAGGCGGCGCGTTCTATCCATGCGGAACGTTTCGAGGGGTACGCCGCTTTTCCCAGAACGATGCGGCCCCATGCAGACACAGGAACGCGCCGACATCGGCGTTTTCGGCGGCTCGGGTTTTTATTCGCTCATCGAGAATGCCCGCGAAGTCGCCGTCGAGACACCGTATGGCCCGCCAAGCGACAAACTCGCACTCGGAGAGATTGCCGGCAAACGCGTAGCGTTTCTGCCCCGGCATGGAAAAGATCACCGCTTCCCGCCGCACATGATCAACTATCGTGCCAACCTTTGGGCGATGAAAGCCTTAGGCGTTGGCCGGATCATTGCGCCGACGGCGTGCGGATCGCTCAAGCCGGAATGCAAACCGGGCTCGATGGTCGTTGCCGATCAGGTCGTCGACCGCACCACCGGCCGCATCGACACGTTTTACGACGGTCCAATCACCACGCACGTCAGCTTCGCCGATCCGTACTGCCCGACGATGCGTCCCATTGCTATCGACGCGCTGCGGGGCCTGAGCATCGACACGCACGACCGCGGGACGATCGTCGTCATCCAAGGGCCCCGCTTCTCAACACGGGCGGAATCCAAGTGGTTTTCCTCGCTCGGATGGGAAGTCATCAACATGACCCAATACCCCGAGTCGTATCTGGCGCGCGAGCTGGAGATGTGCTACGTGAACATCTCGCTGATCACTGATTACGATGTGGGCCTGGAGGGCATGCAAGGGATTAAGCCGGTCTCGCACCACGAAGTGATCGAGGTCTTCAACAAGAACAACGCACGCGTGAAAGACGGCATCTTCAAAATCGTCGAGCAGCTCGACGTCAACGCCGATTGCCGCTGTCAGCACGCCCTCGAGGGCGCGCGGGCGTAACTCATGCGACGTTTGCCCGAACGCATCGACCCGTCGATCTACGTGCGCGCGTTCCCGGTGCTCGGGCGCAACCTCGGGATTTGCGCGGCACCGCTTGTGGCGGCGATCGTCGCTGCGATCCTCACCTGGGCAAACGGACCGCTGTTCGATCCCGTCGGCGGTGCGTTGAACTTTATCACCGGCATCATCAGTGCACTCGTGGAGGGCTTCGCGTTCGGCGTGGCCCTCATTTTCGCCGACGATGCATGGCGTCACGGACGGGGAAACCTGCGCAGCGCGTGGGAGTCGGCACGCCGCCGTGCCGGCGACATCCTCATTGCATCGATTGGTTTTTTCTTCCTCATCACCGTGGCGCGCATGATCGGCGGCTTCATTCCGGTTCCGTACTTCGGCGAAGCGCTCGGCGCAGCAGCAGTGTGGGCGTTTATCTATACGCTTCCGGCGGCAGCGATCGGCGGAACGCCGGGCGGTGCGGCACTCAACACGTCACTGCAAACGTCCAAGCGTCATCCGTTTGCAACCTCGCTTCTGGTTATCGTTTGCCTTGTCGTGTGGTTTGGCCTGACGGGCTACGCCATGGCAGCGATCGCACCGTATCTTTCATTTCTGGCGGTGCTCGCAACGCAAATTCTCTTTACATCTATTGCGCTAGGCTACATCGCAACGATTGTTGCACGCCAATATTCCGACTACGCATTCAGGCCTTACTGGTAATCGCCATCCGCACGAACTCGCCAACCAGCGCGGGGCTGACGTTCGTGCGCGCCATGCGCTGCGCTTCGGTGATTTTTGCGAGCGCCGAAATAGCGTTTTGCGCATCAAGTGTGCCGAGTTTACGAAGCTGGCGTTCGTAATCGGGCGCTAAAAGCGGCGGCGTTTCGCCGGCGGCCGACAGTGCAAGCCAATCGCGCACAAGCGATTTGACAACTTCTAATCCGTCGTCGAGCGATTCCCGCGTCGCCCACGTTCCTTCCGGCGTTCCGCCTTCGGCGACCAGAAAAAACCATTTGGCAACCTGTCCGCGCAGTTGTTCCTCATCTTCTTCGATTGCCGCCAGCGCGCGCGTGAGCGATCCCTGGCCGAGCGTTGCCCCGAGTTTCGCTTGCGCCGCATCAACGCCGCGGGACGTCAAAAGCCGTTCGACGAGCGCTGCACTCAGCGATGAAAAGCGCACTTCAACCAGGCGCGATCGGATTGTCGGTAACAACCGCGCCGGCTGCGAGGTGGTCAGCAGCAAAATGACGCCTTGCGGCGGCTCCTCGAAGAACTTGAGTAACGCGTTTGCTGCGGGCGGCCCGGCAAAGTCGATGTCGCCTAAAATAAAAATGCGAAAGCCACCCGCGTACGATTGCAGCGAAAGCTGCCTTACGAGATCGCGTGAGGTAATACTTTCGGATTCATGAAAACCGAGCTCTTCGTCGACGCTGCCGATTTTCAGCGTGCCGGTGTGTTCGAGCAAATCGGGATGGCGCGTTTCTTGCTTGCCGATGAGTCTGCACGACGAACAGGTGCCGTCATAGCCGAGCAGCCCATCGGGATGCGGCGACTCACACAGCAGCGATTGCGCCAGCGCGCGCGCGAACGTTTTCTTTCCGACTCCCGGCGGCCCGGAAAACAGATACGCGTGCCCGATCGTTTCTTTGGTTAGACGTGAGAAGAATTGCTTGGCCGCATCCTGGTCGGCAACATCGAACTGCAACTCACTCACAGCGGCACCTTCTCATTGAGCTCGCGCAGTGCTGCCGCGGCGACTTCCTCCGCCGGGCGCGAACCATCGAGCACCACAATGCGCGAATCGCCGCGCGCCAGTTCCAGGTAGCCGGTGCGCACGCGTTCGAAAAATGCTGCATCTTGCAATTCCATGCGATCGTGGCCGGCAGCGCGTTCGTGCACACGCTGCACAGAAAGCTCGGTGGAAATGTCAACGTATAGCGTGAGATCCGGCATTAATCCGCCGGTCGCGTCGTTGCATACCGTACGAACGAGATCGAGTGGCACGCCGCGTCCGTAACCTTGATACGCAAGCGACGAATGCACGTAACGATCGCACAGCACCGCGCTACCGCGCGCGAGCGCGGGACGAATGACCTCCCGCACGAGCTCGCTGCGAGAAGCGTTGATAAGCAAGAGCTCGGCCATCCCACCGGGCCGCAGATCGCGACGAAGAAAAATCTCGCGCAACGCATCGCCTACCGGCGTTCCACCGGGTTCGCGCGTGAGCACCGTCGTCAAACCGCGCGTTTGAAGCGCCGCTCCTAGCGCCGCCATGAGCGTAGATTTTCCGCTGCCTTCGATTCCCTCAAACGAAATAAACAATTTTTCCCCGCGGCCCGAAATATCGAAGTATGGCCTCTCTCTTTAGCGATGTTATCGAATGGTTCCTGAGCCGCGCCGGAGATCGCCGTCAGTATAAGCGTCGGGCCGGCGCTTTTCACGTGTGGTACGAGCCCGCGAACGGCAGCCCGGTTCAGGCACTGGGAACGGAGATCTCGCCGAACGGCCTGCTTTTCGCGATAGGCACGACGATTGACCGGCCGGAGTTTCAAATCGCGATCGGACTGCGCAACAAGCGCTTTCCCGCGCGCGTGAAGATCGTGCGCGCCGACAAGGTCGATTTCAAAGGGCAGATGTTGAACCGCTACGCCTGTGAGTTCACAGGTATCGCCGCCGATTGGTGGGACCTGGTCGTACGGTACGTCAACGACGAACCTGAGGCTGCGGACCGGCGCAAAATTCAGAATCAAGAGATGTCGGAACGCGTTGATGACGCGTATGGTCTTCTACCGGCGGCAGTGCAAAGCAAGATCGTGGAGATGCTCGTCCAGCGTAAGCGTTTGGAGCCGCCCAAACCTGGTCAGACGCCACTGCTCAAGCTGTTTTACGGCGGATTGCAGAAGCAGGACGGCAAGCCCGTGCATCGCTTCAACGTTCATAGCCGCGTGATGGTGAACGGCGAAGCCGTCGCCTACGATACCCGCTTCCTTGTCGGCGATGACGGATCTGTTAAAATCGGGTAGTTATACGCCCGAAAGAACAACTATGGGTGTGCGCCTGCGCGATGTCATTGCTTGGTTCCTGAGCCGTACCGGAGATCGCCGCCAATATAACAGGCGCGCCGGCGCTTTCAACGTCGCTTACGAGCCCGAAAACGGCGGCCCTACCGTGCACGCAATCGGAACCGAAATTTCGGCAAGCGGCATGCTGTTCATGACACCGGCTCCAATTGAACGGCGAGAAATCGATCTCTCTATCGGTCTTGAAGACGAGTCGTTTCCCGCGCGGGTGAAGTTGGTACGCGCCAGCAACATTGACTATCAAGGCAGACCCTGGATCGCGTACGCTTGCGAGTTTGCCGGCATTGGGGCACAGTGGTGGGATCTCATCACGCGGTACGTCAACGATGAGCGCGAAACCGGCGATCGCCGCAAAGCTCAGAACCAAGTCATGTCTGGGGAGGTCGACGACGCATTCCGCTTGCTCCCCGTAAGGCTTCAAACGCACATGATCGATATGCTCGTGGAACGCAAGCGCCTCACGCGTCCCAAACGCGGCGAAGCTGCGCTGTTGAAAGTCTTTTATGGCGGACTAACCAAAGAAGACGGCCTAATCGTGCATCGGTTCAACGTGCACAGCCGCATTACGGTGAACGACGAAGCCGTCGCCTACGATACTCGTTTTCTCGTAGGCGACGACGGGTCGATTCGCTTTGGTTAGTTAGAGCGCGGCGTCTTCGGCTTTGAAGATGCGCACGCGGCGGTTTGGTTCAAGGCCCGTGCTGCGCGATTGCAGCCGGTAACGCTCCGCCAGCTGGTGTTGCATACGGCGTACGTACGACGTTTGCGGCGAGAGTTCGATGGCTTTATTGTCGAGCAGCACTTGGTAGACCGCTTCTTCCGCTTCGCGTAATGCGATCTCTTCGGTGTCGATCGACGGTAAGTTGAACACGTCTTTGAGGCAGCTTTGGATCTGCGTGGTCGTATTCGTCTTGATGCTGTAGATCGGGATATTTTCCGATGCGATCTGCTTGAGCTTGGGTTGTTCCTTGCGCTCGAGCGTTTTCAGCGTTAACACGACGTCGGCGTCGTCCCAGTTGCGCGCAATGCTGGCATTGACGCGCAGATTGTGAACGGCGCGTTCGATTTTGTTGCGCGAGACGCCGTACGGGAAAATCAAGAGCGGCTTGTCGCGATCCTCGCGGTCGCGATCGTCGTCATGATGAAACGCCGAGCTGCCCACCAGCTGCGGCATCGATTCGGTATCGGCTTCCTGGACGATATCGACTTTGCCGCTGGCGGTCCGGCGGCGCACTTCCGGCTGCGGCTGGTAACCGCGCAGCAGTGCATCGACGACTTCGGCGACGTTCTTGTGGATCGCCATGTTGTCGCGATCGTGGATCTCGACGACGATATCGAACGTGGGCGGCGCTTTGCGTTCCAGCACCGTTTTGCGCGTGCCGCGGCGGCGCGCTTCTTCATCCGAGAGCGTCACGGCGCTGATGCCGCCGACGAGATCCGAGAGTGTCGGATTCATCAGCAGATTCTCCAGCGTTTGTCCGTGCGCCGTGCCGACCAGAACGACGCCGCGTTCGGCGATCGTGCGGGCCGCCTCGGCTTCCATCTGCGTGCCGATTTCGTCGATCACGATCACTTGCGGCATGTGATTTTCGACCGCTTCAATCATGACGCCGTGCTGCAATGCCGGATCGGGAACTTGCATGCGCCGTGCAAGCCCGATACCTGCGTGCGGTACGTCGGAGTCACCCGCGATTTCGTTGGATGAGTCGACGATAACGACGCGCTTACGTTCTTCGGCCAGAACGCGCGCACACTCGCGCAGCATCGTCGTTTTGCCGACGCCCGGCGGCCCGAGCAAGCAAATCGATTTACCACTGCGCAAGATGTCGACGAGTATATCGATCGTGCCGTACACCGCACGCCCGACGCGGCACGTTAAGCCGACGATCTTTCCCGTCCGGTTGCGTATAGCACTAATACGATGGAGCGTTTCTTCGATGCCGGCGCGGTTGTCGTTTCCGAACGGTGATAACCGCGAGCAGACGTGGGCGATATCTTCCTGGCTTACCTTCGTGTCCGAAAGATAGACGAAGTCGTTTTCGAACCGTGCTTCCGGCGGGCGCCCAAGATCCAACACGACCTCGATGACGCTTTCGAGGTTGGGAAGACGAACGAGCGATTGCCGGATGGGAAGCGGAAAGATGTCGAGGAGTTGAGTGAGCTCCCAATTGGGAGCAAAGGATTCGGCCTTAACCGCCAATACTGACCCTCGCTTCCAGAGCGTTTTGAGTCTTTTTCCCACTATCGGCCAAACGCCCTTCCGCAAACAGGGCCGCAAGAATTATTTTTTGAGCGCTCGGCCGGGTGCGCGGCGTGCGAACGAGCACAGATCGATCGCGCGGGTATAGTTTGCGCATGGAATCGACGAACTATTACACCGGTACAGATTCGACGTCCGAACGCTTAGGACAAACCGTCCGCGATGCAACCAACAACCCCGCGCAAACGGCGCGCAATATCAGCGCCCCGCTGGAGCGCAACCTCGCGCAAGAACCGGCAAACTCAACCGTACGTTCATTGCTGCTGATGGCAGCCGGCGCATCCATCATCGGATCGCTCGTCATGCAGATTCAGGGACGTAAGCACGAAGCGCTGTTCGTAGGGCAATGGGCGCCCACGCTCTTAACAGCGGCGCTGTGGTACCAAATCGTGAAGGCCAGAGTGTACTACTCCGGCGTCAACGAGCAAGATTCAGGATCAGGATATCAGCGTTCCTCGGGGTACTAGAAAGTTGACGCCGGACCGATGGTCCGGCGTCTTCACTTGTAATCCTGTTTTTTATTCCTTTACGACCCGGATTTGCTTGAGCTCGTTGTCGAACGGGCCTTGCATCCGTACGCCGGCCTTGAGCTCGAGCGAAAGATAATCGATGATTTCCGGCGTCAGCTCTTCGCCGGGGGAGATCACCGGAATGCCCGGCGGATAGGGCGAGATCGTCTCGGCGCAGATCCGGCCTTGGCTTTCTTTGAAACGCACGAACTCGGTGTCGGCGAGAAACGCGTCGCGCGGAATCAGGCGCATCGGCGGGATCTTCGGCAGTTTGTACGATCCCGTTTTGAGCCGCCGCTCGAGCACGCCTGACGGCGAGAACAAGTCGATGGGGCGATCCTCGCGCGCGAGTTCGCGTACGCCTTCCACCAAACGGTCAGCGGCATCTTCCGTTGTGCCGATGGTGAAGAGCGCGACCACGTTAAAGAGATCGGCAAGTTCAACTTGCACGTTGTAACGCCGGCGCAGAATCTCGGAAGCTTCATAGCCGGTATAACCAAGGTCTTTGACGGTGATCGTCACCTTCGTGGGATCGAGATCGAACACGCCGGGACGGCCTTGAAGCTCTTCGCCGAAGCAGTAGACGCCCTCTATTTCATTGATTTGCCGTCGCGTGCGTTCTGCGAGCGCAATCGTTTCGGAAAGCAGCGCCGCACCTTCCATTGCCATCTGCCGGCGTGCGACGTCCAGCGATGCAACCATCGGCAGATTCGGCGAGGTGGACAAGAACATCTTGAGCACAGAGGCAAGCCGGTCTACGCGCACGCGCGGACCGATTTGATGCAGCATCGCGCACTGCGAGAACGCCGAGAGCATCTTGTGCGTCGAGTTGATGCACAGGTCGGCGCGGCACTGCGTTGCCGAGAGCGGCAGTGCGGGGTGAAACTGAAAATGCGGACCCCACGCTTCGTCAACCAGCAGCAGTTTGTCCGCCGCGTGGACGATACGCTCGATACTCTCGAGATCCGCAGCGACGCCGTAGTACGTGGGGCTGACGATGTACAGCGCTTTGACGTCGGGATGCTCTTCCAACGTCCGCTCGACCGTCTGCGGCGTAACGGTATTGTCCATGTGCAGCGTTTCGTCGACTTCCGGCTGCATGTATATCGGATACGCGCCGCTCATGACCAGACCGCCGAGCATCGATTTGTGCGAGTTGCGCGGCACGGCGATCTTCTCGCCGGGATTCACGGCGGTCATCATCATGCACTGATTGCCCGACGTGGACCCGTTGATCAAGAAATAACTGCGATCGGCACCGTATGCTTCGGCGGCAAGCTGCTGCGCGTGCAGAATCGATTCGGTCGGCTGCAACAGATCGTCGATGCCGGGCATAGGCGTGAGATCGATCGCGCAGATGTTGTCACCGACGAACTGGCGGAACGCCGAATCCATGCCGATGCCCTGCTTGTGGCCCGGTGTGTGGAACGGAATAACGCCGGAGTCGACGTAGTCGAGCAGCGCCTGAAAATACGGCGCGACGGATTGGTCGAGAGCTTCGGCTTGCTCCTCGATCACGCTACGCGAGCACCTCGAATCCCAAACGATCCAGCATCGCAAAGTCGTCGGCGTCTTGCCGGCCTTGTGTGGTCAAATAATTTCCCAGCACCAGGCCGCTCGCGCCACTACGCATGCCGAGATCTTGCAATCCCTGGAGCGTCACCTCGCGTCCACCGGCAAAACGGATGAGCGATGACGGCAACGCCAGCCGCGCCAGCGCGACAAAACGCAGCGCTTCAGTGGGCTCGAGGAGCGAGCGATCGCCAAAGGGCGTGCCCGGGCGCGGATTGAGGAAGTTCACCGGCACTTCTTGCGGCGCGAGCGTTTGCAGCGCTTCGAGGAAATCGAGGCGATCTTCCAGCGTCTCACCCATGCCGATGATGCCGCCGCAGCACAATTCGAGTCCCGCATCTTTGACGAGATTGCACGTTTCCCAGCGCTCGTCGTAGCTGTGCGTGGTGCACACACTGGGGAAGTAGCGGCGCGAGGTTTCGAGGTTGTGATTGACTTTATCGACGCCCGCAGCTTTGAGCTTCTCGATCTGATCGTGACGCAAGATGCCGAGCGACACCGCGACGCTGAGCGGATACTGCGCCTTAATGCGCGTGACGGCTTCGCAGACGCGATCCAGCAGCTTCGCCGAAGGTCCACGCACCGCAACGACAATGCACAGTTCACCCGCGCCGCGTTCGTGCGCATCGCGCGCAGCTTCTAAGAAACCCTCGATGGTGCTGAGCGGCTCCGCTTCAACCTCCGAGGCAAAGCGAGCGCTTTGCGAACAGAAGTTGCAGTCTTCCGAGCAACCGCCGCGTTTGGCGTTATAGAGCACCTCGATGTTGACGCCGTCGCCGCAAAACGCTGCGCGCACTTCGTCTGCCAATGCCAGCAGCTCCGGTACGCGATCGTCGGCCAGCAGTGCGAGTTCTCGCAGCATGGCGCGATCGGCAGGGAGTCTTTGCGTCAGCACGCGTTCGCGCGCCGCTTCAATAGCCGAGTGGTTCACCGTGAAATGTATCGTCCTCGTCCGGTTTTAAATGAGCGGCACGAACAGCTGCGCGGCTTCCTCTGCCGCTGCTTGTTCGCCGGGATCAAACGGCAGAATGCCAAGGATGTCAACTTTTCCCTGCAACGCGCGCGTGACGTCGTCGGCATAGTTCGCGCCTGCATCCTGCCAGCGGTTGACAAGCACGCAGCCGGCTAGCGGCAGGCGCAGCTGTTCGCACAGCGCGATAGTAAGCAACGCGTGGTTGATGCAACCCAACCGTAGGCCCACGGTCAAAACAACGCGCAGCTTGCTCAGCGCCGCGACGGTTGCAAAATTCTCGTTCTTGTTGAGCGGGACGGCAAGCCCACCGGCGCCTTCAACGACGACGGCGCCTTTGATGCCGTTGATCGCTTCGGCGAGATCGTTTGCGTAGACGCTTGGTGCGGGCTCGGCAATTGCTGCCGCCCACGGATCCGCCGGCTTGCGAAACCGCGCGAGCTCGACATGCCGGACTTTCGCGATCCGCCCGGCATTTGCGGCGTCGCCCGGAACGCGCGGCTCCAAACCCGTTTGCACGAGTTTGACGACCGTGGGATCCTCACCGGCAATGCGCAGCGCAATCGCAAGCGCAGCGGTGACTCGCGTCTTGCCCACGTCGGTATCGGTGCCGGTTACGAAGAAGCGGTGATTCGAAGACATTCCAGCAGCATATCAAGTTGCTCGTGCGTATGATCGGAACGAACGGAGATTCGCAGACGGCACTCGCCTTGCGGAACGGTGGGCGGCCGGATGGCGGGGGCGTTGATGTTTCGCTCGCGCGCCAGACGCATGAGCTCCAGCGCGCGCTCTTCGCTGCCGACGACGACCGGCACGATTGGCGTGGCGCCGCCCAGGCGCGCGGCATTGGCGAGCAGACGCGCACGCCGATCGTCGGCAGACTTAGCCAGCATGACGCTAACGCGGCCGGCGAACGCGAGCGCTGGCGGCAAAGCGGTATCAAAAATAAACGTGCGCGCTGTATTGATCAGCAACTCGACGAGATCGGCGCTACCGGCAATAAACCCGCCGCTTGCACCGAGTGCTTTGCTCATCGTACCGAGGATGACGATGCGCGGGTCGTCCAGTGATGCGGCAAAACCTGCGGCGCGATCGCCGAGCACGCCGATAGCGTGCGCTTCGTCGACGAGCAGAATATCGCCGTCGTTGAGGTCGCGTGCGTATGCGGCAATATCGGCAATATCGCCGTCCATGCCGAAAAGAGATTCGGTGACGATGAGGGCGGGTGTGCGGCGCTCCGTCCTCGGCGGCAGCGCGCGATGCGCGAAGACCTCGCGCGGTTTTCCGCTTGCGCGAATGCCGTCGATGAGCGATGCGTGATTCAGCGCGTCAGAGTAGATCGCCTCAACAAACGTACTGAGCACTTGCACCGCACCAAGCGCCGCCAGGTAACCGGACGAAAAGAGCAACGCGCGTTCACGCCCGAACCACGACGCTAAATCTTGTTCCAGCAGCGTGTGTTCGCGATGGACACCACCAAGAAGCCGCGCGCCGCCGCTTCCAACGCGCTTCACATACCGCATCGCCTCAACCATACGCGAATCGGTCGCCAGCGCAAGATAATCATTGGTAGAAAAATCCGCAAACCACTTGTGATCCGGCGGGATGGTACGGTAGCGGTTGGCTTCTTTGATGTGCTCGAGCTCTTGGCGGACTTTGTCTACATAAGTCATGTGTTTAACAATACGGTGAAATACTCGTGTTGTGGTGAGGTTGAAGCGTCACGGTGACGTTGAAGTGTCATGGTGAGGTATCGAACCACGGCTGAGCCCGTCGAAGCCGCGTGGCAGAAGGCCTCGACGACACTCGGACATGGTTCGATACCTCACCACGACACAATGGCACATGACACGATCACGCATGAGACTGCGCCAGCACATCAATCAACGCGCTGATAAACGAATGAATCTCCTCCACCGTCGAGCTCAGCGGCGGCACCAGCTGTATCACATCGCCAATCGGTCGCGTAAAATGCCCGCGCTCATACAACTCGTCCGCCACGTGCCATGCCGCCGAGCGCGAATTGCTCCTGTCGATCCTCTCCGCGGCAAGCTCAATGCCAATCATCAACCCGGCGCCGCGAACCTCGCGCACAAGGTCATGCTGCGCAAGCGCCGCCAACGCCGGTTCGATCGCCTCACGCACCAAGCGCGTGTGGTCCAACGTGCGTTCGCGCTCGAACACGTCAAGATTCGCGATTGCCGCCGAGCACGCAATCGGATTTCCCGCATACGAATGTCCGTGGAAAAAATGATTCATCTGTTCGTGATGCCCACCGAATGCTTCGAACACCCGGTTCGAAGCAATCGTCGCCGAAAGCGCCAGCGTTCCGCCGGTAATACCTTTGCCGGCGCACACAATATCCGCCGCAATGTCGAGTTGTTCCAACGCGAACATCGTGCCCGTTCGCCCAAAACCGGTCGCGATCTCATCGGCGATCAACAGCGGCGTCATGCCCCGCAGCCCTGCGTACCGCTCAGGCGCAACAATCCGCATTCCCGCCGCGGCCTGCACGAGCGGTTCCACAATGACGGCTGCCACATCGTGACCGTCAATCACTGCGTCCTCAAACCGTCGCGTTTCAAACGTCACCGCTCCATAGCGCGACTTGAACACGGCAATGTCCGAAACGCTCATGGCCGCCGCGGTGTCCCCATGATACGAATTTGTTAAATGAACAAAGCGCCTACGCTGGGGCTGCCCGGCATTGTTCCAATAGTGCAACGCCATCTTGAGCGCGGCTTCAATTGCACTTGCGCCATCGCTAGCAAAGAACACGTGCGGCAATCCAAGCACGCGCGCAAGCCGCTGCGCCAACTGCTCCGCAATGGGATTCGACGCGCCGAGCAGCGTCGCGTGATCGAGCGTCTGCGCTTGGCGCGTAATAGCTTCAACAATCGCCGGATGGCAGTGTCCGTGCACGGTGGTCCAAATGGAGCTTACCGCATCGAATACACGCCGCCCGGCCGCGTCATATAAATAGGCGCTCTCACCGCGCACGAACGTGCGTTGTGCGAAATCGAACTCGTCCATCTGGGTGAAGGGCAGCCAGAGCGCCTTACGCGCCGCTTGAATCACGGCCTATGTGGTTATGCGTTTGTGCCGTGGGCCCTCGTTATGCTTGAAGTGCTCGCGGCACGCCCGCCGGATAGTCACCGTGCGGATGCGCGTCCGCCCATGCTTTTGCCCGTGCAGCAAGATACTCGAAATTTTCGAACACGAAGGGCCGGTCCTTACGAATCAGCGCAATCGTATCATGCAGCAGTGACCAATATAAGTCGACGTTGTACCAGTCGGTCTGCAAGTAAAGGTCTTCGTCGATGAGGCCGCTGCGAACGAACGATCCGATGTGCTGGTAAATGTCGCACAGATACAATTCCGGATGCTCGCGCCGATCGACGGGAAGTTGGTGTAAGCCATCGACAAATGCCGGGTCCTTCATCCGTTCGCCGAGATCGTGGCGCACGAAGTTTATCAGATCGCGCACCGAAGGATCTTGCACGAGATCGAACGCTCTGAACAGCCCGCTGAGCTGATTTGCGCGGCGTATGTGCCGCAGTTGAACGATTGCCGCCACGGCTGTGGCGGCAACTACGATGAACGTTGCTATGGAAGCGGAGGTGTTGACCGCCTCGAGTGGCACTACGCTTCGACGCGCTCCTCAATCGACACGTTGTACAGGAACAGGAACTTGCCCCATTCCTCCGGCAGCGTGTTGCGCTTAATCTGAATCCATGGGATGTACTTCGGCTGGCGCGGCTTGCGCTTCAGCTTCATGTTGCAATCGTCGGGCGTACGGTTATTCTTGCGGTTGTTGCACCGCATGCATGCACACACGAGATTTTCCCAAGTGGATGGACCGCCCTTACTCTTTGGCAACACGTGATCGACCGTCATGAACCGGTCGCCGCGGATTCCGCAGTACTGACACGTGTGATCGTCACGAATGAGGATGTTCTTCTTCGTCAGTGCGACCTTTTGCATCGGGCGGCGGATGTAATACAGCATGCGAATAATCGACGGCATGCGCATCTCGAACGTCGTGGACGAGATGACACGCTCGCGGCCGTGCACGATCTCCGCCTTGCCTGCAAAGATCAGTTTCACGGCGCGCTGGAAATTGGTGATGTTCAGCGCCTCGTAGGTGAAATTCAATACGAGAACGTCGCTCAATTCGATCCCCCATCGGCGAGAAGTACAAAAAAGCGAGGCATCACAATCCTCGCTTTTTCACAAACGTCATCCTGGTTTCGGTCAGCAGCTGCGCGAGTGCTAACCGTTCTTCCGGCCTTAACCTTTCCTTCACCCTATCGAAAGCCAAAGTCGCAACATCGATTGCAGCTTCGGCGTCCTCGAGTGCAGGCTGCTTGCCTTCCTCGTCCGAGAGATAGGCATGGGCGGCAAGGCAAAACCGCGCAACGGTATCAGACGCCAAAAGTGCTACGGGTGGAACCGTGGCGTCGAGTTCTTCCGGATTCATGGTAGAACCGTGCGCAGCCATTTGGCGTGAAAGATTAAGCGGCCGTGCTGTGCTTCCCTACCGCTTTTGTCGCGTCGCGCGCCATTTGCAGGAAATACTCGTGTACGCGCGCGTCGTGTGTAAGCTCCGGATGGAACGACGTGCCCATGACGTTGCCCTGGCGCACCATGACGCCGTAGCCGCCACGCTGCGCGAGCACCTCGACGGCCTCGCCGGCACGCTCGATCCACGGCGCACGAATGAAGATCGCCGGGAACGGTTTCGTACCCAGAGCCGGAATATCGAGATCGGTTTCGGCGGACTCGTTCTGACGGCCGAAGGCGTTGCGCCGCACGGTTACATCGAGCAGATCCAGCGTGGGCTGCTGCAATCCCGCAACGTCGTGCGCGATCACGATCATGCCCATGCATGTTCCCCACAGCGGCATGCCCGCATGCACGCGATCGACGATCGGCTTTACAAGCCCGAAGCGATCCAGCAACTTCATCACCGTCGTCGATTCGCCGCCCGGAATGATCAGCGCATCGATGCTTTGCAACTGCGGCAGCGTTTTTACCGCTACCGCCTGCGCGCCGGCACGTTCGAGCGCGGCAATGTGCTCGACGACGTCGCCTTGGAGCGCGAGTACTCCGATCTTCATCATTAGTTGCCGCGCGGCGCGAGCAGTTCCGATTCGGGAAGCTTGCGTACGTCGATGCCTTCCATTGCAAGCGCGTCCTTGCCGAGCGAACGGCTCGCTCCAACGATAACGGCCGGATCGTTGTAATGCGTGGTCGCATCCACAATCGCTTTGGCGAACGCCTTCGGATTGTTCGATTTGAAGATGCCGCTGCCGACAAAGATGCCTTCCGCGCCGAGTTGCATCATGAGCGCCGCATCGGCCGGTGTCGAAACGCCGCCCGCGCAGAACAGCACAACCGGAAGTTTGCCGTTTTTCGCAACGTCTTGCACCAGTTCGAGCGGGGCGCCGAGATCGCGCGCACGCGCTACGAGTTCTTCTTGCGGTGCAACGGTGAGTTCGCGGATTGCATCGGTGATCGCGCGGATATGGCGCACGGCCTCGACAATGTTGCCGCTGCCCGCTTCGCCCTTGCTGCGGATCATCGCCGCGCCTTCGGCGATACGGCGGAGCGCTTCACCGAGATCGCGCGCACCGCACACGAACGGCGTTGTAAAGCCGTGCTTGCTGACGT